>NZ_PNFF01000001.1:1995728-2343374 GCF_028888695.1 Bacillus methanolicus | reverse complement strand
TTAAAGAATGGGGCCTTAGCTCAGCTGGGAGAGCGCCTGCTTTGCACGCAGGAGGTCAGCGGTTCGATCCCGCTAGGCTCCACCATAAAAAAGATATGTTTTTGGCGGCGTAGCTCAGCTGGCTAGAGCGTACGGTTCATACCCGTGAGGTCGTGGGTTCGATTCCCTCCGCCGCTACCAAATAGAGGACCTTTAGCTCAGCTGGTTAGAGCAGACGGCTCATAACCGTCCGGTCGTAGGTTCGAGTCCTACAAGGTCCACCATTTATAATACGGAGGAATACCCAAGTCTGGCTGAAGGGATCGGTCTTGAAAACCGACAGGGGTGTCAAAGCCCGCGGGGGTTCGAATCCCTCTTCCTCCGCCATATCACTTAATAATTTTATTATAAATATAATATTATCGACGCGGGGTGGAGCAACGAGCGTTACTTCACTGAATAACTGCGAGTTGTACCGACCGAACAGCTTCTTGTATTTCTTTCTGAGGTCGGGACAGTCCGAAAGCTAAAATAGGCGCATGGACAAAATGAATAAAATAACATCGACGCGGGGTGGAGCAGTCCGGTAGCTCGTCGGGCTCATAACCCGAAGGTCGCAGGTTCAAATCCTGCCCCCGCAATTTGGTCCCGTAGTGTAGCGGTTAACATGCCTGCCTGTCACGCAGGAGATCGCGGGTTCGATTCCCGTCGGGACCGCCACCTAAATAGGCAACAAGCAACAATAAGTATTGATTTGTAGCTCAGTCGGTAGAGCAGATTGCACACATCATTGATCAGTTTCGGCGGCAATCTGCGAGAAAGATCGGAAGATCCTTTGAGCAAAGGACTGTGTGAAACTAGATGTTAAGTGAACAAAAATAAGAATGGCTCGGTAGCTCAGTCGGTAGAGCAAAGGACTGAAAATCCTTGTGTCGGCGGTTCGATTCCGTCCCGAGCCACCATTTTTAGCCGTTAACTGCTTGTACTTTTTAATGATGGCGGCTATGGCGAAGTGGTTAACGCATCGGATTGTGGCTCCGACATTCGTGGGTTCGATTCCCACTAGTCGCCCCATCAAAAAAATAAATACGCGGGTGTAGTTTAGTGGTAAAACCACAGCCTTCCAAGCTGTTGTCGTGGGTTCGATTCCCATCACCCGCTCCAACACAAAATGGGCCTATAGCTCAGCTGGTTAGAGCGCACGCCTGATAAGCGTGAGGTCGATGGTTCAAGTCCATTTAGGCCCACCATTCCGCAGTAGCTCAGTGGTAGAGCATTCGGCTGTTAACCGAACGGTCGTAGGTTCGAATCCTACCTGCGGAGCCATATGGAGAAGTACTCAAGTGGCTGAAGAGGCGCCCCTGCTAAGGGTGTAGGTCGGGTAACCGGCGCGAGGGTTCAAATCCCTCCTTCTCCGCCATTAAGGCCCGTTGGTCAAGTGGTTAAGACACCGCCCTTTCACGGCGGTAACACGGGTTCGAATCCCGTACGGGTCATATTAAAAAAGCTGTTGACTATGTGTCAACAGCTTTTCTTATTTTATAGCTTATTTTTGTTATTAATCAATCAGCCGATCATCTTTTTTAGGCAATGATCTGTTCGGGTTGTCCAAGTCAAATTCTGAAGTAATTCCTGTATAAGGACCGCGAAATTGATCCCCTATCGCTAATATTTTTCTGTCTGGTGCTTCGAAATAAGGTTTGATTTCTTCTGGGTGTTCTTGCATTAATTTTTTATCTTCCTCGTTTGTCATAAAAATTATTATTCTCCTTTCAGTTTACGTGTTATTTTATTAACTTATTTTGTCTCGATGCGTAAAAAAATATGCCGAAACATAGCGATATTGGATTTGATGTGACGAATTTTAACAAAACAATGAAGTTATTGTCAAAAAATTTAAAAATGTTTTACAAGGAATTTTTTTTCATAAATCGAATATAACAGGAAAGTAGGTGAAATTAGGATAGGATGGAGACATAGATGAAATTAGATACGTTTTTTCCTACAGATTATCAAATCCATTTATATCACGAGGGTACATTGTTTGAAAGTTATCGTTTGTTTGGGGCACACCTTGTTAAAGTGAACGAAAAGATTTGGACAAGGTTTTGTGTCTGGGCTCCAAATGCTGAAATTATCAGATTAGTCGGTGATTTTAATAATTGGAATGGAGAAGGGTATACCTTTCATAGAGTAAATAATGATGGGATCTGGATGCTCTTGGTGGAGGAAAACTTGGAAGGTTGTCTTTATAAGTATGAAGTGTTTACGAAACAGGGAGAACGGCTCTTAAAGTCTGATCCGTTTGCTTTTTATTCGGAACTTCGTCCAAACACTGCATCGATTGTATATTCCCTTGAAGGATTTACCTGGAACGATCATGCATGGAAATTAAAGAAAATGAAAAAACCGGTCTATTCAGAGCCAGTCATGATTTATGAGGTGCACGCAGGATCGTGGAAAAAGAAACACGATGGAAGTTTTCTTACATATCGAGAATTGGCTGATGAATTGATTCCTTATGTACGGGAACATGGATATTCGCATATAGAATTGCTCCCTCTTGTGGAGCACCCACTCGACGACTCATGGGGTTACCAAGGAACTGGGTATTTCTCGGTAACAAGCAGATATGGAACTCCCCATGATTTCATGTATTTCGTTGATCAATGCCACCAGAATGACATTGGGGTCATACTTGATTGGGTGCCCGGCCATTTTTGCAAAGACAGCCATGGACTTTATCGGTTTGATGGAACACATCTGTATGAATATCAAAATATTCATGACCGTGAAAATCCGGTCTGGGGTACTGCAAATTTTGATCTCGGGAAGACGGAAGTTCAAAGTTTTCTTATTTCGAATGCTTTGTTTTGGATGGATTATTTTCATATTGACGGTTTTCGGGTTGATGCTGTGGCCAATATCATCTATTGGCCGAATTCAGAAGGAAAACATGCCAATCCTTATGGCATCGACTTTCTAAAAAAATTAAATAAAGTGATTTTTCAACACGATCCAACCATTCTTATGATTGCAGAGGATTCTACAGATTGGCCGCAGGTGACTGCTCCTGTTCATTACGGCGGCCTTGGATTTAACTACAAATGGAATATGGGCTGGATGAATGACATATTGGAATACATGGAGACTCCTTCTGATTCTAGGTCTTCTAAACACAATAAAGTAACCTTTTCGCTTCTTTATGCTTTTTCAGAAAACTTTATTTTGCCGTTTTCCCATGATGAAGTTGTCCACGGAAAAAAATCTTTGCTGGATAAAATGCCGGGGGATTACTGGCAGAAATTTGCGCAGCTCCGTTTGTTGTTAGGGTACATGGCTTGCCACCCGGGAAAAAAGCTTTTGTTTATGGGTACAGAACTCGGCCAGTTTTCCGAATGGAAAGACAAGGAACAGTTAGATTGGAATCTGCTAGACTATGAGATGCATAAGAAGATGAATACTTATGTGAAAGAGCTTTTTCATATTTATAACCGCTCTAAGCCCCTTTATCAACTTGATCATATGAGCGAAGGGTTTGAGTGGGTCGATGTAAACAATTATCAGCAATCAATATTTTCGTTTATCCGAAGGGGAAAAAATTCAGAAGAGTTCCTCGTGATTGTGTGTAATTTTACGTATCAAACCTACCATAATTACAAAATAGGTGTACCAAAGGAAGGAAAATACAAGGAAATACTTAATAGTGACATGGATACCTTTGGCGGTTCAGGCTGTGTGAACAAAAAGGTGTTAAATGCTGTGAAGGAAGAGTTTCATGGTAAGCCATATTCATTGGAAATGACGATCCCGCCATTTGGGATTTCAATATTGCGCCCAGTTAAACAACGAAAGGGGAGAAATCAAAATGGTAAAAAAGAAGTGCGTCGCCATGCTATTGGCAGGAGGGAAAGGGAGCAGGCTTAGTGCACTGACAAAAAACCTTGCAAAACCCGCTGTTCCGTTTGGGGGCAAATACAGGATCATTGATTTTACACTCAGTAATTGTACAAATTCCGGAATTGATACTGTGGGTGTACTAACTCAATATCAGCCTCTTGTTTTAAATTCCTATATTGGGATTGGAAGCGCATGGGACTTGGACAGAAGAAACGGGGGGGTTACAATATTGCCCCCTTACAGTGAATCATCGGAGGTGAAGTGGTACACAGGAACTGCAAGCGCTATTTATCAAAATTTGAATTATTTAACTCAATATGAACCTGAATACGTTCTGATTCTTTCTGGCGATCACATTTATAAAATGAATTACGAATTAATGCTTGAATATCATATCGAAAAAGGGGCAGACGTATCGATTTCAGTTATCGAGGTTCCCTGGGACGAAGCCAGCCGATTTGGCATAATGAATACTAGTGAAGATATGAGAATCATAGAGTTCGAAGAAAAACCGCAAATGCCAAAAAATAATTTAGCATCGATGGGAATTTACATTTTTAATTGGAATATTTTAAAAGAATATTTGGAAATGGATAACCGCAATCCGGAGTCTACGCACGATTTCGGTAAAGATGTGATCCCTTTATTGCTTGAAGAAAAAAAGAAGCTGTACGCTTATCCGTTTAAGGGCTATTGGAAGGATGTCGGTACAGTAAAGAGCCTTTGGGAAGCCAACATGGACTTGCTCGATGAAGAATGCGAACTTAATTTGTTCGATTATTCATGGTGCATCTATTCGATTAATCCGAATCAACCGCCGCAATATATTTCTCCCGAAGCAGAAGTAACTGAATCACTTATAAACGAAGGCTGCACCATCGAAGGAGAAGTTGAAAGGTCAGTTGTATTCCAGGGTGTAACAGTTGAAAAAGGAGCCATCATTCGGGAATCTGTTGTCATGCCAGATGCGGTTATTGGTAAAAATACCTTTATTGAAAAAGCGATCGTACCTTCAAATGTTCGAGTGCCGGATGGAATGGTTATTCGCCCGAATGATAGAAGCGATGAAATAGTTCTCGTAACAGATGAACTCTTAAATGGAATTTATTCGTAAATTAAATCATAATCGGGAGGGACTTCCATTTGAAAAAAAGACTACTCGGTGTTATTGATGCAACAACTTACTATGATCAATTAGAAGAATTGATTGTCCATCGGTCGCTTGCAGCGGTTCCAATTGCCGGCCGTTACCGCCTTATCGACTTTGTCTTGTCGAACATGGTGAATTCTGAAATTGAAAGTGTCGCGATTTTTCCTAAATTTCAGTATAGGTCGTTAATGGACCATTTGGGATCAGGGAAGAACTGGGATTTAAATCGAAAGAGAGACGGATTGTTCTTTTTCCCTTCTCCGACTTTGGATGGATTAAGAAACGGAATCGGGTCTTTTTATCATTTTGCGGCGAACATTGATTATTTTTACCGCAGCAGGCAGGAATATGCGCTGATTGCAAACTGCTTTACAGTATTTAATATGGATTTTCGTCCTGTCTTAGAGTGGCATATCAAAAGCGGATGTGATATTACGGAGATTTTCCATGAAGGAAAGTCGCTTGAAATGTACTTAGTTAAGACATCACTGCTCATCGAATTGATTGAATCTTATGAGAAAACGGGATATACATGCATGAGAGATGTCGTAACGGATATACATCATTCTTATAAGATCTGCAACTATGAATATAAAGGTTTTGCCGTCATGATTAATTCAATAGAAAAGTATTATTCAGCGAGTATGAGCATTCTCGAACCTCCGATTTGGAAACAGCTTTTTCACAAAGAACGGCCAATTTATACAAAAGTGAAGGATGAACCCCCGACAAGGTATTTTAAGGGAGCAAACGTTAAGAACTCTATGATCGCAAACGGATGCTTAATAGAGGGCAAAGTAGAAAATAGTATTATTTTCAGAGGTGTTAAAATTGGAAAAAATTCAATCATAAAAAATAGTATTGTAATGCAAAAATGCCAGATTGGCGATAATTGTGTGTTAGATTCGGTTATCTTAGACAAAGATGTTAAGGTGGAAGAAGGAACTGTTATGGCGGCTAATGCTTCATCACCATATATTATTCGCAAAGGCACTGTACAAGGGGTGTTGATGAACTCGTGAAAGTCCTGTTTATTGTTTCCGAATGTGTTCCTTTTGTAAAATCGGGAGGGCTTGCCGATGTTGCGGGATCCTTGCCGAAGGAATTGAAAAAGCTTGGAACCGATGTCCGTGTCATTTTGCCGAAGTATGGTACAATTTCAGAAAAGTGGAAAAGTTATTTGCGGAAAATTGCTGAATTCAGTGTGCAGGTTGGCTGGAGAAACCAGTACTGCGGGATTGAACAACTTATTTTAGATGGTGTTACATTTTATTTTGTCGATAACGAATATTATTTCAACCGGGACCGTTTATATGGTTTTTTCGATGATGGCGAACGATTTGCGTATTTTAACAGGGCAGTGCTCGAGAGTTTGGCGCATATAGATTTCGATCCTGATATATTGCATTGCCACGACTGGCATACGGGAATGATTCCGTTTCTGCTTCGGGCAGAATATTGCCGTCGAAAAAAATACGTACCAATGAAGACGGTGTTTACTATTCATAATTTGCAGTTTCAGGGCATTTTTCCGAAAGAAATTCTTGGAGATTTGCTTAATTTAAGCGAAAAATACTTTAACAGTGATCAACTCGAGTTTTACGGAAATGTAAATTTCATGAAAGGTGCACTCGTTGCTTCTGATAAAATTACTACGGTAAGTCCGACATATATGCAGGAAATTCAAACTCCGTACTTTGGTGAAAAGTTAGACGGCCTTTTAAGAAAGCGCAAAGAAGATTTGCAAGGGATTTTAAATGGAATTGATGAGCGGTATTATAATCCTGAAAAGGATTCATTCATTTTTGCCAGATATCATAAAAATGATTTAAGCGGCAAATCGGAAAATAAGAAGCGTATCCAAGATTTATTTGGCTTAAGACAGGATGCGAATACACCTATTATCGCAATGATAACTAGGCTGACGAAGCAAAAAGGATTGGATCTCGTTAAATGCGTTTTTCATGAACTGATGGCGGAAAATCTTCAGATGATCGTCCTTGGAACGGGTGAGGATGAGTTTGAAAACTTTTTCCGCGAAATGGCTTATCATTATCCCGAAAAATTCAAAGTGCACATCGGTTTTAATGAAGAACTTGCTCAACAAATATACGCAGGCTCTGATTTGTTTTTAATGCCATCGAAATTTGAACCGTGCGGTCTTGGACAGCTGATCGCCATGAAATATGGATCGATTCCAATCGTGCGGGAAACCGGAGGATTAAATGATACGGTCATGTCCTACCGGGAAGATAACGGTGAAGGGAATGGTTTTTCTTTTACCAATTTTAATGCACACGATATGCTGTATACGATCAAGAGGGCATTACAGTTTTATCAAGATGACATCGTTTGGAAGAAGCTTGTCCGCCGAGCTATGGGTTTAGATTACAGTTGGGCGCAATCCGCTTTCAAATATAACAGCCTCTATGCTGAACTGATCTCAAGGAGTGAAAGCCATGTTTACTAATAAGGAAGAATTTAAAAAAGCTTTTTTACAGAGGCTTGAGATGATGTTTGGCAAAAGCTTTCAAGACAGTACGAGACGGGAACACTTTCAGACGCTCGGCAACATGATTCGTGAATATATCAGCTCTGATTGGATTAAAACAAATGAACAATACCGCGCTTCCGGTGAAAAGCAAGTTTATTACTTATCAATCGAGTTTTTATTAGGGCGCTTGCTTCGGAATAATTTAATGAACCTAGGTATTGAGAATATTGTTTATGAAGGATTACACGAGCTAGGAATCGATTTGGCTGAAGTGGAAGAGGCCGAGGCTGATGCGGGGCTTGGAAACGGCGGGCTGGGCCGAT
Source organism: Bacillus methanolicus (assembly GCF_028888695.1). Classification (NCBI taxonomy): domain Bacteria; kingdom Bacillati; phylum Bacillota; class Bacilli; order Caryophanales; family Bacillaceae; genus Bacillus; species Bacillus methanolicus. The sequence goes on along the minus strand of NZ_PNFF01000001.1, from coordinate 2,335,528 downwards.
TAGCAGCTTGCTTTCTCGATTCGCTAGCAACATTAAATCTTCCGGGACATGGATTTGGAATTCGTTATAAACATGGCCTATTTGAGCAAAAAATCGTTGATGGATACCAGGTGGAACTCCCCGAGCATTGGCTTCGGAATGGGAATGTTTGGGAAGTGCGGAGAGCCGATTTAGCGGTTGAAGTTCCGTTTTGGGGCAAAGTTGAGGCTGTTTCTGAAGATGGATGCCTGCATTTCCGCCATATCAATGCAGAAAAAGTTACGGCTGTTCCGTACGATTTGCCGATTGTCGGTTATAAGACAAAGACTGTTAATACTTTAAGATTGTGGAGTGCACAGCCTTCGCCGTACCCGGTAAATATAGATGTTTTAAAATATAAACGGGAAACAGAATCTATTTCTGAGTTTTTGTATCCTGATGATACCCATGATGAAGGAAAAATTCTTCGTTTAAAACAGCAATACTTTCTTGTTTCTTCCAGCATTCAATCAATTATACGCTCGTACCTTTCCAAGCACAATAGTTTGCTGGATTTTCATAACCATGTCAGTATTCATATAAATGATACACACCCAGTTCTTGCCATTCCTGAATTAATGAGAATCTTGCTTGATGAAGAAAAAATGGGCTGGGACGAAGCATGGAACATAACAAAAAACACAATTTCATATACAAACCATACAACATTATCAGAAGCGCTGGAAAAGTGGCCAATCCGTATTTTTCAGCCATTGCTCCCGCGTATTTTTATGATTGTAAATGAGATAAACGAACGTTTTTGCAAGGAACTTTGGAACCTTTATCCTGGTGACTGGGAAAGAATTGAAAAGATGGCTATTGTTGCTCATGGTGAAGTGAGAATGGCCCATTTGGCGCTTGCCGGCTGCTACAGTGTAAATGGTGTTGCCAGACTTCACACGGATATTCTTAAAAAACGAGAAATGAACCTTTTTTATGAGGTCTTTCCCGATAAATTTAATAACAAAACAAACGGAATCTCCCACAGAAGGTGGTTGTTAAAGTCAAATTCTGGGCTCGCAAAACTAATTTCGGATACGATCGGTACATCGTGGATAGAATCACCGGCTCAATTGGAAAGACTAATCGAGTACCGCGATGATCCGGCGTTTTTGAAAAAGCTTTTTGAGATAAAAAAAGAGAACAAAAACAGTTTGGCAGCAATAATAAAGGAGAAGACAGGTGTTATTGTCGATCCAAGTTCGATTTTTGATGTCCATGTAAAAAGGCTGCATGCATACAAACGCCAGCTTTTGAACATTCTTCATATTTTGCATCTATACAACCGGATAAAAGAAGATTCAAGTTTCAGTATGTACCCGAGGACGTTCATTTTCGGTGCAAAAGCGTCACCGGGGTATTATTATGCCAAAAAGATAATAAAGCTTATTAATTCAGTCGCCGATAAAATTAACAACGATCCTGATGTAAAGGATCATTTAAAAGTGATTTTCCTTGAGAATTATCGGGTATCGCTTGCAGAAGAAATCTTTCCTGCTGCTGATATTAGCGAGCAAATTTCAACGGCAAGCAAAGAAGCTTCAGGAACGGGCAACATGAAGTTCATGATGAACGGAGCGATTACAGTTGGAACTTTGGATGGCGCAAACATTGAGATTATGGAAAAAGTGGGAGAGGAAAACATCTTTATCTTTGGATTGACGGCTGATGAAGTTCTTCATTATTACCAGCATGGAGGTTACAATTCAAGAGACTACTATCACCACGATTATCGAATCCACCAGGTGCTTGATTCTTTAGTGAACGGATTTTTCCCGGATGCCGAAGGTGAATTTGAAGCAATATACGATTCTTTGATTATGGAAAATGACCAGTATTTTGTTCTTCGGGACTTTGCTTCGTATGTAGATATTCAAAAGAAAGCAGGCGAGGCCTTTGAAGATCAAGATAGATGGCTGAAGATGAGTTTGATGAACATCGCGCATTCAGGCTATTTTTCAAGCGATCGAACGATTGAGGAATATGCAAATGATATTTGGAAAATCAATGCCACTAAGCCAATGATAAATTCGTAAGTCAATGTAAGAGCATGAAAGATCAGCGGGGGTAAAAACTCCCGCTGATATTGTTTCAAATTATAGAATGTAGCCTAAGAATAAGCCAATGGATAATAAAAGTCCGAAGATTGTATTTGTTTGTGCAGTCGCCTTCATGGCCGGCATCATTTGGGCAGGAGCTGTTTTTCCAATAAACCCCTTAGTCGCCTTGACCGCTTTAGGGGCACTTAAAATGACAATAATTGTCCATATTGAAGCTTTTCCGGCAAAAATTAGTCCAAAAACCCATCCGTAGGAAAAAATGAACATTCCTGCGAGCAGGTAAATGGCTTTTTTCCGTCCAAGTAGAATGGCCAGTGTTTTCCGGCCAAATTCTTTATCGCCATCTAAATCTCTTATATTATTAGCTAGCAATATAGCTCCGACGAGAATGGTAATCGGGATGGCTATAAGCACACTTGTAACTGTAATTGTTCCGGTTTGTATATAAAAGGATATTAAAATAATCAATAACCCCATAAAAAATCCTGCGGCAATTTCTCCAAACGGTGTATAGGCGATTGGGAAAGGGCCTCCTGTATATAAATAGCCGGCAGCCATACAAATAAGACCGATCACAGCAAGCCACCAGCTGCTGTTCATGCATATATAGACGCCTAAAAGCAATGAGATTCCATAAAGTCCCAAAGCAATGGCCATTACGGTGCCCGGATGGATTCCATGACGGACAATGGCTCCTCCAATTCCAACGGATTGCTCGTTATCCAGGCCCCTCTTAAAATCATAATACTCATTAAACATATTTGTTGCTGCCTGGATCAGAAGGCTTGCCAAAAGCATTGCAAAAAACAAGCCAAAGTGAATATCGGTTATTTGAATCGCAAGCGCCGTTCCAAGTAAAACAGGAACAAAACCAGCAGTTAATGTATGCGGGCGGGTTAATTGCCACCAAATTCTCCAGTTTTGTTTTTCAATTGCAGGTGAAGAACTTGACTGCATTTGTGATTGCATTGTTCTGTCTCTCCCTTTGTGTAGTAATTGATACAAACTGTTCTATTTTAGCGGAAAAAGACGACAGTGTCAAAATATGTGAATAAATTGTTACAATTTTAAGTGTAGGGTAACAAATAATAGGTGTCAATGACTTTTTTTCGCTAATCTGGTTACACCTGCCAGAGGGGAATAGGTTTGTTTCTTTGGAATGAGTACTATCATGGAAGTTTCTCCAATTTGGTGAATAGGGGAGAAGAGTCATTTATATAATAAGGAAAAAACTAGGTTTAAAATACTGCTTTTATTGACATGTGATTGTCTTGAGGTGTATCTTAGAAGAAGTTTATAACGAATGGATAACAGTCATTGAAGGGCTGTTATTGGGGGGATTTTTTTGGTTACAATTCAAGATTCGGAACTAAAAGAAATGATAGAAAAGGCAATTTCAAAAACTAGAGAATTAGGACGTCCTGTTCTGGTAAGCGAAGTCCAAAAAATCAGCAATATCAAACCCCTTTCTTTATTTGCTGCTGGAAGAGATAAATTTTTAGGCGAACGTTTCTTTTGGAAAGATCCTGCTGGTCAAATGATTTTAGTTGGCTTAGGTATATGTAAACAAATTCAATCGGATCAGGCTTCTGACCGTTTTTTTCATGTTGAAACAGAGTGGAAGCGCTTTATTGATGATTCTGTCATACACAATGAGTACGATCAATGTGGCATTGGCCCAATTATGTTTGGTGGATTTTCGTTCGATCCTTTGAAAGAAAAAACAGAACTTTGGTCCAAATTTTCCAATTCACTTTTTCATATTCCAATTTATATGCTGAGCATCATTAATGGACAAGCATTTTTTACTACTAATATTGTATGCACGCAACATGATCACCCATCAATTATAGAAAAAATTACAAGGGAAAGAGATGAGATTTTAGCATCTATTCATATAGATCACGATTATGGTCTGCCGGAAATAGAACATGAAAATGAAAGTAATCCTAATGAATGGAAAGAAACTGTTGCGAAAGTGGTTAAGGATTTGAAAGACGGGAAATTAAAAAAAGTGGTGCTCGCCAGGGACCTTAGGATTACATTCAATCAGGAAGTCAAAGTGGAAACCGTCCTATCCAGGCTGTTAACAGAACAAAAGGAAAGCTTTGTCTATGCATTTGAATCAAATGGTGACTGTTTTATAAGTGCTTCTCCAGAAAGGCTTGTAAAGAAAAACGGAAAAGATGTGTATTCAGCATGCGTTGCCGGTTCAATTAGCAGGGGAAAAACAGTCGAAGAAGATGAATTGCTGGGAGAAGCACTTTTAAACGATCAAAAAAATTTAATCGAACATCAGTATGTAGTAGAAATGATTCGGGAAGCAATGAAGGAAATTTGTGATGAAGTATTTTTGCCTGACAAACCGAAATTGTTAAAAATAAGGGATATTCAGCATCTTTACACACCAGTTGTCGGCAAAAATAAAAAAAATCACTCTCTATTGCGGTTTGTCGAAAAGCTGCATCCAACACCTGCTTTGGGCGGCTTCCCGAAAGTAGAAGCAATGGCCAAAATAAGGGAAGCAGAGAAGTTGGATCGGGGTTTTTACGCTGCTCCTCTTGGCTGGGTTGATTATAAAGACAACGGTGATTTTGCCGTTTCAATCCGCTCAGGATTAATCCGGGGAAAGAAAGCTTCGCTCTTTGCCGGCTGCGGAGTAGTTGCAGATTCTGATGCAGAAAGTGAATACAAAGAAACAGCCATAAAGTTTCGGCCGATGCTTTCGGCTCTTGGGGGAAGAATATAGTGGATCATCAAGAAAATTTAACTGCATATGTTTCTGCTTTTGTTGCTGAATTAGTAAAAACAGGGGTTCGAGATGTTGTGATCAGTCCTGGTTCAAGGTCTACTCCTATGGCAATGGTGATGGCGGAGCATCCCGATCTTCGCGTCCATATTCATATAGATGAACGGTCAGCTGCTTTTTTTGCCCTTGGAATTGCAAAGTCTTTGCGAAAACCGGTAGCCATATTATGTACATCCGGAACGGCTGCAGCTAATTATTACCCTGCCATTATTGAAGCACAATATTCAAGGGTCCCTCTCATCGTTTTGACTGCCGATCGGCCGCATGAGCTTCGAGATGTAGGAGCGCCGCAAGCAATCGACCAAATTCATTTATTTGGGCATCATGTGAAATGGTTTGTGGAAATGGCTCCGCCGGAAAAAACGGATGAAATGATCCGCTATGCCCGTTCAGTTTGTGCACGTGCTGCTGCAATCGCTTTACGTTCGCCATCTGGCCCTGTACACTTAAATTTTCCATTTCGAGAGCCGCTTGTTCCCAATTTAGGAAAGGAAGATTTATTTGATCTTCCCGAGCGGCCGGATGGCTACGTTTCTGTTGAAACGGGTGAGCTTACTCTTTCAGAAGAAACATATAAGGAACTGGCAGGAATATTCACTCAATATGACAATGGCATTATTGTATGCGGTCCATTGAATGACAAGTTGTTTGCTGAAAACATAACGAAACTAGCAAGCGCATTAAAGTTTCCGATTTTAGCTGATCCACTGTCACAGCTAAGAAGTGGTAAACATTCTAAAGATTTTATTATTGACGCCTACGACACATTTTTACGAAATTCTGACTGCAAAAAAGCGCTAAAACCGGATATCATCATCAGGTTTGGGGCTATGCCTGTTTCTAAGGCGTTATCTATTTTTATAAAAGAAAACATGGATGTTCCGCAGTTTGTGATTGATGGCGGTGCCGGCTGGAGAGACCCGGCAGCAGCAACCAATATGATCCATTGCAATGAAACTGAATTCTGCAAATCGATTGCAAAGTATGTTTCGGAAAAGAATCACCATCCATTTTTAGATAAATGGCTTGAAATAAATGATCTGACGAAGACCGAGCTTTCTAAAATTAACGAAATAGAGGAATTAAGCGAAGGAAAGCTTATTTATCAGCTATCGGATTTAATTCCTGACGGAGCCACACTGTTTGTTGGAAACAGTATGCCAATCAGAGATTTGGATACATTTTTCCATGTTACCGATAAATCCATTCGAATCATGGCAAACAGAGGCGCAAATGGAATCGACGGAATCATTTCAACTGCGATTGGAGCTGCTTCTGTTTTGCAGCCGTTGTACTTAATAGTTGGAGATCTTACTTTTTTTCATGATTTAAATGGCCTGCTTGCTGCGAAACTATATGATATTAATATTAAAATTTTGCTGGTGAATAATAACGGAGGTGGAATTTTTTCCTTCCTTCCTCAAGCAAGCCATCCTAAAAACTTTGAATTATTATTTGGAACGCCGATTGATTTAAACTTTGAACATGCAGTTCGCATGTATAACGGAAAATTCGAAAAAATTACATCCTGGGACCAATTTAAGTCCACTTTCTTGCGGAATATGAATGATTCTGGTTTGACCGTAATGGAAATTCCGACAGCCAGAGACAGAAACGTAACAGAGCATCGAAAATTGTGGAATTATGTTTCCCGGGAAATAAGCAATAAAATCAATGGTGTTTCATGATGAAATATGTTTTAAATGGTGTTCATTACAATGTTGACACATGTGGAGATGGATTTCCGCTGATTTTGCTTCATGGATTCACCGGGGATTCTTCTACATGGAATCCGTTCTGTAAAAGCTGGAGCAACCACTCACGGCTCATCATGATCGACATTATTGGTCACGGCAAAACGGAAAGCCCTGAAGAATCGAATCGTTATCATATTTTGTCTGTGGCAGATGATCTTCATTCTTTAATGGAACAGTTAGGGATTGAAAAGGCAGATATTTTAGGATATTCCATGGGAGGAAGACTTGCTTTAACATTTGCAGTACGGTATCCACATCGGGTCAGAAAATTAATATTGGAAAGTTCATCCCCGGGTCTAATGCTTGAAGAAGAGAGACAAGAACGAAGAATTCAAGATGAGAAATTAGCTGCTTTTATTCTTGAAAAAGGGATAGAACCGTTTATTTCCTACTGGGAAAATATCCCCCTTTTCCTATCACAGCAGACACTTCCAAAGTCCGTTCGTGATCATCTAAGGGAGCAAAGATTGAAAAATTCTAAAATTGGGCTTGCTAACAGTTTAATCGGTATGGGAACCGGAGCCCAGCCTTCGTGGTGGGATGAGCTTGAATATTTATCGCATGGAACGTTATTGATTACCGGTTCTCTCGACCAAAAGTTTTGCGAAATTGCCAAAAAGATGAAAATAAAGATCAAAAATTGTCGATGGATCAATATTAATGGCTGTGGGCATGCAATACATGTGGAAGAACCTAAAAAATTTGGTACAATAGTAAGTGGGTTTTTATCTCATTCAATAGGGCAAAATTGAGCGAGTTCGACAATTTGGGAATATGATCTGATTGGTTCATCATACTATTAGTGGAAATGCAGATAGTACGTTCATAATACAAGTACGCTGCTTGAAGAGCCGTCTTATCAAATGCTAAAAAATAGAGGAGGTTTTAAGATGGCAGTTGAATGGATGCCTGGCCGTCAGTATGAAGATATTATTTATGAAACGTATAACGGCATTGCAAAGATTACAATTAACCGTCCGGAAGTACATAATGCTTTTCGTCCTAAAACAGTAATGGAATTAATCGATGCGTTTGCTTATGCTCGCGATGATCAAAACATTGGAGTGATTATCTTAACCGGTGCTGGGGATAAGGCGTTTTGTTCCGGGGGCGACCAAAAGGTGCGCGGACATGGCGGCTATGTAGGAGAAGACGAAATTCCGCGCTTAAATGTTCTTGATCTGCAGCGCTTAATCCGTGTAATTCCAAAGCCTGTCATCGCGATGGTTAAAGGGTATGCAATCGGCGGCGGCCATGTGCTGCATGTGGTATGTGATTTAACGATTGCTGCGGATAATGCCATTTTTGGACAAACAGGACCGAAAGTCGGGAGCTTTGATGCAGGTTATGGGTCTGGATACCTTGCAAGAATTGTCGGACACAAAAAAGCACGGGAAATCTGGTATTTATGCCGTCAATATAATGCACAGGAAGCACTCGAAATGGGGCTTGTCAATGCTGTTGTTCCACTTGAAAAAGTTGAAGAGGAAACCATTAAATGGTGTGAAGAAATTCTTGAAAAAAGCCCGACTGCTATTCGCTTCTTGAAGGCAGCATTTAATGCAGACACAGATGGTCTTGCGGGTCTTCAGCAGTTTGCAGGGGATGCAACGCTTTTATACTACACAACAGATGAAGCGAAAGAAGGAAGAGATGCGTTTAAAGAAAAACGCAAACCTGACTTCGGCAAGTTCCCTCGCTTTCCTTGATGTTTTAAAATGACGTGAGTTTGATATAGTTTACTTTTCATCACAGCTTGATGGCCTTCCATCAGGCTGTTTTATTATCAAAATGCTTCCCATTCTAGTGGTCTTTAAAGAAAGGTGAGTATCAGCATGATGGAACAAACGATACCAAATTGGCTGAAAAAGCGCGCGTACCTTACCCCCGATCGAATCGCCATCCACTTCCGCGATTCTTCCATTACGTTTCGGGAATTGTTTTATCTTGCTGTTAAAACAGCCGGCCAGCTTTCAGAAGTTGGTTTGAAAAAAGGCCAGTTTGCCGGAGTGCTTCTAAAAAACCACCAGGATACCGTTTTTATTTTGTTTGCGCTGCAGATGCTTGGAATCAAAGCGGTGATTCTTAATAACCGATTAACGCCTGAGGAAATTATTTGGCAGCTTAACGATTCACATTCATCTTATTTGATAACAGAAGAGGCTTTTGATGGACATATAAATGAAATCATTGGAAAAATAAATGATCTTACGATTATAACTAAGCAAAATCTTTTCCAAAGAAAAGGCTCATCCCCTGAAATTCTTGATGAATATCATATGAATGATGTTTGCACGGTCATGTATACTTCCGGTACTACCGGCCATCCGAAAGGAGTATTGCAAACATACGGTAACCATTGGTGGAGTGCGATAGGTTCTGCCCTGAATTTAGGATTATTAGAGACAGATACGTGGCTGTGTGCAGTGCCATTGTTTCATATCAGCGGCTATTCAATCCTTGTACGAAGCATGATTTACGGAATGACAATCGTCCTTCATGAATCATTTGATGAGGAAGAAACAATAAAAGACATTCAAAAGCATAATGTTACGATCATGTCAGTCGTAAGCGTCATGCTAAAACGGATGATCCATTCTCTAAGGGATAAAACTTTGCCGGAGTCCTTTCGCTGCATGTTATTAGGCGGCGGGCCTGCTCCGCTTTCTCTTCTTGAAAAATGTGTTGAAAAAGGAATTCCAGTTTTTCAAACATACGGTATGACGGAAACGGCGTCACAAATTGTGACACTTGCCCCTGAGCATGCCTTGTCGAAACTAGGTTCCGCCGGAAAAGCATTATTCCCTTCAGAGGTAAAAATTGTGAATTTTTCAGGAGAAAAAGCAGCACCGTATGAAGAGGGAGAAATTTATGTGAAAGGCCCTAATGTGACAATCGGGTATATAAATCAGAATCAGGGAACAGAGGATTCGATCCAAAATGGTTGGTTTGCAACAGGAGATATTGGCTATATGGATGAAGAAGGGTTCCTATACGTCCTCGACCGGCGCAAAGATTTGATCATTTCCGGCGGGGAAAACATCTATCCGGCAGAAATTGAAGGAGTGCTGTTGTCTCATCCCGATATAATCGATGCAGGAGTAACCGGACTTCCTGATGAGAAATGGGGACAGGTTCCTGCAGCTGTTATTGTACGGAAAAGCGGATCGCAGCTTTCAGAAGAGGAAGTCATCAGCTTCTGCACTGAAAAGCTAGCGAAATATAAAGTTCCGAAAAAAATCATATTTGCTTCAGAACTTCCGCGCAATGCGGCTAAAAAGCTCTTAAGAAGAAAATTGCCTGACCTGTTTTAATTCGGAGCAAGCGGTGACGAGATGTATCCACAGAGCCCGGCTGGATCCTGTAAAAAATACGAGAAATCAGGCAGAAATTTCATTCTGCCTGATTTTCATTAAATATTAAAGGCCAGCTGGTTTAAATGTTTTGCAATCTGTCTCTTCACTTTTATCTGCCGTTTTTCCTTTATGGCTGACAACGTAAATTTTCTCTGCACTGCAGAGGTTTCCTTGTGCCCAGTACTCGCAGTTGTTCACTTCACAAAGTACATCCTTTGCCAAGTTGTATCACCCCTTTAATGTTGATACAAGATTAGAATCTCATACGATAAGAAAGTTCATACGTAACAGAAAAAGGAAACCATTGTGATAAATCGTATCATTTTTTAAAACAAATAATAAAAGCCCCCGATTTTAACGGAGGCTTTGAAAAATCTATTCATTTAAAGCTTTGTCTAATGTTTCGATATTTTGCTTCATGATCGTAAAATATGTTTTGTTATTTTTTATATCTTCATCAGTCAGAGTCGCTAAATTATGAAGAGTTAACGCTTTCCCCCCGACTTCTTTTTTAACAGTTTCACTCAGCTTCGAATTGAAATTTTGCTCAACTAAAACATATTTTAAATCATGTTCTTTTGCAACAGCTATAATCTCTTCCAATTCTTTTTGTGAAGGCTCGTTAGTAGTGGATAAACCAGAGATACTAATTTGCTCTAAACCATATCGCTTTTCCCAATAACCATACGCTGCATGGGATACAATTATTTCATGGTGTTTGGCTGAGTGGATCGTGTCTTCGAAATCATGATGAAGTTCATCCAATTCTTTTGCCAGTTCTGTATAATTTTTTTCAAATACACTTTTTTGTTCAGGAAGTTTTTCAGACAGGGCATTTTTGATTTCTTCCGCTAATTGCTTAGCATACAATGGATCGAGCCACACGTGAGGATCGATATCCCCATGGTGATGGCCATCATCGTGTCCTCCCTCATGCGAATCCCCTTCTTCATGTGAATGTTCGTCTTCATGGGAATGCTCTTCCTCTGTAGCATGCTCTTCACCTGCATGAGTTTCTTCTTCCCCTTCAGCAGCTTTGGATTCATCAAAGGTAATGTGTTCACCAGCAGCTACTAACGAAACATCTTCATTTTTTAAAATATCTTTCGCTTTATTAACAAAGCCTTCAAGATTTAAGCCAACATAAATAAACAGATCGGCATCTGCTAATTTCATCATATCTTTTTGGGAAGGCTCAAATGTATGTTCATCCGCTCCGGCAGGATAAATCGAATCTACGGAAACGTAATCTCCGCCGATTCTTTCTGTAAAATAAGCAAGTGGATAAATCGTTGTATAGACCGTTAATTTGCTATCATTCTTTTTATTGGTTGAATCAGCTTCATTTCCGCATGCCGATAATAATAAACTCATTGGTAATAATAAGGATATAAGTACAATAAGCTTTTTCATGAACTGCTCCTTTCTAATTTGTAAACCGTATTTATTACGATTTAATAGAGAAAAAAATATGTTTCATAGATTAAAAGTTAATGCGTAATCGTTACGATTTATTACAAAAAGTATCATACAAAAGAAATAATGAAATTGCAAGAGAAAAAAATTGTTTACTTCATGTGTTTTTTGTATTCTAATAAGATGAATAGATATCATTTTCGCGGAAAGGAAGAATCATTTGAAGCTGCTAGATGAAATATTACAATACAATGAACAATTTGTTGCTGAGGAAAAATATAAAGAGTTTGAAACAACGAAATTTCCAAATAAAAAATTGGTAATCTTAACATGTATGGATACAAGATTAATTGAGCTGCTTCCGAAAGCACTTAATGTAGGAAATGGTGACGTGAAGATTGTTAAAAATGCAGGTGCATTGGTTACGCACCCGTTTGGAAGCATCATGAGGAGCTTGCTCGTTGCGGTCTATCAATTGAAGGCAGAGGAAGTGCTTGTAATCGGCCATTATGATTGCGGAATGAGCGGAATGAAAGCGGATGACGTAATTAAAAACATGTATGACAGAGGCATTAAGAAAGAAACGATTGATACCTTAAACTATTCGGGAATAAAAGTAAATGAATGGCTTCAGGGCTTTGAAAATGTTCATGAAAGTGTATTACACAGCGTTAATGTGATAAGAAACCACCCGCTTTTGCCAAAAGATGTTCCCGTCCATGGTTTGGTTATTGATCCGAAGACAGGAAAGCTTGACTTGATTGCAAATGGCTATGGGGTTTAACGTTTCGGCTTTTTATCAGGAACAGGATCGAATCCTCCGGGATGGAACGGATGGCATTTGAGAATACGTTTGATGGTAAGCCAACCTCCTTTGAAAGGCCCAAAGCGCCTGATTGCTTCGAGCCCATAATGGGAGCATGTAGGATAAAAACGGCAGGTCGGGGGTTTTAAAGGTGAAATCACAATTTGATAAAAGCGGATCATTCCAATTAACAGTTTGCCGATCATTGTTAAGTCCTCCTTTTGCTAAAAGTAAAATATCATATTTTGTCCTTCTCGTCTAAATTTGTGAATTTCATTGTAAGTAGATGAAAAAAGTCGGAATTTACGTTATGATAATATTAGATGAAAAAAAGGAGTGAAATCAAATGCCTTCTGTAGAAAGCTTTGAATTAGATCATAATGCTGTAAAAGCCCCTTATGTAAGACATTGCGGTGTTCATAAAGTGGGAAGCGACGGTGTTGTCAATAAATTTGATATTCGTTTTTGCCAGCCAAATAAACAGGCAATGAAGCCTGATGCGATCCATACGCTGGAGCATTTGCTTGCATTTACGATCCGCAAACACGCGGAGAAATATGATCATTTTGATATAATCGATATATCTCCTATGGGCTGCCAAACTGGTTATTATCTCGTTGTGAGCGGAGAGCCGACTGTAGACGAAATCATTGATCTTCTCGAAGATACAATGAAGGAAGCAGTTGAAGTGACTGAAGTGCCTGCTGCGAATGAAAGACAATGCGGTCAGGCCAAGCTGCATGATCTTGAGGGAGCAAAACGATTAATGCGCTTCTGGCTTGAACAAAGCAAAGAAGACTTAAAGCAAGTATTTGCGTAAAGAAATTAAGAAATGATCTTTGTAAAATATCTAATCAGTGATGTTTGTTATGGAAACAAATTACTCAAAATAATATTCTTTAAGAGAGAGGCTGACTCATAAGCAAAGGGTCAGCCCCCTCTAATACAACATATAGAAAAACACTAATAAAACCATTCTATATATTGTCATTTTCAGAGGGAGTCAGACCCTTTTTTCTTTGTTAAACAAACAAGCTGTATTACGTTTAAGAAACACATTGAATCTCAATTTAAGGTTTTTGCACAGAACTAAATAATTTATATTAAAAAACCTTCTTACGATCCCTTTCTTCTTTTAATAGTTCTACTGCTTCGCGGAAACGCTGTGAATGGACGATTTCCCGTTCTCTTAAGAATCGCAAGCTGTCATTTAAGTCGGGGTCATCTGACAAATCGATAAGCCACTGATACGTGGCTCTTGCCTTTTCTTCGGCTGCAATATCTTCATAGAGATCAGCAATCGGATCTCCTTTTGCTTGAATGTATGTAGCCGTAAAAGGGGCTCCTGCTGCGTTTTGATAAAATAGAGCACCATCATGGTTGGCATAATGATCGCCCAACCCTGCTTCTTTTAATTGTTCCGGTGTCGCGTCTTTTGTCAGTTTATAAACCATCGTCGCAATCATTTCAAGATGTGCAAACTCTTCCGTCCCGATATCCGTCAGCAATCCTACTACTTTATCCGGAATCGTATATCGCTGGTTTAAATAACGGAGAGCCGCGGCTAATTCTCCGTCAGCTCCTCCGTATTGCTCGATCAAAAATTTGGCGAGCGTTGGATTACAAGTACTGACTTTAACCGGGTATTGAAGCTTTTTTTCATAAATCCACATGGTTTCTCTCCTCCTTATCTATATTTGCCATGGCCAAGGGGCCGTTCCCCAACTCCAATTTGCATCCGTATAACTGTTCCCGTATTGTTGAAGGGGGCCAAACTTCGATTCAAAAGCACGTTTGAGTTGTTTGCTGTATTTTGCATATTGATTAAACTGCTGTTTCGCTTGATCATCATCCGGATGTGTATCTAAATAAAGAGTCAATTCCACAAGAACAAAATCAATGGCCTGTATTTCTTCTAAACGTTGATAGTATTCCTGAGGCATTTGTTTCATTCTGTGTTCCTCCCTTTTGCTTCATACGGGTTTTCGTAATAATCCCAAAAAGCAGGCCATAAGGTCCCCTTTTTTAACGCTTCTTGAGGCGAGAATTGCTGCATATTCGGGGGCTGAAATCCCATATAAAGATGTGGAGGAGTGGAATAATATTTTACTCCAATAGGTCTGCACGGATCATAAGGGCTATGAAAGGGGCGGTACGCCTTTAAACTTGTAAAGGTTTTATTTCGTTGATCAGTCAATTGACACACCTCATTTTAAAAAAGATTTATTACAATTTTATTCATCGTTAGATTGTCCTAATGACAACGAAAAAGAAGCGGTGCCAAATGATTGTGGACAAGTGGTTTTGTTTATAAAAATTTGGGTATCTTAAAAAGGGAGGTTGATATCATGAGTGAATCACTAATACAAGCTCTAAACAAACAAGTAGCAAACTGGACCGTATTGTATGTAAAGCTTCACAATTATCACTGGTACATAAAAGGCCGCCATTTTTTTACTCTTCATGAAAAATTTGAGGAACTGTATAACGAGGCTGCCGTTTATATTGACGATTTGGCAGAACGCATATTAGCCCTTAAAGGAAAACCGGTGGCAACGATGAAAGAATGCCTTGAAATTTCATCCATTAAAGAAGCAACAGGGATTGAAAAAGAAGAAGATATGGTAAAAACGATTAGCGAGGATTTTTCAAAAATGCTTGGCGAGCTTCAAGATGCGATTCATCTTGCTGAAGAAGCTGATGACGAAGGAACGGCAGATATGCTGATTTCAATTAAGAAAAGTTTGAAGAAACATGTTTGGATGTTCAATGCATACTTAGAACAATAAGAAAATCGTGCAAAGACTATAATTAAAACGAAGGCGGACTCTTATTTTTACAAGTCGGCCTTCGTTTTTTGTGTATGCTTTTCATTTACATCACAATTGACACAATACCCGTATGGGTATAATATAATGTTTGCTGCACAACAATACCTTTGGAGGGTGGTGTTTTTGATTCTCTATTTATTCATATTATCATTCATGCTTTTAGCAGCGAGTATGTATAAACGTTACTATCCTGTTAAAGGCATACCTTGTATACAAAAAGAAAATGGTTTGACGGACAATCATATTACGATATTAGATATCAGGGATTACAATGAAACTACGAGCGATTCACACACCGATTCGCTGAACATCCCTTATGCGTATCTGAAACGTTTTTATAAAGAGATTCCACGTAGCAAAATCCATGTAATAGCTTCTGATAAACTAGAACTGAACTTGGGGCTGCGCTTTTTAATAGGAAATGGGTTTGACATTACCAGTTATGAAATAACAGAATGTCCGTGTAAAAAAACAGAAAAGAGGGGTGTTAGATTATGGAATACGAAAAAAGCATAAAAAATCGTTTAAAGCGAATTGAAGGGCAAATTAAAGGTGTATTAAGTATGATGGAACAAAGGAAAGACTGCAGAGATATTGTTATTCAACTGTCTGCTGCAAGAAATGCTATTGACCGTACAATAGGTGTTATAGTCAGCACGAATCTTGAACATTGTGTGAGAGAAAGTATTGAGAAAGGAGAAGGAACCGAACACCTTGTAAAAGAAGCAGTTGAGTTATTAATCAAAAGCAGATAAGAAAAGTTCATCAATTACTTTTTCGATGAGGGTTGACGAACTTTATATTTTTAAAAATTTATACCCATACGGGTAATCGTATTTGTGAGGATTCTGATCATGTTGTTGGAGGGAAAAAATGAGAGAAATCGAAGAATTGACTTCATTGGAAATGGTGGAGAAATTTATAAAAAAACATCACCTAAGTTTTCTATACATTTCAAGGACGAATTGCAGTGTCTGCCATGCTTTATTACCACAAGTGAGAAATTTGATGAATCAATTTCCCCTTATCCAACTAGGTCATATTAATGCAGATAACGTTAATGAGATAGCAGGGTATTTTTCGGTTTTTACTGTACCTGCTCTATTTTTATTTGTAGATGGAAAAGAATATGTGAGAGAGGCTCGGTTTGTTCACTTAGATCAATTCAAGGAAAAAATAAAGAAGATATATGACCTTTATACATTGAATGATAGCAAATAATTATGTGGCAATGATTAAATTTTCGTTTTTTGAAAGGTAAAGATAGAAGCTGAACCGTTTTCCAATGGTCAGCTTCTTTTCATAGTATTTCTATCTAATCCGAAAATTTTATATTTTTGATATGTAAAGAAATTAATGGATATTGCGCGGATAATAAGGGCTCGAGCGTTTCTGCCCGAAATCTTCTTGTGCAAACTTACCTTTTAAATTCTCGATTAAGTAAAGACCCATTAAATCATAAAGTTCTTGTTTATCCATTTCATGAATGATGTTTAGTAAATCTTCGTAGCTTGTCTCCTCGAGAAAGGCGAATGCCAGCATATCAATATCTTCTTCATCTCCGGTCAATTTATTTCGGTATAGTTCATAAAGCTCATCTACAAGTTTCAATTTCCCACCTCGCATTCTTTGAATGGATTAAATGAATTCGTAAACTAATCCATCATTATACTTATTCAATACCCTTTTATGAAAAATATATTCTTTATTCAATTCGATGATATAAAAATTAGGCAGGATGAATAAATCAGTCTTAAATGTGGGAAACGAAAAGGAAAGAGGGAAAAGGGGCTGTGAAAATGGAACAAAAGAAAAAAACGTACTATATAGATCTCGGAAGCGGTGAAATTTCACAAAGTTCTACAGCTTCTACTTGGAATTTTAAAATTCAGGCGAATGATGAGGAAATTACCTTATTAAGGGAGTATTTTGATCAAAATTATTCAACGGAATGGCAAAACTTTTTTCGGGCTCATGTTCCTTATGTTCAATACCACTATGATAGGGAAAATGATGCATATGATGAAACCATTAAAAAAATATATGGCTTGATTTATAAGCTTGGGGACGATGAAGCAAAACATCATATTGAAAATATGGGAATCTTAAATGATTAAACAGAAAGAGGCCGACCCATAAGTGCCTGGCTCCTGAATGTAGTTATAAAATATTGTAGAACATTGCTCATGTTTTCAATATTTAGAGTAACTAAAGGTCCCTGGCTCTTAGAATTAGGTCAGCCTCTTAGCGTGTTGTAACCTTTTTAACATAAGATAGCTACATTTCTATCTCAACTGCATTTTCTATGACATCCTGCGGAACAGAAATTTTATTTATAGTATTGTAATCAGAGTATTCGCCTTTCAGGTTTTGAAGCATTTTGATCGTTTGGCCTTCTGCACTTATTTCCATATCCATCATCATATTTAAAATCGTCGGATAAAATGTCTTTTTATCAATTTGAAACTCATATTCAATGGCATTGATTTTCATATTTTCCAGAGCACCCTCGTTCTCAGCAAGTTGCGGAGGCAATGTTTCTTGAACGGTTTTCTTAATGAAGTCATTAAATTTATCACCGGATGCTTTTAATTTAATCATGTAATGTTCTCCATCCTGCTCAAATTTTAAGTCTTCTACATTTTCTTGAAGCTTTTTCAATCCGACGGCAGGATTGGACTGCTCGCCTGATAATTGAACTAATTGATCGGACATTTCTTTAGGGAATTTCATCCATTTTCCTCCGGCTGCATCATAAAAGTACATGCCCTCTTCTGTAAAATAGCTTTCAGTATCAAAGGATTCTTCTGAACCTTCCATGGTCATATTCATCTTTTGATAAAATGCCATAGGCTTTGTGGTGACATCCATATTGATGACGGATTTTAAATTCATTTGATCAGACTGCTGGCCGGCGTTTAGTTGTTGATCCATATTCATTTTTACAGAGAAGCTATTTAAGCTTTCAGATGCTTCGATCGTTTTTTTCAATACTTGCTGTAATGTTAATTCTTTGTTCTTCTCATTTGTTTCTGCCTCTTGAGTATTATTGCCATCGGACGGTTCATTTTCTGTTTTGGCTGTTTGATTACATGCAGTAAGCATAACCAAAATCAAAAACGCAGCAATCATCGAAAGTGTCTTTTTCAATATCCTCACTCCTTATTTGTTCTCATTTGTTAAGTACGATTTCATAGCCCTGAAGATTCAGTAAAAAGGAAAATCATACTAATTTACTAGATGATTGACAATTCATTAGTGGCTCAATATTTTTTCATATATAATCATTTGAGAAACGACAAATAACAGGTGAGGAATATTATGGAAGAGTTTCGTGACTATAAAGGACATGTTATTCAATTCAGCTACAAACGCAATTATTTTCCGCTAACAAGTAAACATGTCTTTGTTATATGCGAATATAAAAATAAATGGCTTTTAACGAATCATAAGGTACGCGGGCTTGAGTTTCCCGGCGGTAAGACTGAACAAGGAGAAACTCTCGAACAGTCTGCTCGGAGAGAAGTTTATGAAGAGACGGGCGGAGTATTAAAAAGACTTGAATTTGTCGGAGAGTACTATGTGTCAGATCCCGGTCAGCCATTTGTAAAAACGGTATTTTATGGTGAGGTGGAAAAGCTTAAAGAAAAGGATGACTACCTCGAAACAAACGGGCCGGTCCTATTTGATGGAAATCTTTTAGAAAGCCGATTTGAAAAGAAATTCAGCTTTATTATGAAAGATGATGTTGTAAAAAAAAGTTTAGATAAAATCAACGAAATAAGAAACAGTTTGGCAAAAAAGTAAGAACGGCACGCACATGATGCCTGCCGTTATCTTTTTATGAACCATTTTTGATCAATTTCTTTTCCAATAATTCAACGAGCTGATACATAATGGTTGCAAACACTGCAATCACAAGCAAGGAAAGCAGTACAAGCGTAAAATTAAACACTTGGAATCCATAAATAATCATATAGCCGAGCCCTTGTTTCGAAACAAGAAACTCTCCGACGATCACACCGACCCAGGACAATCCGACATTTACTTTTAACGTTGATATAATGACGGGAAAGGAAGCAGGCAAAATCGCTTCTTTAAAAATTTGGAAGCGGGAGGCGCCAAAGGTTTGCAGCACTTTTAAATAGTTAGGGTCCACTTCTTTAAAGGATGTATAGACAACGATTGTCGTGATGATGACGGAAATAATGGCACCCATTGCGATGATGGAAGTTAATCCGGGACCAAGTGCAACAATTAGAATTGGTCCTAAAGCAACCTTCGGCATTGCGTTTAACACAACTAAATATGGATCCAATACCTTGGAAGCCCTCGGGGACCACCATAAAAATGCTGCAAGCATTGTTCCAAGCAGTGTTCCTAAAATGAAGCCAAAGACAGTTTCCGAAAGTGTAAACCCTATATGGACAAATAGAGAACCATCATTAACTTTTTTGATAAGCAGTTCCCAAACCTTTGATGGTGAGCTAAAAATGAGCGGATCGATCCATTGCTGCCGGCTGGAAACTTCCCACGCTGTGAAGAATAAAATGAAAATAGCCGCTTGATAAAATAAAACCCACCGTTTTTCCTTTTTTAAAGATTGAATATACATTTTGTGGAGGAGTTTAATATTTTTCGACTGGTGCAAGGGATTCCAACTCCTTCCAAATATCTTGGAAAATCTGTAAAAAAGCTTCGTGATTACGGGTTTCAAACGGTGATAGTTTCTTGAGTTCATCAGGAATGATAAAGGTCTTGTGGAGACTCCCAGGGCGTGCCGTAAAAAGAAATACTCGATCACTCATGGCAATCGCTTCACCGATATCGTGCGTAACCAGGATCGCTGTTTTGCCAAACGTTTTTAATGTATTCGACACTAAATCTTCCAGTCTTAGTTTTGTTTGATAATCGAGAGCTGAAAATGGCTCGTCGAGCATCAAGAGCATCGGTTCGGTCGCCAACGTGCGGACAAGGGCGACCCTTTGCCTCATGCCTCCTGACAGCTGTTTTGGATATTGTTTTTCCACACCTTTTAATCCCATTTGCTCAAGTAATGTGAATGCGTAGTTTTTCGTAGATTCATTTAAGTTTTCTGAAAGCTTTAAGCCAATTAAAATATTTTCTTCAATCGTTTTCCAGGGGAATAAGTAGTCTTGCTGAAGCATGTATCCAATTGAACGGTTCGTTTTCTTTATAGGCTTTCCTTTTAATGCCACTGATCCTTCAGTGGGATTTATTAAACCGGCGATAATTGAAAGCAAAGTCGTTTTGCCGCACCCGCTCGGGCCGAGGAAGGATACAAATTCTCCTTCCTTCACTTCGAGCGAAACATCGGAGAGGGCCGTGGCAGCCGATGTTTTTGTGAAATATGTGTGATGAATTTTTTTAATTGATAAGAAATCCATTTGCCGGCCTCCTCATTTTTTGTTAATTTTTTCTTACTTAACTTTATTGGCAATGTCTGTATTTACAAGGGTTTTGTGTTCAATCCGTTTCGGAAGTTCTCCTGCTTCCTCCATAATATTCTGGAGATTATTCCATTCTTCTTCATCCAGAATAGGGTCGGTTGCGTAAGAACCTTGGCTCTTATATCGGTCAACAACTGTTTCAATAATTGAAAGGTCTGTATCTTCGAAGTGCGGCTTGATCACTTCTGCAATTTCTTTCGCACTGTGAGATTCTACCCAGGCTTGAGCTTTATAGATAGCGCGTGTGAATTTTTCAATTGCCTCTTTGTTTTTTTTCATATAGCTTTGTTTTGCCATGAAAGTGGTATATGGAACATGCCCGGATTCCGTTCCAAATGAGGCAACGATGTAACCTTTTCCTTCTTTTTCAAAAATGCTTGCAGTTGGTTCGAAAAGTTGGACAAATTCTCCTGTTCCCGATGCAAATGCCGGAGCGATGTTTGCAAAGTCAACATTTTGGATTAAGTTCAAATCTGTTTTCGGGTTAATGCCGTGTTTCTTTAACACAAATTCACCGACCATTTGCGGCATTCCGCCTTTGCGCTGGCCTAAAAAGGTGCTTCCCTTCAATTGATCCCAGGAGAAGTTTTCTATTTTTTTTCGTGAAACGAGAAATGTTCCGTCTGTTTGTGTAAGCTGGGCAAAATTGATAACCGGATCGTTGGAGCCTTGAGCGTAAACATAAATCGATGTTTCAGCGCCGACAAGGGCGATGTCAGCGCCTCCGGATAATAGCGCAGTCATCGTTTTATCTCCACCTGCAGTCGTAGTCAGATCGACATTAAGGCCTTCGTCTGCAAAAAAGCCTTTTTCCAATGCAACATATTGCGGAGCATAAAAAATAGAATGAGTAACTTCCGCGATTTTCACATTTAGAACTTCTTCCTTATTGCATGCTGCTAAAGGTATAATGAATATGGCAATCAGCAAGAAGGAAAAACAACTTTTAACCCAATTTTTCATTCAGGTAACCTCCCTTTGACAGATAAATATGAGCTTATTTTTGACCTAACATATCGTATGAAGCGGAGAAAAATGTGTGAATGCCTATAGACATAAAACTTCCATTCGTAGGGGATTTCCTGCCTCTTCATGCGGGAGAAGGTGGATGATGCAAGGATGAAAAATGAATCTGAAAAATGATAAGATAACGATAAGGATATTACAAAGGAGAGAGATCGATGGGAATGCCATTGGAACTCAATACGATGATTATTACAAAGGGAAAAGAAATCCGGATAAAAGATAATTATTTTACACTGGAGAAGGAAGGATATCGGCTTTATCCTTTGGATATTCCAGTTGATGTAAGAAAAACGGTTGATAGCGGTTCAAGCGGCACGGCGGTCATTAAAAAAGTAGAATGGCAGGAAAACAGGACGGTTCTGACATATCAGTTAATTTCATTAAATACGATAAATTGAGCAGGGCATGTCATATACCTGCTTTTTTATAGTCACGAAATAAAACCAGGCGTTTGATCTACGCCTGGTTTTCAAATTTTATAGGATAGGACCGCCTTTTTCTTCAATTTCAGCAGGAACATTTTTAAACTTTTTGAAGTTCTCGCGGAATTTATCAGCAAGTTCTTTTGCTTTTGCTTCATACGCTTCCTGGCTTTTCCACGTTTTGTTCGGCTGAAGGACTTCATCAGGAACGCCTGGAACATGTAAAGGAATTTCCAGACCAAAGAATTTATCTTTAACGGTCTCCGTGTTGTCCAGTTCACCTTCCAGAGCAGCTTGAACCATCGCGCGCGTATAAGCGAGCTTCATGCGCGAGCCTGTGCCGTATTCGCCTCCGGTCCAGCCTGTATTGACTAGAAATACGTTTGCGTTATGCTCATCGATTTTTTCGCCAAGCATTTCTGCATAGCGAGTTGCCGGAAGAGGGAGGAACGGAGATCCAAAGCAAGTTGAGAACGTTGCTTGCGGAGAAGTAATTCCTCGCTCCGTTCCGGCAAGCTTTGATGTATAGCCACTTAAGAAGTGGTACATTGCCTGTTCCTTTGTTAGTTTTGCAATCGGCGGGAGTACTCCGAAAGCATCAGCTGTTAAGAAAATAATTGTGTTCGGATGGCCGGCAATGCTTGGATCAACGATGTTGTCAATCGCTTGAATCGGATATGCTGCACGTGTATTTTCTGTTAACGTGCTGTCATCATAGTCAGGAACCCTTGTTTCTAAATTAATCACAACATTTTCTAGAACTGAGCCGAAACGAATGGCATCAAAAATTTGCGGTTCTTTTTCACGGGAAAGATTAATGCATTTCGCATAGCAGCCCCCCTCAATATTAAATACGCCATTTGGAGACCAGCCATGCTCATCATCACCGATAAGCCGGCGGTTTGGATCAGCTGACAATGTTGTTTTTCCTGTACCTGAAAGGCCAAAGAATAAAGCAACATCTCCTTCACTGCCGACATTTGCAGAACAATGCATGGGTAGAATTCCGTTTTCAGGAAGCATATAGTTCATGACAGAGAAAATTGATTTTTTCATTTCTCCTGCATACTCAGTTCCGCCGATTAATACGGTACGGTGTTCAAAAGAAATAATGATAAAGGTTTCAGATCTCGTACCGTCAACTGCAGGATCTGCTTTAAAGTTTGGAGCGGAAATCACGGTGAATTCCGCTTGATGCTCCAACAATTCTTCTTCTGTAGGGCGGATAAATAATTGATGGGCAAACAGGTTGTGCCATGCATATTCATTTATTACCTGAATCGGCATGCGGTACTTTTTGTCAGCTCCCGCAAATCCTTTGAATACAAATATTTCTTCTTTTTCCTTTAAGTAGTTTATTACTTTATTATATAGTTTATTAAATGCTTCTTCAGAAATTGGCTGGTTAACAGAGCCCCAATCGATTTTATCTTTTGTAGAAGCTTCTTCCACGATATATTTATCCTTAGGCGAACGCCCGGTGTATTTCCCGGTTGTGGCACGAACTGCTCCGGTTGATGTTAAAGCCCCTTCTTTACGGTATAACACTTTTTCCACTAATTGAGGGACGGACAATTGAATTTGAACATTACTTCCTTTTAACAAATCAGTCAACTCGTTCGGAATCGTAACAGAATTCATCTGATGATTACCTTCCTTTTTCATTTGTTTTTTGTAAGTGGTTACATATCAATTAGTATAACACTTTTAAATAATTAGTCTATACTATATATGAAAGTTTCAATAATATTTTAAAAAATGTACTTTTGAACTGTTTTTAAAATAGTATGTTAAAATAGACATAAATTATGATTTATCTGCCCAAGTCTTATGTTTAACAAATAATAGGAATGATCATCTTGAAAACCATTGCGTTGTACGATCAAACATGCTCATTATGCCAGGAAACAAAGAGAATATTCAACAAACTCGATTGGCTTGGCAAAGTTGAGTGGATCTCCCTTCAGGAGTATGAGAAAAAGCAAAGCTGCTTTCCGTTTCGAAAAGAAGATTTAAGGAAAGAACTTCATATTGTTACTCCGTCCAACAAAATCTATAAAGGATTTTATGCAGTAAGGCGCTTGCTTGTTCTTTTACCTGCAACGTTTTTCTTTGGGATTTTGATCCATGCTCCCCTCGTTGACAGGATTGGGAGTCCCATTTATAAATGGGTGGCAAAAAACAGGCATAAATTTCTGCGGAAAAATTGCGACAGCGGAAGTTGCTCCCTATAGAAAAACATAGGTCCAGCGCAGAATTTAGGCAAAAAAAACAATTGACATCGTTTAACACAATGAGATATGATTTAACCTTGAACGGATACTCTCTTATCCCGAGATGGTGGAGGGACAGGCCCGATGAAACCCAGCAACCTGCTCTATGATGAAATACAGACGTCTAGAGAAAAGGTGCTAACCTGAGGCAAGGATAAAGTCCTTGAACGATAAGAGTGAAAGGCGCAAACCTGACGTTTTCAACCTTTCCTCATGTGCGGGAAGGTTTTTTATTTTGTTTATTTCAAAGGGCATGCAGTCTTTCGTTTTGACAAAAACAATCTATGGCAATAATGCCGGAAAAAATTTAGTTAAGGCATCATAAAACTGCCATGTTTATTTCATACTAATGGGAATGAGTACCGTATCAATTGAGGTTATGGAAATACGATTTGTGAGTTGTCAAGCCCCCAGTGCACAGGTTCGGGGGTCATAAGCCGCCCTGCTGCGGGGCTGAAAAGATGCCTCCTCGCAGATCGTCTTATGCCTGCAGGGACTAATGCGAGGCGCTTCCATTTTCCTGTAACCTCGCTCTATATTATGAAATAAAGGAGGAAGTCAGTTGTCAAAAAAACGTCGTTTATTTACTTCTGAATCAGTAACTGAAGGTCATCCCGATAAAATTTGTGACCAAATTTCGGATGCAATCTTAGATGCCATTTTAGCAAAAGATGCGAATGCTCGTGTTGCTGCTGAAACATCTGTAACTACTGGTTTGGTGTTGGTTACCGGAGAAATCACAACTTCTACGTATGTAGACATCCCTAAAATTGTTCGTGAAACAGTTGCAAATATTGGCTACACCCGTGCAAAATACGGTTTTGATGCTGAAACATGTGCGGTATTAACTTCTATTGATGAGCAGTCTCCTGATATTGCTATGGGTGTTGACAAGGCTCTTGAAGCTCGTGAAGGCCAAATGACTGATGAAGAGATCGAAGCGATCGGAGCAGGAGACCAGGGATTAATGTTCGGCTTTGCCTGCAACGAAACAAAAGAGCTTATGCCTTTGCCAATCTCTCTTGCTCATAAGCTTGCCCGCCGATTAACGGAAGTGCGGAAAGAAGAGATTCTTCCTTACCTTCGTCCGGATGGAAAAACTCAGGTGACTGTTGAGTATGATGAAAACGATAAGCCTGTACGCATCGATACAATCGTTATTTCTACTCAGCATCATCCTGAAATTACACTTGAGCAAATTCAGCGTAATATTAAAGAATATGTTATTGACCCGGTTGTTCCAAAAGAATTAATCGATGAAAATACAAAATACTTCATCAACCCGACAGGCCGATTCGTTATCGGAGGCCCTCAAGGGGATGCCGGCCTAACAGGTCGCAAAATTATCGTTGATACTTATGGGGGTTATGCACGCCACGGCGGCGGTGCTTTCTCTGGCAAGGATCCTACAAAAGTTGACCGTTCAGCTGCTTATGCGGCACGGTATGTTGCGAAAAATATCGTAGCTGCTGGACTTGCAGAAAAAGTTGAGGTTCAGCTTGCATATGCGATCGGAGTTGCCAAGCCGGTATCGATTTCAATTGATACATTTGGTACAGGAAAAGTTAGTGAAGATGTTCTTGTTGACCTTGTCAACAAAAACTTTGACCTTCGCCCTGCAGGGATCATTAAGATGCTAGACCTTCGCCGTCCGATTTACAAACAGACTGCAGCATACGGCCATTTTGGACGCAATGATATCGACCTTCCTTGGGAGCGTACGGATAAAGCAGAAGCTTTAAAGCAACAGGCACAAATTTAACATTCGATGGGAGTTGCATTGAATTATGTAACTCCCGTTTTATTTCTCCGTCTATTTTTTGTGGAAAAGGGGCGGAGCTACATGCTCGTTTTTTAGAGAGCTGTCAATTGGGGTTTACTTCGATATAAATTCGTGTAAACTTCAATTAATACCTGATTTTTCCCGGCGATTTTTTTGTGTTCTAAGTGCATTTTTAATGTGAATAGTGGTAGTATTAGAGAGTATGTTTTTGTTGAATGACGAATGATTACAGGTAATAATTTTTTATATTATTTTCGAAAAAACGGAGAAGGTGACGTACATAATGTGTGGTTTTATTGGTTGTGTACATGAGAAAGCACAAGAATATCGCAACGAACAAAAACTGCTGTTTAAAAATATGAATAATATTATTACCCATCGCGGACCGGATGATGACGGCTATTTCTTTGATGACCATATACAATTCGGTTTCCGTCGTTTGAGCATCATTGATCTGGAATCCGGCCACCAGCCTTTAAGTTATGAAAATGAACGTTATTGGATCATTTTTAACGGAGAAGTTTATAACTATGTTGAACTTCGCGAAGAGCTGCTTAAAGAAGGGCTTACATTTGCTACAGAATCTGATACAGAGGTTATTGTTGCCCTTTACAGCCATTTGAAAGAAAAGGCGGTTGAAAAGCTTCGCGGCATGTTCGCATTTGTGATTTGGGATAAACAGGAGCAAACCCTGTACGGTGCACGCGATCCTTTTGGTATTAAGCCTTTCTTCTATTTTGAAGATGGTGACAAAACGTTCTTTGCATCTGAAAAGAAAAGTATTCTATTAGCAATTGAGAACGATGTATTAAACTACGAGTCATTGCAGCATTATTTAACGTATCAATTTGTGCCAGAACCAAATACGTTGTCTGAAGGAATAAAAAAACTTGAGCCCGGCCATTATTTTATCAAAAAAGTCGGCTCGCCAATGGAAATTAAGCGTTATTGGAAGGCTTCTTTCAACCCTGTTCATAAATCAGAAGATGAATTTATTAAAGAAATTCGAGATGTTTTATTTGATTCAGTAAAAATTCACATGCGAAGCGATGTGCCTGTCGGTTCATTCCTTTCAGGTGGAATCGATTCTTCCCTTATTGCTTCGATTGCAAAAGAGTTTCATCCTGCAATAAAGACATTCTCAGTAGGGTTTGGACGCAATGGATTCAGTGAAATTGATGTAGCGAAAGAGACGGCTGAGAAGCTTGGCGTTGAAAACATCAGCTATGTGATTTCGCCTGAAGAATATATGAACGAACTTCCGAAAATTATGTGGCATATGGATGATCCGCTTGCAGACCCTGCATGCGTTCCATTATATTTTGTTGCACGCGAAGCAAGAAAGCATGTGACGGTTGTTTTATCCGGTGAAGGAGCAGATGAATTATTCGGCGGCTATAACATTTACCGTGAACCGCAATCACTTGAAGTGTTTGATAAAATCCCTAAAGCCGGAAAATCGTTTTTAAAAGTCATTGCCAAAATAATGCCGGAGGGTATGAAAGGAAAGAGCTTCATTGAACGCGGCCTCACTCCGATGGAAGAGCGTTATATAGGCAACGCCAAAATGTTTACAGAAGAGGAAAAACGTAATCTTTTAAACGTATATAATGAAGGTCTAAACTATACAGATGTAACAAAGCCGTTGTATGAAGAAAGTGCCGGCTACGATCCTGTTGACCGTATGCAATACATCGACATCCATACATGGCTTCGCGGCGATATTTTGTTAAAAGCTGATAAAATGACAATGGCCCATTCATTAGAGCTTCGTGTTCCGTTTTTGGATAAGGCTGTGTTCGATGTTGCTTCAAAAATTCCAACCAGCTTAAAAACGGCAAATGGAACAACGAAATATATTTTACGCAAAGCTGCCGAAGGAATCGTGCCTGACCATGTGCTGAATCGCAAAAAACTCGGATTCCCGGTGCCGATCCGCCACTGGCTGAAGGATGAAATGAACGATTGGGCGAAAAAAACGATCCGCGAAAGCAACACGGATCATTTAATTAACAAAAACTATTTATTAAAGCTTCTTGACGACCATTGCCAAGATAAAGCCGATCACAGCCGGAAAATTTGGACGGTTCTTATGTTTATGATTTGGCATGCTGTATATGTTGAAAAAAAGTACTCTTTCCAAAAAGAGTACGAAATGAAAAAGCATTTGCAAACGGCTGAAAATTAATTGGGAAGATAGGTGATTGCCTGACTTCCCATTTGCACCCAGGATTCTTTAAAATCCTTTATGGGTGCTTTTTTGTTTTTCTCGCCTGTAAGCGGGTCGTTAAAGTAAACAAAATGATGGTCATATCCTGTGATAAGCACTGAATGTTCCTTAAAGGTAACTTTCACTTTTCCTGTCGGGGTATGCCATGTTTGGAACTGGCTGTCGGGAAGCTTTTTATATTGGCTGTTTATGATGACCCAGACGGGCCTGCCATCAGAAAGGTGAATTTTCAGCTCCTGAAAGTCGGCTCCCGTAAGATCGGTGATTCGGCCGGGCAAGTAGTCATCAGCTAGTTCTTTAATCGGCTTATGATAGACACCAAGCCCGGGTTCTTTGTAATTTTCGATACTTCCGACGAAACCGTCATTCGGATTGCCGAAAAATATTTTCCCGTTTGATATGCTGAATGGGGTCGCGTCTTTCTTAATTTCTTTAGCAAGTGTTATTTTGTCAGCATCGATTCCGGCATCTTGCAAAAGCATTGCCAGGCTTGTGACTTCACATCCCCTCGGCAGTTCAGGCATTTGAGATATAACCGGTGCATCGAGAAGAACCTTATCTTTGATCTTTATAATCGAAACATCGAAGTTTTTCTCGAGGTAAGTGCTTGTTTTCGGAACCGGTGATTGAATCCAGCTCTTAATGGACTCTATTGCTTTGGCGGCATGTCCGTATTTCGTATTTTCAAGAACAAAAGCTCCGGCAACAAACACACATAAAAACATAATGGAAGATTTCACTATGTTTGTTCCTTTTAAAAATATAATAACAAGCAGGAGAAAAAAGATTAAAAGGAGCACGATTACAATATATAAGCCATTCATGAAACATCACCTAATTCACACGATCTACTCTCTATATCGGCCCCATTTTAGGATATGTTAAGTAAGTAAAAAGCTTCAGCTTGAATAAGTTTGTTGATATATAGGAAAGCTATAAAAATATTCATGCAATTAGTTCGGATTTTAATCTTTTTGTAAAAATTTATAATATTGCGCTTTTTCTGTATATTCTCTCGAGATTCTTTTCATATCTTCAATGTCATCTGCAGTTAATTCTCGGATGACTTTTGCAGGTCTTCCGAACGCAAGTGTATTTGGAGGGATTTTTTTTCCTTGGGGAACAAGGCTGCCAGCGCCAATAAATGCCCCTTCTCCAATTTCAGCTTGATCTAATATAATGGAACCCATACCGATCAGCGCTTTTTTTCGGATGATGCAGCTGTGCAGAACAACCTGGTGGCCTACAGTTACTTCGTCCTCGATGATAAGCGGATTGTTTGGGCTTTGATGGAGTACGGAGTTGTCCTGTATGTTTACTCTGTTTCCGATAATAGTAGGGGCAACATCGCCTCTTATAACTGTATTAAACCATACGCTTGATTCTTCACCGATTTCAACATCGCCTGTTATGGTTACATAATCGGCGATATAGGCTGAGTCTGCAATTTTAGGATACTTATTATTGTAAGGGTAGATCATATGCAGCAACTCCTTTTAAAAAATATTTTAACTTGATTGTACCGAATAAGTGCATATGATTGTCAAAGCTTTTTTGATTATTGTTAAATATAATTGTGATATATTTCTTTTATATTTCATTCATTAGATCGTGGCAGGAGGAACAATTATGTGGAAATGGGAAGCTGATGGGGAAGCAAAAGCGGTTATTGTTATTGTCCATGGAGCGATGGAACACCATCGCCGATACGGCTGGCTCATTGAAATGTGGCGTTCATCCGGATTTCATGTCATTATGGGGGATTTACCGGGCCAGGGAATGACATCAAGATCAAGAAGGGGCCATATTGATTCCTTTGATGAATATATTTTTGAAGTAAAAGATTGGGTGCAGGCTGCTTACCGCTATGACTTGCCTGTATTTTTGCTCGGGCACAGCATGGGAGGGTTAATTGCAATTAGGCTGCTGCAGGAAGAACGGTTGAACCTTGCCGGCGTGATATTATCTTCTCCGTGCCTTGGCCTTGTGAAGTACCCGTCAAAGCTTCTAAATGCTATTTCGCATGGATTGAACCTTGTCATTCCGTCGTTTCGAATTGAAGCGGGCATTACCGTTGATATTGCGACACGGAACCCGGATGTCCGAGAGGCAGATCTTAACGATTCACTATACGTTACAAAGGTTTCTGTAAGATGGTACCGTGAACTAGTAAAAGCCATTAAGATTGCCTTTGAGAAAATGGAAGAAACACAAGATTTGCCGATGCTTGTCATGCAGGGCGGAGAAGATAAAATTGTCAACAAGGTGAATGTAAGAGACTGGTTTAATCAAGTGCCGCTTTCTGAAAAGCATTTCAAGGAATGGCCAAATTGCTACCATGAAATTTTTAATGAACCTGAACGTGATGACGTGTTTGAATATGCAAAGGATTTTGTGAACAGCCAGTTAAAATCTCTTGGCTATCTGGTCTAAGGGTGGTGAGAATGTGTTCATCCCAAGCGAACCGATCAGTTTAATGGCAAAAGTGTACAGAAAAATTCTTCCGGAAGTTCATTGTGAATTGGACTATTGGAAAAAACGGGCGAAAGAAATCCCGGATCCTGAATTAAGAAAACAAGCTCTCTCGAGTATTGAACATAAAACATTCCACTGTGAGGGCGGTGCTATTCTTGCCCTCGCAGCTAATGAACGGTATAAAGAAGCAATCCGGTTTATTGTTGCTTATCAAACAATCAGTGATTATTTGGATAATTTGTGCGATCGAAGCACATCTCTTGATCCATATGATTTTGCTGCGCTGCACGAGTCAATGGCTGATGCATTAAGCTTAAACGCGGTTCCAAAAAACTATTATCGTTTTCGGGAAGAGCAAGATGACGGAAATTATTTGGCCGACCTGGCAGAAACATGCCGATCGGTATTAATGAAAGTAACTCACTATCATGCCATCAGCCAACATTTGCTTGAATTATGCCGGTATTATTGTGATCTCCAAATTCATAAGCATGTAAATACGGAGGAACGAATCCCAAGGCTTAAAAGCTGGTTCAATTGCAATAAAGAAAAAATTCCACAAATGGAGTGGTATGAATTTTCAGCTTGTTCAGGCTCTACGTTGGGAATTTTTTGCTTAGTCTCTTATGCAATGAGAGACGACTTTAAACTTGAGGATGCAGAAAATATTAAGAATGGGTATTTTCCATACATACAAGGTTTGCATATCCTTTTGGATTATTTGATTGACCAAGAAGAAGACCGTGCCGGAGGAGATCTTAACTTTTGTTTTTATTACGAAAACCAGGAAAAAATGTTCAACAGACTGAAGCATTTTATCGAAGAAGCTGACAGGCATACGGAAAAACTCCCTAATAAACGTTTCCATCAGTTAATTAACCGCGGCCTCCTTGGAGTATACTTATCCGACGAAAAAGTCCGGAAGCAAAAATGTATCAGGAGGCTTGCAAGAGAGCTCATTAAAAAAGGCGGATCAATCAGTTTGTTCTTTTACTTAAATGGGAGGGCATACCGCGCAATACAGAAGTGGATCCCACTTAGTCTTATGAAATAATTTGGCAGCCGGTGTTTCCGGCTGTTTATTACAAAGAAAGCATAAATTAAGGGCAGGTTATGAACCTTTTTTTCATTTATGAGCCGTCGTTTGGAAATATGAGCTTTTAATTTGAAATATGAGCCCTTAATTTGAAATATGAGTCGTCGTTTAGATAAATGAGCCTTTATTTCATTTTATCAGCCTTCATTCTGAAATATGAGCCGTCGAATCACATTTATGAGCGTCCATTTCAATAAATGAATAAATAGGACTGGTCTTAGTTCGGGTTTTCTTTACTCCATATACCAGACGGCAAATAGCATAAAAAACAGGCACCTTCAATTATGAAAGTGCCTGTCTGCTATCTTTTTTCAATGGCGATGATAAACGGCGGGTTGTTTTTTTGATTGATAAACCTGTATTGCAGCACATGCACTGCATTTTGATCAAGCTTTTCAACATAGCGAAGCAAATAATCCCGTTCAACTGCTCCTTCCGGGTGGCCGTGATAAATCACCAGGACGATGATCCCCTCCGGAGCCATTATTTCCAGCAATTGTTCGATTGCAGAGATTGTCGTCTTCGGTCTTGTTACAATCGACTTATCGCCGCCCGGCAGGTAGCCGAGATTAAAGATCGCACCGGTTATTTTTCCGTAGTGAACCGGAGGAATCGATTCCAGGATATGTTCATGACCTTTATGAAAAAAAGTGACCCGGTCAATAAGATTGTGCTCTGCTAATCGCTGTTTACTGGCAGCCAATGCATCCTCTTGTATATCAAAACCGTAAACTCTTCCGTTCTGACCGACAAGGTTTGCCAAAAATAATGTATCGTGCCCGTTTCCTAATGTGGCATCCACCGCAACATCTCCTGGACTCACTGCTTTTTGCAGCAAAGTTCTTGCAAAGGGCAAAATTCTTTCAAGTTTCATGCTTTAAGCCTCCACCAAACTCTTTTTGTAATATTTGCCCTGCCAGCTGTTCCTGCGTTTCAGCTCATGATCAATCGCATTTAAAACTTCCCATTTGTTAACGCTCCACATCGGTCCAATCATTAAATCAATCGGTCCGTCTCCCGTAATTCGATGGATAATCATTTCCGGCGGTAAAATCTCCAACTGGTCACATACTAAGTTTACATAGTCGTCAAAAGAGAGGAATTCGAGCATTCCTTTTTCGTATTGTTTTACCATCGGAGTGCCTTTTAGCAGATGAAGCAAATGAATTTTGATTCCTTGAACATCCAGCTTGGCTACTTCGCGTGCTGTTTCCATCATCATTTCCGGAGTTTCAAGCGGAAGCCCGTTAATGATATGTGAACAAACTCGGATTCCATGCTTTCGAAGTTTATTGACTCCGTCCACATAACATTGATAGTCATGGGCCCGGTTAATTATAAGAGCAGTGCGTTCATGAACGGTTTGCAGACCGAGCTCCACCCATAAATAAGTCCGTTCGTTAAGCTCAGCCAAATATTCGACGACATCATCCGGCAGGCAGTCAGGTCTTGTTGCAATCGAAAGTCCGACGACTCCTTCCTGCTTTAATACTGTTTCATATTTTTCTTTTAAAACTTCCACAGGTGCATGTGTATTTGTGAATGCCTGGAAGTAAGCCATATATTTTGCGTCCTTCCATTTTCGATGCATTTTTTCCTTAACTTTAATGAACTGGGTTTGCAAGTCTTCTGCACGGTTACCAGCAAAATCACCGGATCCGGCAGCACTGCAGAAGGTGCATCCTCCATATGCCACAGTTCCGTCGCGATTTGGGCAATCAAATCCTCCATCTAAAGCCACTTTAAAAACTTTATGGCCAAAAATTTGGCGCAAATGGTAATTCCATGTATGATAGCGTTTATCGTCAATTGCATATGGAAAAGGGTTATTCTGACTCAAATCAGACACCTCTCGATTTCATTAGTTGACATAAAAAGAATTTTAACATGAAGAAATTGATTATCCAAATGAAAATCTTGCGAGTGAATTGGCAGTAATTATCGAAGCTGTTCAGTTTTAATAAGGGGAGAGTGGAACAAAATAAAGATGAAGCGTGTGCTTCAATATCATGATGGAATCATTAGAGGGGGACTAATCATGGCTACGCGTGAATCCATGGAGGACTTTCTTCAGCAATGTGAGGATACAATCAGATTAGCCCAAAAACATTACGAAGATGGCCGGAAACAACAGCATTTTGACAAGGATGGCTATACAGCTGCGCTGCAGCAGTTGGAAACGACTTATAACGACCTGGCACACCTTGCCCATAGCGCAAATGCCCAGCAGCGTGAACAGCTTCATCGGAAGAGGTTACAGATTCAGCAATTGCAAAACGATATGATCCTTTTGAGAGAGGAGCAGCCGCTGAATGAAAAAACGTTCTAAACGAAATAATCCCGAACAGAAAACGAGAAATGGCTTTAACAATCAAGACATAGAGCTTGGAAAAGACTTTGATCCGGTAAAACAATCGAAGAAAAATTATGAAAAACGAGGCGGGCAACCTGTCAAATCAAAATTTCACCCTGAACCGGAACAGTCTTCATAAAACAGCCCGCCTTTATGGCGGGCTTCAGTTGTGAAAGATGTTTATTCAAATGCTCATATTAACAAGTTCCCATGTTCCCTTCGGAAAAAACTGAAAATGATCTAATTTAATTTCTTTATAAAATTGGAAACAGTCGCATTAAAAAGCTCGGTTTCTTCCAGGAATGGGCAATGGCAGCTTTTTTCAAAAATCACTAACTCGGATTTTGGAATGTTTTCATGCAGATGCTCGCCGGCAGCAACCGGTACTAATTTTTCTTCTCTTCCAAAGCACAGCAATACTGGCTTTTGAATCGAAGATAACATAGGGCGGTAATCAACAATCGATTGATCGAACAGGATAGCACTTGCGATGGATTCAGGCAGTTTCGTCACTTCATCGATCATCCATTTTAGATCTTTTTCAGCTAATTCATTTTTAAACATAAGAGGAATAAAGCCATTTACAAAGTTTTCACGGTTATTCTGGATTTCCTGCATAAAATGAATCAGTGTTTCAAACGTAAAAGCTCCGATTGGGAAATCCGGCCATTTAAAATCAGAGGCCAGTTCATCAATAATGACAGTTCCAATAATATTTTCTTCTCCAAATTGCTTAATGTATTCCCAAACAACAAATGCACCCATGGACCAGCCTGCAAGAACAACATTTTTCAATTGAAGTTTTTCTATAAATGCATGCAAGTCTTTTGCATATGAAGAAATCGTATGTCCTTTATGGACATGGGAGGATTGGCCGTGTCCCCGCAAATCTAAAGATATGAACCGGAATTCCTTGCTAAAATAATCTTTTTGTTTATGGAAAAAACGGCTGCTCATCCAAACTCCGTGAATAAAGATAACCGGGGTTCCTGAACCTGAATCTTCATAATACAGTTCAACATCGTTTTTAATTGTATAAATGGCATATGGCATTCCCTCCTTTTTACTATTCATTAAAATATTAGATTTTTTTGTCAATATTCCTTTTTGAGGTAAAGAATATTAAAGCGCAAGTTCTTGATTGATCAAAAAGCATTTTCCACAAGTGAAAAGGAAGCTTTGAAAAGATCATTTTACATAAACATTAACGGATCATTAAAGAAACAAGCTAAAAAAGGTGTTTTCCAATTTCGTTGTGGATTTCGCGTATCTTGAAAAGCTATGTGTATGTTTGTCAGTACGAATGTATTCAATTTAGAGAAGACTTTTTAGTAAAGCTCATTGGAAATCATCTTTTCTCAAGCTGTTTCCTAATTTCTTTGTCACCTTTTCCTTAATGGAGATTATAATATCCATTACAGGCTCCTTAATGATTGGCCCGCTTGCATCCTGAAGGGAAATTTATTACAATATCAATATCCCTATAGTTAATATTGAGAAAGACAGTGAAAAGGAGTAGTAATGGTGGACTCGCCCGTATAAGAGAGTTGGCGGTCGGTGCAAGCCAGCCGGGCACATCATGAACTCGCCTTTGAGTTGCAAGTGTGAAAATGTTAGTAATGCTTGCCGTTTTCCGCGTTAAGGATGAATGAAGTGAGTGTGGTTGCACACTAATGTGGGTGGTACCGCGGGAGAACTATACATAATCCTCTCGTCCCTTTTTGGGATGAGAGGTTTTTTATATTTAAAGGTCTTGTTAATGAGTATGGTCGAAAAACACCATTTTGCACCCCTTAAATAAAGCTGATTTAAACGATCTCACCATAACGATTTAAATACAATTCAGTAAACAGGAGGAAAAACAATGAGCTTTGATCATCAGAAAATTGAAAAGAAATGGCAGAAATATTGGGAAGAAAATAAAACTTTTAAAACAAGCGAAGAAAAAGGCAAAAGGAAATTTTATGCTCTCGATATGTTTCCATATC
This sequence comes from Bacillus methanolicus, assembly GCF_028888695.1. NCBI lineage: Bacteria > Bacillati > Bacillota > Bacilli > Caryophanales > Bacillaceae > Bacillus > Bacillus methanolicus. The sequence goes on along the minus strand of NZ_PNFF01000001.1, from coordinate 2,299,359 downwards.
CTTCAGGTGCAGGGCTTCACGTCGGCCATCCGGAAGGATATACCGCTACAGATATTTTGTCGCGCATGAAGCGGATGCAGGGATATAATGTTCTTCACCCGATGGGATGGGATGCATTCGGATTGCCTGCTGAACAGTATGCCCTTGATACGGGAAATGATCCGGCAGAATTCACGAAACACAATATTGATAATTTTCGCCGGCAAATTAAATCGCTTGGATTTTCCTATGATTGGGATCGTGAAATCAATACGACAGATCCGGACTATTATAAATGGACACAATGGATTTTCCTAAAGCTTTATGAAAAAGGACTTGCCTATATTGATGAAGTGCCTGTTAACTGGTGTCCTGCACTTGGAACTGTTTTGGCAAATGAAGAAGTCATTGATGGGAAAAGTGAGCGCGGCGGCCATCCGGTCGAACGCCGTCCAATGAAACAGTGGATGCTGAAAATTACTGCCTATGCTGACCGCTTGCTGGAAGATTTAGAAGAATTGGATTGGCCGGAAAGCATTAAAGAAATGCAGCGCAATTGGATCGGCCGTTCTGAAGGTGCAGAAATTACCTTTAACATCGAAGGTCATGACGGCACATTTACCGTATTTACAACCCGCCCGGATACACTTTTCGGGGCAACTTACGCAGTGCTAGCTCCTGAGCATGCATTAGTAAAAGAAATTACAACTGATTCGCAACGTGAGGCAGTTGAAAAGTACATCGATCAAATCAAGAGCAAAAGCGATCTTGAGCGGACTGATTTAGCAAAGGAAAAAACAGGTGTATTTACGGGCGCTTATGCGATCAACCCGGCTAACGGCGAGAAAATGCCGATCTGGATTGCGGATTATGTACTTGCCAGCTATGGAACAGGTGCGATTATGGCAGTGCCGGCCCACGATGAGCGTGACTATGAATTTGCGAAAAAATTTGGTCTCCCGATTAAAGAAGTAGTTGCAGGCGGAAATATTGAGAAGGAAGCCTATACCGGAGACGGAGAGCATGTAAACTCAGGATTTCTTAACGGTCTGAATAAGGAAGAAGCAATCAATAAAATGATTAGTTGGCTTGAGGAAAAAGGAATCGGCACGAAGAAGGTAACATACCGCCTTCGTGATTGGCTGTTCAGCCGCCAGCGTTATTGGGGTGAGCCAATCCCTATCATTCATTGGGAAGACGGTACAATGACGGCTGTTCCGGAAGAAGAGCTGCCGCTGACCCTTCCAAAAACAACAGAAATCAAACCGTCCGGCACAGGTGAATCACCTTTGGCTAACATCGAGGAATGGGTAAATGTTGTCGACCCAGTGACAGGAAAGAAAGGCCGTCGTGAAACAAATACAATGCCGCAATGGGCGGGAAGCTGCTGGTACTATTTGCGTTATATTGACCCAAGGAACGAAAATGCGTTAGCAGATCCTGAAAAACTGAAAGAATGGCTTCCGGTTGACATTTACATCGGCGGTGCAGAACATGCCGTTCTTCATCTACTATATGCACGCTTCTGGCATAAATTCTTATATGATCTTGGAGTTGTTCCAACAAAAGAGCCATTCCAAAAGCTGTATAACCAAGGTATGATTCTTGGTGAAAATAATGAAAAAATGAGCAAATCAAGAGGGAATGTTGTCAACCCTGACGATATCGTAATAAGCCACGGGGCTGATACACTCCGATTATATGAAATGTTTATGGGTCCGCTTGACGCTTCCAAAGCCTGGTCAACAAATGGGCTGGATGGTTCCCGCCGCTTCCTTGACCGTGTATGGCGCTTGTTTGTAGAAGAAGACGGATCGCTCAATCCAAAAATTCAAGAAACCGACAATGCTCAAGTCCTTGAAAAAGTTTACCATCAAACAGTTAAAAAAGTGACGGAAGACTTTGAAGGCTTGCGCTTTAATACTGCGATTTCTCAATTAATGGTATTTATTAACGAAGCATACAAAGCTGACGTTCTTCCGAAAGCTTATATGGAAGGTTTTGTGAAATTGCTCTCTCCAATATGTCCGCATATTGCTGAAGAGCTTTGGGAAAAGCTTGGACACAGCGGTACGATTGCTTATGAAGCTTGGCCGGCATATGATGAAGCAAAGCTTGTGGATGATGAAATCGAAATCGTTGTTCAAGTAAACGGAAAAGTAAAAGCAAAGCTGTTCGTGCCTGCTGATGCAACGAAAGAAACATTAGAGCAAATTGCGATGGACGATGATAAAATTAAAGAACAAATTGATGGAAAAACCGTTCGGAAAGTCATTGCTGTGCCAGGAAAACTCGTAAATATTGTCGCAAATTAACATGTTCATCCCCCGGTTTCCAATACGGGGGATTTTTTTTGGAACAAATCAGCTATTTTTTTCGTATAGTTTTTTAAAGAACAGCTGAATAGGGGGATAAAGTGGAAATCAAAAATATACGTGAGACAGTCGTGACCTTTTCTGTTTTGGCCGTAACAATCGTTTCATTCGCCTTAACAATTGGTTTGATCATCATTGCAGCTATAATGCATGGATTTCTTCATAACAAATCAGATTTTCAAATTACACTTGGCAGTTTTCTGTTCTTTATTGTTTGTTTCTTAATTGGTATTATTGTACATGAGATTATGCATATAATAGGTTTTCGGTATGCCGGAAAAGTCCCTTGGAATAAGATTGCATGGGGTATTGATTGGAAAAAAGGCGTTGCATATGCTCATAGCAAAAATGTGATCAAAGTAAAGGATATGAGGTTTGCTCTTATGCTGCCTTTCTTTATTACAGGGGCTATTCCATTCCTGCTGGGAATCATTTTTAATGTCATGTTTTTATCACTGCTTGGAGCGTTTTTAATTGGCGGCTGTGCGGGAGATTTTGCCTACTATATAAAACTACGAAAATTTTCGGATGAGGCAATGGTGAAGGATCACCCAGTGAAACCCCAATTTTTTGTTTATGAATAAATAAGTAAGGGTGATAATGATCGAAAGAATAGAAATTATAACTCCGGAGGAATTGAAAAAGAAGCTTGAAGCCGGAGAAAAATTAGAAATGGTCGATGTAAGAGAAGATTATGAAGTAGCTCAAGGGATCATTCCAGGTGCAAAGCATATTCGAATGGGCGATATTCCGGAAAACCTGGACTATTTTGATAAAGAGAAAGAGTACATTATTATTTGCCGTGCCGCCCATCGCAGCGAAATTGTTTGCTATTATTTACAAGATCAGGGATTTAAGGTGCGGAATATGGTGGGCGGCATGATTGAATGGAAAGGCGAAGTGGAATTTAAGTAAATACATCGAAAAGCGCAAGCACCCTGGTTAACCTAGATAGCTGCTTGCGATGGACAAGGAAAAGGATGGAGGTTTTTCCAATCTCCATCCTTCGACTTTATTGAATATGAATGCCGGTGTTCGCTTTCACCAAAACTTCATCAAATTTTTTCACATCTTCTTTTTTCGAGGTAAGCAGGGTACCCGCGATCGCTCCGATAAATCCGAGAGGAATCGAGATAATGCCCGGATTAGCCAAGTTGAAAAGAGGCTCGCCAACAAGAATCGCTTTCCCGACCTCAGGGAACCAAACATTTGGACCGATTGCCACTAGAACGAGAGAACTGATTAAGCCGAACAGCATCCCCGTAACAGCTCCTGCTGTATTAAATCTCTTCCAAAAGATTGTAAATAAAATTACGGGCAAGTTCGCGGAAGCTGCAACGGCAAACGCCAATGCGACAAGGAATGCAACATTTAATTTTTGTGCAAATAAAGCCAGTAAAATGGATAGGACCGCCACCCCGATTGATGCCCAGCGCGCCGCAACAACCTGTTCTTTTTCCGTTGCCTGGCCGCGGCGGATAATATTGCTGTAAAAATCATGGGCAAATGCAGATGCAGCAGAAAGAACCAGACCTGCCACAACCGCCAGTATTGTGGCAAAAGCTACTGCGGAAACGAAAGCAAATAAGAAGTCCCCGCCTAAAGCTTTAGCCAATAGCGGCGCTGCCATGTTTCCGCCTGCATCGGCAGCGGTAATTTTATCAAAACCTACGAATGCTGCTGCTCCGAATCCAAGGAAAATCGTCATCACATAAAAAATTCCAATAATCCATGTTGCGTAAACAACTGATTTACGTGCCGTAATCGCATCTTTTACCGTAAAGAAACGGATTAGAATGTGCGGCAGTCCGGCAGTTCCTAATACAAGAGCTAGATTCAGTGACATCATATCGAGAGGGTTCTTAAACTTATTGCCCGGGTTAAGGAACGATTCTCCCAAAGGTGTTGAAGACTTCATTTCCGCAAACATTTTCATTACATTGAAATCAAATTTGGCAAAAACGATCACGGAAATTATAAAAGTTCCAACCATTAATAAAACGGCTTTAATAATTTGCACCCAACTGGTAGCAGTCATCCCCCCGAACACGACGTAAATGGTCATTAAAATTCCTACAATAAGAACAGAATAAATATAATCAATTCCAAGCAAAAGCTTGATCAGCCCGCCTGCTCCGACAAGCTGGGCAATCATATAAAAAGTGGAAATCGCCATCGTATTCAAGGCTGCGACACCGCGTACTTTTTTATTATCAAAACGAGCTGTGATCATATCAGCCATTGTATATTTGCCAAGATTGCGCAGGGGTTCCGCAACAAAATATAGGACAACAAGGTAGGCAACCAGAAAACCGATGCTGTAAAAAAATCCATCAAAGCCTGTAAGAGCAATCATCCCGGCAATTCCGAGGAAAGATGCAGCTGACATATAATCTCCGGCGATGGCAAGACCGTTTTGCCAACCTGTCAACCTGCTGTCAGCCGTATAAAAATCACTCGTTGTTTTTGTTTTTTTAGCCGCATAATACGTAATCACAAGTGTTAATCCGACGATAATCAAGAATAGCCAAAATGCAAGTAGGTTCATTAATTGAATTTCCCCTTTTATTTTTAATTTTCTTCAAAAATTTCTTCAACGATTTTGTCAAATTCAGAAGCCTTCTTTGTATAAATAATGCAAAGGGACCAAGTCATGATAAATTGTGCAAAAGCGAATACCCAGGCCCAACTGATTGGGCCAAATGCCGGAGTGTTTAAGATGTCAGAGTATGCTGTCAAAACTGGAAGAGTAAAATAAAAGGCCAGAAAGAATAAAGAAAAAGGCAGAATAAAATTTCTTTTTTTTCTTAAAAGGCGTTTAAATAAAGAAGATTGAGCAATTTGAGAGTAGTTCAGCGATGTGGCATTTTGGTTTTGCTTAGATTGGCTTAAAGCACTTATTTTAACAGCCATTAAAGTTCCTCCTTTTGAAAAAATTTCTTCATTGTACCACAAAATAGATATAGCAATTATTATAATATTATCTGAAAAGTTTGTAAATTTTAATTTTAATAATATTATAAAATTTAAAATATTTGGATAAAATAATTAAAAAGTTTAGAAAGGGAGAGTCTGTTGATTCAAGTGAAACTGTTTGATGAGGAGCACGAAGCCGATCTGGAAGTTGAAATGAACTACTTTCTGAAACAGTTGGATGAGCACAAAATTGTTGACATTAAGTACAATGCCGCCGCCATTAAAGAAGATGAAGAGGGGCAAATTTACTGTTTTACTGCGATGGTGATTTATCGGGTATAAGCCGAAACGTAAAAGAACCGGCCAAGTTTTACGGCCGGTTCTCTTTCAAGGCATAAATGGCAGCATTCAGGCCGGCAAGCCTGCCGGTAACAAGTGCTGCTGTAATGTTATAGCCGCCGGTATATCCGTGAATATCAAGGATTTCCCCGCAAAAATAAAGCCCGTGCATTTTTTTAGAAGCCATCGTTTGCGGTTCGATCTCTTTGACGGAAACTCCGCCGCCGGTAACGAACGCTTTTTCAATCGGGAGAGTTCCGTTTACTTTAATTTTGAACTGTTTGCAGCTATGGGCAAAGCTGCGAAGTTTTTCGTGTGAGACAGCCGCACCTTGTATGGATGGATCAATACTATTTTCTTCTAACAAAAACAAAAGGTATCTTTCCGGAACAAGCCCTTTTAGTGTGTTCTTAACCGCTTTTTTCGGTTCCGCTTTGATAAGTTTAACAATCTCTTGAAAAAGTTCTTCTTCCTTCTTATCTGGAATGGCATCAAGGCTCATTGTAACTTCCGGCAGATTCCATTTGTCCATCGCTTTAACGACGAATTGGCTGCAGCGGAGTACTGCCGGTCCGCTGATTCCAAAATGCGTAAAGATCATATCCATTCGATGGGTGATCAGCGGTTTGCCTTTCGGGTTTAAAACGCTTAATGATACATCGCGCAACGAAAGGCCTTGAAGCGTTTTATTTTGAATAAAATGCTCTGATGATGTGACAGGTACTTCGGTGGGGAATAATTTTGTAATGGTATGGCCTGCTTTTTCAGCCCAAGCATAACCGTCTCCGGTTGAACCTGTTTGAGGAACCGACTTGCCTCCGACTGCAATGACAATGGATCGCGCTTTTATCATTTCCCCGGTCTTTAGTTCAACAATTGCTGTTTTTCCGTCGTCAAAGTGGATATCTTTTACCGGTGAATTCGTTTTTATTTCAACTTTCAAATCGTCCAATTTTTTCAATAAGGCGTTTACTACGGATTGCGCGTTATCACTGACCGGGAACATTCTTCCATGGTCTTCTTCTTTCAGTTTTACCCCGAGTCCTTCGAAAAATGAAATGATATCTTCATTGTTGAAAATCGAAAATGCACTGTATAAAAAGCGCCCGTTTCCGGGTATATGCTTGATAATTTCTTCTACAGGAAGACGGTTTGTCACATTACAGCGCCCGCCGCCGGAAATCGCCAGCTTTCTGCCCAGTTTTTCTCCTTTATCGATCAACAGCACGTTGGCACCCTGTTCACCTGCTGCAATCGCAGCCATTAAGCCGGAGGGGCCTCCGCCGATGACGATCACATCAAAACTCATCGTTTCACCAACTTTTCTCTATTCGCTTTCAAAACACTTTTCATTATAAAACATTTCCAAACAGGCTGAAAACGAAACAGTTTTTGCGGGAGGAAGATGACGGGTAGCATATGTGGAAAAAGAAAGGTAAACTACTGATATGGCTGTGTGAAAAAAACATGAAAATTCAGGATAAGTTCAGCTTCCATTCGAGTTTATGATAAAATACATTGTCGGAGTTATTTTTCTTTTTAGGAAGGGATTATATGTCATCAAAGCTGTTAAGAGGTACCTTCATATTGACACTGGGAACGATTATTTCGAAAGTTCTCGGCCTTTTTTATGTTATTCCGTTTTATGCAATTGTAAAAGACTATGGGACTGCGCTTTATCAATTTTCTTATGTACCATATACGATTTTTATCAGCATTGCAACAGCAGGTGTTCCGCTTGCTGTTTCCAAATTTATATCAAAATATAATGCTCTCGGCGAATATGCTGTAGGAAGAAAGCTTTTTAAATCTGGACTCATTGTCATGTTGGCGAGCGGAATCATATCATTTTTAATACTTTACTTTTCCGCACCTGCTCTTTCTGAAATCATGTTAAATGAAAAAGGAAGTTCATCAGGTGCTGATAAAATAAAAGTAGAAGATGTTACGACCGTAATAAGAGCTGTAAGTTTTGCATTAATCGTTGTTCCATTTATGAGTTTGATCCGCGGATTTTTTCAGGGGCATCAATCAATGGGCCCGTCAGCTGTTTCACAGGTTGTTGAACAGATTGTCCGAATTGTTTTCCTATTGGCCGGAGCATACATTGTCTTAAATGTTTTCGATGGCAGCTTAGTAACTGCTGTCAGTGTGGCAACATTTGCCGCTTTTATCGGAGCAATCGGGAGCTTGGCTGTTTTAGTTTGGTACTGGTTTAAACGAAAACCTCATTTGGACAAGCTGCTTGAGCAGGATAAGGGTACGATGGATATTACTTTAGGAGAAATGTATAAAGAAATATTAACGTATGCCGCTCCGTTTGTTCTTGTCGGTATAGCCAATCCTTTGTTCCAGTTTATTGATCAGCTGACATTCACAAGGGCAATGCTGTCACTTGGATTTGATAAAAATCAAGCAGTGTCAGCATTTTCTGTTCTTAATTTCCAAACACACAAGCTTGTGATTATCCCTGTGTCGCTGGCGACTGCTTTTTCATTAACACTGGTTCCAAGCGTTACGAAAGCATTTGTGGAAAAAGACTGGAACAGCTTAAACCGTCAGCTTAATCAAACATTTCAAGTGCTTCTCTTTTTGACATTGCCCGCCGCTATCGGCCTTTCACTCTTGGCTGAGCCGGTTTACACTATTTTTTACGGACATGCGGATCTTGGAACAGAGGTGTTAAAATCATATTCTCCGGTTGCGATATTATTTGCTCTTTATTCTGTTACCGCAGCGATTTTGCAAGGAATTAATGAGCAGCGCTTCACGGTGTTAAGTTTGCTTGTTGGTTTATTGATAAAATTAAGTTTAAATATTCCGCTTATAAAATTAATGGAGACACAGGGGGCTGTATTAGCAACGGCACTCGGCTATACCGGGGCCATTATCATTAATTTGTTTGTCATTAAATATTTTGCTCGTTACCCGTTTCGTTTTGTGGCGAGACGAAGTTTGCTTATTGCTATTTTTACGGCCATTATGTATATTGCAACAAAATTTGTCTATCGTTTCTCGGTATTGTTTTTGTCGCCGGAAACAAGATTTCAGTCTCTAATCATCGTTATGGTTTGTGCAGTATTTGGGGCAGGAATCGTCTTTTATTTAGGTCATCGATCGAAACTCATTTATTTATTATTTGGCAGCAGAATTGACAAACTAAAGAGAAAACTTCGTCTGCCAATCTAAAAAGAAGAAGGGCCCGCTTTTAAGCGAGACCACCTTCTTATGTTTTAGTAATGATAGTATTCTTCTTCCCTGATTCCGAGTCGGCGTTCGATCCGGTCAAGTCGGCGGTTTAAGCGGTCCACTTGCTGGTCAAGTCTGTCAACCCTGCGGTCTAATCTGTCCAGGCGACGGTAGATATCCTGCCATCCTTGAAATTGAGGGAAACCAGTTCCTTGCTGCCGATAATAATTATCCATTCAAGCACACACTCCTTATTCATTTTCTTTGAAACTACGGTATCAGTCTATGGATTATACAATGTAAGGCAACGGACAGACGCCCAGATAAAATGAAACTTTATCCGCTGATGCAAGTTTGTTATTACCGCCATTGAGGCGGGAGTCTTATGGATGATATATTTTTCTGCGAGGTGGAGAATGAGAATCGATAAAATGTTAGCAAATTTAGGATTTGGCAGCAGAAAAGAAGTAAAAAAGATATTAAAGGAAGGGGCTGTTAGAGTAAACGGCCAAATTGTAAAAGATGCCAAGCAGCAGGTTGACCCCGAAAATGATGTCGTGACATTAAATGGTGAGACCGTTGAATATAAAAAGTTCATCTACTTAATGATGAACAAGCCGCCGGGTGTTGTGTCGGCAACAGAAGATCATCAAGATGAAACAGTTATTGACCTGTTGGAAATGGAAGATCTTGTCTTCGAGCCTTTTCCGGTCGGAAGGCTTGATAAGGATACGGAAGGACTTTTATTAATAACGAATGATGGACAGCTTGCACATCGACTGTTATCGCCGAAAAAGCATGTCCCTAAAACATATTTTGCCGTAATCGACGGGGAGGTAACAGAACGGGATAGAGAGGCATTTAAAAACGGTGTCACTCTTGATGACGGGTATAAGACGAAACCCGGGGAATTAAAAATATTAAAGTCCGGTTTAACTTCAGATATTGAATTAACGATTACAGAAGGAAAGTTTCATCAAGTCAAAAGAATGTTTCAGGCGGTAGGGAAAAGAGTCATTTATTTAAAGAGAATATCCATGGGCCCTTTAAAGCTGGATGAGACTCTTGAATTAGGGGAATACCGCGAGCTGACAGATGAAGAACTGCAACAATTAAGGGAATATCAATCTCAATAAGGACGACGTGACGTTTATGAATTTATTGGTTAATGAGCTTTTGACAGTTTGGACCGTTAATTTGATAAAATCATTGGGAAGTGCCCCTCTTGAAAAAAATTTTTGTTAAATAAATAAGGAACTGGCCCTCATGGTATAAACAAACGAATCATTTGGGCAGTTCCTTCATATTTCCTGTCATTATTTTCATTTTATGAAGTCATTTTTACCTTCTTTTGCGTTGTTGTCCATTTACCGCGGCTTGGACTTTTCACTAAGTCATTATAAACCAAGACATTCAAATCTCTTTGGATGGTACGAGGAGTTATACCAAATTCTTCTACAAGATCTTGAGTCGTTACAGTTCCATTGTTCAAAATATACAAGTAGACGGATTTGATACGGTTTAACATTCGGTTAGTTGAAGGTTTCAAAAAACCACTCCCTATCCTTTTTTCAAACCTTTGGCATATTCCTGCAACCGACTTTTGCATCAAGAAACATGTCTTCAAGCTATGTAGCTGTTTTCTTTTCCTCAGACAACCCCTTTTCTTTACCATGTCCGGTAAATCTAATAAGACCATTCCTTGTATTTTTATTTTAACCATATTTTCAGATAATTTCTACCGATAAGTACAAATTTACGAAATATTAATATACCTTTGTATTCTTTTATCGAATCATTGATTCTCCCTTTTTTGAGTGCATACTATAATTCGTATGGGAAAGGCCTGGCTATTATGTTTATTGCCTTTGAAAAAGTTTCCGGTTTTCAAAAATGTTAAAATTGTATATAATTTACAGGTGATTTTATATTTTAATACTTATGAAAGGATTGCTGTTGAAATAATGAATCAGAATCAGCTGCGTAATAATCTTGTTTATCCAAAGGAAAATGTTTATTTTGCATTTGTTCTTTTATTTGGGATTTTAACGTATATATTTCTGGCCTTTTCATTGATCGGAATTATTATTGGTGTGGCGTTGATCTTACTATCTATCTTTTTACACAGCTTAATGATTGCAGGAATTCGCCGGAATGGTGTGAAATTGGGAGAATCGCAGTTTCCCGAACTGTACCATAAGGCAGTTTCAACAGCGAAAGATATGGGACTGATAAATATACCGGACATTTACATTGTCGAGTCTGAAGGAATTTTAAATGCTTTCGCAACGCGTTTTTTCCGCCGCAATGTGGTTGTTCTTTATTCGGGCATTTTTGAACTGATCGAAAGAGATGCGGAAAAGGAAGTCTTATTTGTTCTGGCGCACGAATTTGCCCATTTGAGAAGAAAGCATGTTACGATCAGCTTTCTGCTTTTACCGGCGATGTGGATTCCGTTTCTTGGCGATGCTTTTTTAAGAGCTTGCGAGTATACTTGTGACCGGTACGCTGCATATTATGTAAATTCTCTTGAAGCTTCGAAAAATGCTTTAACGATGCTGGCAATCGGAAAAGAGCTTTATTCCAAAGTAAATCAAGAGGCATATATGGAACAAATTGAAAAAGAATCAGGTTTTTTTGTATGGCTGAATGAAAAATTGTCAACCCACCCCCATTTGCCAAAAAGGTTGTATGAATTAACGAAATTTTTTGCGGCTGATTCGGTTCCCGAAATCCGGGAGCCAAAAAGAAAGATATGGCTCGGCATGATCGCTTCTATTGTAATCATTTCCGGTCTTTCTGCGGCAGTCTGGTTTGGAGTAAAGGCATTGGAAAAATTGGATTTCTGGGCTGAGACTGCAATGGAAGTAGAGGGAGCTACACCTCTTATGAAGACAGCCAGTGACAATGACATCGAGTTAATGGAAAAGCTTCTTCAAGAAGGTGCAGACATTAATGAAAAAGATAGTGAAGGCTCAACCGCTCTTCACTGGGCGGTCTTTGACGGCCAATATGAGGCTGCGAAGTTCTTGCTCGAGAAGGGAGCTGATCCGAATACTGTAGATGTATATGGGTCTACACCTTTGATAACAGCGGTTTTTATGGAAGATGCCGAGCTTGTGGCTTTGCTTCTTGAATACGGGGCTGATACTTCATACGTGGATTCAGATGGTTATACAGCTTATGACTATGCTGTAGAATATAAAAACGAGGAAATAATCGAGTTATTAAAATGAAAAAAAGTTTGGGCTGCTTATTTATTTAAGCAGCTTTTTTCATGAAAAAAATAAACCTTTTCCAATTTCGTCCGTATTTAAGGACGGAGGAGGGATCAAGATGAGTTTATTGTATGTTGATATAAAAAAAGCCGGTTATGAAGGAAATTTTCCAATCATATTATCTGATATATTCTTTCTCCTTGGTTCTGTCATGTTATATTTGGGAAAAAATCATTGCTTCCCACCAGTTAACAAAAAAATACGGAGACATGGAGGAGTTTTTTACAGCGGGGAGAAAAGTGACTCTTTGTATGTTTGCGATTGCAATCGCACTGACAGTCTTTTTCATATTAATTGGCTACCTTCTCACAAGAAATTTATAAGTTTAAATGGATATTTGTGTCCTCACAGGGAAAAATATTTTTAAATCATATGAGGAGCATTCCTGTAATGAAGAAATTTGAGGTTTGAAACAAAAAGAGCCCTCTTGGTATAGTACAGGGTGTCAATACATTGACCCCGAATTAATAAGTTGCCAAGGAGGACTCAATAATGAATTATACTCAAAATCGAAAAATCTCGCAAATCACACCATCAACATTAATAATCGGCATTGATATTGCCAAAGACAAACACGTGGCACGGGCACAAGACGATCGAGGAATTGAATTTGGAAAACGCTTGATCTTTGAAAATCGCATACATGGTTTCCAAATGCTTTTAGATTGGGTGAATCGACACCAAAAAGAAAATGATAAGAACCATGTGATTTTTGGGGTTGAACCAACCGGGCCTTACTGGTTAAATCTCGCTTATTTTCTTACCGCAAAGGGCTATGACTTTGTGCTAGTCAATCCGATGCATGTAAAGAAAAGCAAAGAGCTTGATGACAACTCTCCAACAAAAAACGATACAAAAGACGCCAGAGTGATTGCACAGCTGATTAAAGACGGCCGATACTCCGTACCAAATCTCTTAGACGGCATTTACGCGGAACTAAGAGAAGGCGTCAAAATAAGAGATCAGCTCACTCAACAGCTTGCCATCACAGAAGGACGTATTCAAAATTTGATTCAACGTTATTTTCCGGAGTTTTTCGATGTTTTCGGGGATTGGGAAGGAAAAGCAGCTCTTTGCACGCTAAAACTGTTTCCATTTCCTTCTCAAATTAAAGAAATGACACCTGAAGAGATTCTCTCAAAGTGGAAGCCATTTGTACAACGAGGAGTTGGAATGAAGCGAGCAACGAAACTAGTGGAAACGGCCAAAAAGAGCATTGGAATTCAAATCGGGATTCAGTTTGCCAAACGTGAAATGGAATATCTGATTGACCAATATGAGCTTTATCAAACGCAGTTGGAAGAGTTGGATCAGGAGCTAGAAGCTCTTGTAGAAACGATCCCAGGTGCTAAGCAAATGATGAATATTTCTGGGTTAGGTGTTACAACAGTCGCTCTATTCTTCGCTGAAGTGGGTGATCTCACAAAGTACAGTCACCCTCAGCAATTAGTTAATCTGGCAGGCCTTTCATTACGTGAGCATAGTTCTGGAAAATTTAAAGGACAAACCAGAATAACGAAACGGGGACGAAGCAGGCTGCGTAAAGCTCTGTACCTAGCGATTCGGCCACTCGTTGCCCATAATCCAACTTTTAAAGCTTTACATCAATACTATACAAAACGATCTGAAAGGCCTTTAAAAAAGCAACAGTCTCTCATCGCTTTGTGTTGTAAGCTATTACGTGTCTTATTTGTCATTGGTCAAAAACAGTGTGAATTTGATGGTTCAAAATTATTGCAAGGCTTGCCTCAAATTACATTACAAGTTGCTTAAACCGATTTATTAACCAATTTGTTAATCAAATTACTATCGAATACTTCAAGTATTTCTAAAGACAAACACCAATAGTGCCGAGTCGGAGTTTATTTTTACCATACGGGCTTATGACCCAGCTGAGGAGCTTATCCGACCTCCACCTCATGGATACGCAGGACGAAGGAATGTATGGATCCCAATCCGGTGATACATGGGAGGGTTAGCGACCGTGAGATGAGTGGAGATTTTGCGCACGGTCATAACTGTTATTACCAAACAATACCAGTTTGGTTGGTAGAATGGCCCCCCATCTGTAAGAAATTTAAATAAATTCAATTTATAACCATGATTTTCGGTGGATCAACTATTAGGTGTTAATGAAATTTAGAGAAAACGTGAGTATTCGGGAGAATTTTAAAGTATATAGAGGGAGTATATAGAGGGAGGAAATAAAGATGAACGTTTTCCAAATTGTCAAAGACGCCTTTGCACAATTTACTGATAATGAAGTTAAGCCTCTCCATGTGGGTGAAGTGATGAATTTATGGTTTTTGTTGGTCGCGTCCGAACAGAATATGAGAGTTGAACAAGTCTCTTATAACATTTGCCAGGACAAAGACTTAAAAAAGAAAATCAATGAATTGATCCATGATGTTCATGGACCGATGGTCAAAGAGTTGCAAGATTTTTTTAAGAAAGAAGGAATCCCGAATCCGAATATGACTCCTGAAAAAGTGATCGGAGATTATCGGACAGTTCCGGACGGAGCGAAAATGTCAGATGAGGAAATCGCCAATATCATCGCCTATAACTTGGTGATAGGCATTACCGCCGCAGTCAGAGGCTTGACAGAATCTGTTCGGACAGACGTCGGATATAAGTTTTTAAAATTTCAAATGACGAAAGTGGCCTTTTCTGTTTCCTACAAAAAAATGATGGAAGAAAAGGGCTGGATCAACGTTCCGCCATATTATAATCAGGAGCTTCACATAAAATAAGGCTGAGAGAACAGCCTTATTTCTTTTTAAAAGCATTTAAGCGGGAATATATTTATAATAATGAAATGATAGATTTACCATATGCAATATATGGAACGCAGTAAGGAGGAAAAAGTGTGGAAGCAATTGATTGGATGAAAGAAGTTGACATAAGAAAAGGCGAACTGATTTATGATACACAAAAGTTATTAAAAATTAAAAGTGTCTTAGATGAAGAAAATAGTACTCCGGATGCTCCGCTCGGTCAGGGGGTAAAGGAAGCGCTATCCTTTATGCTTGAACTCGGAGAAAAAGACGGATTCAAGGCAAAAAATGTAGAAAATATTGCCGGACACTTGGAATTCGGTGAAGGGGAAGAACTCGTCGGCATCCTATGCCATGTCGATGTTGTGCCAGAAGGGGATGGATGGACAAGCGACCCATTCGGCGCTGAAATCCGGAACGGGAAAATTTTTGCCCGCGGCGCGATTGATGATAAAGGTCCGACAATGGCCGCTTACTATGCTATGAAAATCGTAAAAGAACTCGGTTTTCCTTTAAAAAAGCGGGTTCGGATGATTATCGGAACAGATGAAGAGAGCAATTGGCGCTGTGTGGATACATATTTTAAATATGAAGAAATGCCTTCCATGGGTTTTGCCCCTGATGCAGATTTCCCGATCATTTATGCGGAAAAAGGTATTTCTGATTTTGATATTGTCCAATCTTTTGAGGATGATGCAAATCATGGTGATGATGTGAAAATTGAAGTAGCTCGATTTACTTCCGGGAGAAGGTACAATATGGTTCCTGATTTCGCGAAAGCGGGGCTCTTCGTTCATGACCGTCAAACAGAAATAATCCAGCGGTTTGATGAATTTCTAAAACAGAGAAAACTCGAAGGAAAGTGCCATGTGGATAACGGTGAATTAATCATTGAATTGGAAGGGATATCAGCCCATGGCATGGAACCGGACAATGGAGTGAATGCAGGATTGCTTCTGGCAGAATTTTTATCCCAATGGAAAATCGATCCGAAAGCGCAGCACTTTTTTTCTTTTGTAACAAGGTACTTCTCTAAAGAATCGCGCGGACGGGAACTTGGCATTCCATATTCTGATGATATAACAGGGGACTTAACGATTAACGTTGGAAAAATCAGCTATACAAAGGAACGGGGAGGACAGCTTGGAATCAACTTGAGGTATCCGGTAACTGCTGATATGAAAAAAAAGAAGGACCAACTAGAGCAACTGCTTAAAAAAGAGGGCTTTAAAATTGAAAATTTCTCTGATTCAAAGCCGCATCATGTTGATGAAAAAGATTTTCTTATCCAAACATTAAAGAAGGTATATGAGGAACAAACAGGTGAGAAGGCAGAGCTGCTTTCAATTGGCGGCGGAACGTACGCGCGTTCTTTAAAGTCCGGAGTTGCTTTTGGCCCGCTGTTTCCGGGAAGGCCGGATGTTGCCCATCAAAAAGATGAGTACATCATTATTGATGACTTATTAAAGGCAACCGCTATTTATGCACAGGCCATTTACGAATTAGCAGCTAAGTGAAATTTACGCTGGATGTCAGGTGATATACCTATCAGACAAGAGTGAACCATACTTCCATAACATTGCTTTTTGTATGGTCAGACCCCTCTAATACAACATAAGAAATATTCTATATGTTGTTATTGCCAGAGGAGGGCTGACCCATTTTTTTTTACTTTCTTAATCAAATTCGAATAAGTCACTCGATAGATATCGTTCACCTGTATCACTAACAATGCACACAACTGCATCATCCGGTGAAAGCAGTTTTGCCGTTTCAATCGCAGCCAAACAGGCTGCACCTGATGAAGGGCCGACAAGAATTCCTTCTTCTTTCGCAAGGCGCCGTGTTATGTCATACGCTTCTTCATCTTTAATTAAATGAATTTTATCATACACATTTTGATTGAGAATTTCAGGAATAAATCCCGGGCTTGTACCGACGAGCTTATGCTTGCCGGGCTTTCCGCCTGAAAGCACCGGAGAGCTTGCAGGTTCCACTACATGAACAGTTAGATCAGGGTAATACTCGCGAAGGACTTCCCCAGTTCCTGTAATGGTTCCACCTGTCCCGGCAGCTGCAACAAAAGCTTTTAACGGCTTCGCGATTTGTTTCATAGATTCAATGATTTCAAGTGCTGTTGATTGGCGGTGAGCTTCCGGATTCGCTTCGTTTTCAAACTGCATAGGAATGTAGCTTCCGGGAATTTCAGCAGCAAGCTCTTTTGCCTTTTTTATGGCTCCCGGCATTTTTTCATCCCCAGGTGTCAAAACAACTTCTGCGCCATACGCTTTCAAAATGTTTATCCTTTCTTGCGTCATCGTATCCGGCATTACGATAATCGCACGGTATCCCCTTGCGGCTGCATTCATGGCAAGTCCAATGCCGGTATTACCGCTTGTCGGTTCAATGATCACGGAGCCTGGTTTCAATTTACCTTCTTTTTCAGCTGTTGAAATCATATGATAAGCTGCGCGGTCTTTAACGCTCTTACTTGGATTGCAAAACTCAAGTTTTAAATAGACAGTTGCTCCATCTTTCGGGCCAAGCCGATTAAGTTTTACGAGAGGTGTATTTCCGATTAGATCTGCTATATTTTCAACGACTCTCATTTTTTACCATTCCTGTTCTGTTCAATAAATTAAAATATATTTGTATTGTAGTTTAAATGTTAAATTAATTCATCCTTTATAAACGCGTAATAAGATGAAAAGTGGTTTATTTCTCTGAGATTATTCGATAATCTCACTAGTCTCTCATTTCTGCCAATTTGTAAAAAGATTTGCTAAAATAGGTAAAAACGTATTTTCGAAAGGGCGAATTCAACGAATGGAGAAAAACGAACACTATTTTTTAGCGGTTCGATTGTCAAAAGAATCAAAAAAATTGTTGCACGAAAAAGCAGAGCAATTGAAGAGCGAGCTTAAGTTTGCGAGGTGGGTTCACCCTGAAGATTATCATCTTACACTTGCATTTTTGGGCAATGCATCTGAAAGCCAATTAAATAAAACAAAAGAGCTGGTTCAAAAATACATTGACGGGTCCAGTGCTTTTTCTTTGACAATTCAGCACTTTGGAACTTTTGGCAGAAAGGATTCACCTAGAATTCTCTGGGCAGGAGTTAATAAAGAAGAACGCCTTCATCAATTGAGGAACCTTGTATTTACCGCATGTGAAAAAGCAGGTTTTCATCTTGATACGAGGCCATTTTCTCCCCATATTACATTAGCCAGAAAATGGACCGATTCTTCTTCCTTTTCATTATCCTTTTTATCAATAAATAATAGCGTTGAAGAAAAGCCGATTACATTTGAAGCAGAAGAAGTGGTTTTATACCGGACCCGCCTCGAGAAAACCCCAAAATATGAAGCGGTTGCCACATTTCCGCTTTTAACTGAATAAATTGGTATAAATACTTCAAAACATAAAAGAATTTAAAGGAAGGCAATGTCGATGGGACAGTTGATCAAACTTCAAGATTACGTTTCTAGATATGAACAAGATATCTTTTTATATCCTTCCCGATTTGTTCGTCTGAAAAGGCAGCAGTGGGAGCGATTAAAAGACATTTGGGAGAATGGGGATGTAAATAACAAAAACAGCCAAAAGGATTTGTCCATATTGTTGGAAGATGAAAAACAGCCGATTATAGATAAAATAAAGTGGATTTTTCGTTTAAGATCAAAAGAAAACGAGGATGATATTATTGTCCGAGATGAGGAAAATGAACAAGAGGAGGATTTTGGGCTTCAATTTACAGCTTCTTTTTCAATTCGCCCAAATTCCATCGAAGAATTAAAGCAGCAATTCCTCGATCAGCTTTTCCGTTTTCAAATGAAATGGGCCAGCTCAACACTTACTGAAAAATCAATGGTTAATCACAAATATTATTATGATGAAAAGCTAAAATTCTTCCTTCAGCGCTTCCCGGACACATTTCTCGTTCTATATAATCCGGTCTTTCTGTTAAAAGAGGCGCCGGTTGAACTGGAAATTATCATGGTAACCCCTATTGATGTGTGGTGTATATCATTTTTGGAAGAAGAAAATCACGCTGTATTTATTGGGTCAAAAAATCGGTTTTGGTCAAAGCGCTACGAAAATACAGAGAAAAAAATCTTAAACCCTTTACTTGCTTTGAACCGGACGGAGAAAATCATTCAAAAGCTTTTCCGCTTACATGAAATCGATCTTCCAATTCGTAAAGTGGTTCTTTCAAGAAATGGATATATTGATTACCAAGAAGTACCTTATGATGTACGCCTCGTGGAAAAAAGAAATCTTGATGAATGGTTTACATCTTTGAGAAGATTGCGTTCTCCTTTGAAGCATAAGCAATTAAAAGCAGCCCAAATGCTTCTTGAGTATTGCCAGACGACGTCCATGCGAAGAATGGAATGGGAAATCTTTGATGAAGAGAAAAATATCGAATAGGAGTCAGTAAAGATGGGCTTTTGGAAAAAGATATCATTTATCTTACTTTTCCATTCTGATGAAGAAATCGTTGGCTCTGCTCCTATACAAATTGAAGTTCATCAGGCTTTCCTCCCTATTTTAATGAAAGAATATAAGATAGCGGAAGCAGAGGATGAAAAGGAGATGATTCTTTTTTGATTGCGATTGACAGGCAATTTTTTGCTTATCTAGATGACTTGCAAGTCATAACGATTTTACTCCCCAATTCCTATCACGGCGGCTCTTCTTCTTGTTTTCATTTAACGAATGAAGAAATAAACTGTGAGCTTACTATAACCGAAACTGTGAAGCTGGAAGAATCGATAAAATATATTTGTTATTCTGAAATAGAACTGGAATTTGGAAAACAATATTGGATTATAGATGAACACGGGGGAAAAACAGACCTTCAAATTGGTGCGGTCATTCGAACTGAGACCTTTGATGAGCGTTTTTATTATGATGGAAACGACCTTGGAATTACCTATTCCAAAGAAAAAACAGTTTTTAAACTTTGGGCTCCTACAGCAGTAAAGGTAAGATTGAAGCTTCATGAGCCAGGGGGAAACGAATTGCAGCCGCTTCCGATGGAAAGAGGGGGATCTGGTGTTTGGTTTACTGAAGTTCATCGGGATTTGGAATGTTATCAATATTCATACCTTGTTTGCGTAAATCTTGAATGGAAAGAAGCTGTTGACCCTTATGCAGTTGCTTCAACGGCTAACGGTAAAATGGGAGTCGTTGCTGACTTGGCAAAGACCCGCCGGGAAAAACCTTCTTTACCGCCATTTAAGCATGCAGTTGATGCGGTGATTTATGAAACTCATATTCGTGATTTTACCATTCATCCAAATAGCGGAGTGAAACATAAGGGAATGTATATTGGAGCCGGAGAAACGGGTACAACCGGAAAAGACGGGCTGCCGACGTGCCTTTCTTACGTGAAAGACTTTGGTATTACTCATATTGAATTTCTTCCTTTTCATGATTTTGAAGGTGTAGATGAATTAAAACCGGCCAACAAATATAATTGGGGCTATAATCCCTTGCATTTTAATGTTCCCGAAGGAAGCTATTCGACGAATCCACATGATCCTTATAAACGAATAATGGAATTAAAGGAAATGATCTTTTCCATTCAAAAACAAGGGTTAAGGGTCATTATGGATGTTGTTTATAATCATGTGTATATTCGTGAACAGTCTTCATTTGAAAAAATTGTTCCCGGCTATTATTTTCGGCATGATGAGTATGGAATGCCATCAAACGGCACCGGAGTGGGAAATGATTTAGCAACCGAACGGCGGATGGTGAGGAAATTTATTATCGATTCTGTCCTTTTTTGGTTGAAAGAGTACCATGTCGATGGGTTTCGGTTTGATTTAATGGGAATCATTGATATTGAGACAATGAATGAGATTAGAAAAGCGGTTTCCAAAATTGATGAAACAGTCATCATGATCGGTGAAGGCTGGGACTTAAACACCCCAATTCCTCCTGAAAAAAAAGCAAATATCCGCAACCAAAAATATTTGCCGGGAATCGGGCAATTTAATGATTGGTTTCGGGATTCAATCAAGGGAAGCACCTTTAACTTGTATGACCGCGGCTATGCGCTCGGCAACGAGTATTATTACGAGTCTGCCAAACAATTACTTGTTGGCAGTATCGGCTTTGAAAAATTGGATAAAGGCATTTTTACCGAGCCCGTTCAGTCAGTGAATTATGTGGAATCTCATGACAATCATACGATGTGGGATAAAATCAACATTTGTGAAGAAGAAACAGATGAAGAAATAAAGCAAAAGCATCACAGATTGGCAACGGTGATGGTTTTGTTATCACAAGGAATTCCATTTCTTCACAGTGGACAGGAGTTTTTCCGAACGAAAAAAGGAGTTGGAAATAGTTACCGGTCCCCTGATGAAATCAACCAGCTTGATTGGGACCGTAAAATACAGTTTGCCGACAATGTCGAATATATTAAAGGGATCATTTCAATCAGAAAATCGCATCAAGCTTTTCGTTTTCACCGCGCGGATTTGATAAGAAAGCATATACGTTTTCTTCCTTATCCAAAGCCGGTGATCGGCTGCTTTTATGCGGATGTTCAAGAATTTGGACATTGGAAAATGATCTTAGTGATTTTTAATCCTTCACGAAAGGTACAAAAAATTGATTTGCCTATGGATGGAAAATGGGAAGTATTGGCGGATCATGAGAACGCGAAAGCCGAGCCTTTCTTATCAATCAACCAGCAGCAAATCGAGGTAAAACCAGTTAGTTCATATGTACTGGTAAAATAATTAAAAGCGTTTTCCTCTATTTTTAAAAACATGATTTACTTGACGATATAAGTCAAATGGAGATAATATTTATTAAGATAGCTATTGTTAAAGTTATTTTCAATAGCTGTCTTTTTTATCTTTTCGAGGATAAATACATTCAGAGATGATTCGGCTGTATTTGGCAAAGGAGCCAATTTCCGCTGTTGTCGAATAAATTGAAGGTGAACAATTTTGGAACATTTATTTGGACAAGATTGGGAGATTGTTCCCGCTGGGGGGAACACAGGGGAAGCATTTATTGCCAAGCATCAAGAACAAAAGTTGTTTTTAAAGCGCAATTCTTCTCCATTCCTGGCTGTTTTATCTGCGGAGGGAATTGTCCCAAAACTTGTTTGGACGAAGAGATTGGAAAACGGAGATGTGATCACTGCCCAGCAATGGTTATACGGGCGAGAATTAAAGCCTCCGGAGATGAACGATACCAGGGTAGCAAAGCTTCTTAGGAAAATTCATCAATCTAAGCCTTTGCTCGGTATGTTAACGAGGCTCGGAAAATCACCGCTTCAACCGGAAACCCTTCTTCATATGATTGAGAAAGAATTGGATTCTAATCTGCTTGAACTTCCGGCGGTTAACAATGCGAGAGATTTTTTAAGAAAAGAAGTTGCCAACATTCATTGCGATGAAAAAGTGGTTTGCCACTGCGATGTAAACCATAACAACTGGCTGCTCTCTGACGACAACCAGTTGTATTTAATCGATTGGGATAGTGCGATGATTGCTGATCCGGCGATAGATCTGGGCCTTCTTTTGTACTGGTATATCCCTGAGAATGAATGGGAAAGCTGGTTAAATCGGTACGGAACGGAACTGACAGAAGATTTAAAACTGAGAATGAAGTGGTATGTTCATGCTCAAACATTAACTTCGATCCAATGGTATAAAAATAAAAAACGCTTTGACGAAATGGAAAAATGGATTCAGTATTTGGATGTTATTTTATAAAGTTGTTAAAATAATTGATTCATATTGTTTACCCATTGGGCTAACCGCTCTTGGTTTGATTCAATGTACCGGTCTAAATCAGATGATTGAATTCCATGCCGGCTGTATTCATAGATTTCTTGTAAAACCGTTTTTATATTTTCATTTACGTTATTATTAACCATTAATGATTTTACCAATCGTTCCAATTGTTCACATTCGGAAACAGACCCGCAGCAATCCAACTGGTGATTGCTTAATATATCTGTTAATAAATTTACTTGATCTTGGTGGTTTAACGGCATTTAAAATCATCCTTTCAGTTTATGAAGGAATTCACTTATATGTTGTGAATTCCTTTTTGCATTTATACATTGGATTTTGCTCGATTTCAATTGGCATCACAATAAAATGTTGCACTTTCATCATGCTGCATGGTATGGTTTGAACGATATTATTTTATAGAGGTGTCACAATGCGATTACGAAATAAGCCTTGGGCAAAGGATAAACTAAAGCAATATCCTCAATACGTGATCTTATCTCCGGAGGATTATAAAGGAAAATGGACAGAAGCATTTGAAAAGGACCAGCCGCTTCATATCGAAATCGGCACAGGAAAAGGCCGGTTTATTACTGAAATGGCAAGAAAGAATCCAAATATTAATTACCTTGGTATTGAATTGCAGGAAAGTGTTCTTGTATCCGCATTGGACAGGCTGATTGAAGCAGAGCTGCCAAATGTTAAGCTTTTAAACGTAAATGCGGCAAATTTAAAGGAATACTTTGCAAAAGGGGATGTAGAGAGGATTTATCTTAATTTTTCCGACCCATGGCCAAAAAAGCGCCACGAAAAGCGGAGACTAACATATAAATCCTTCCTTGATTTATATAAAGATATTCTTGTAGATGAAGGGGAAATACATTTTAAAACAGATAACCAAGGTTTGTTTGAATACTCATTGGTCAGTTTTTCCGAATATGGGTTATTGCTGAAGGATGTCAGCTTGGATTTGCATAAAAGCAACTTTGAAGGCAATGTAATGACAGAGTATGAACAAAAATTTTCTGAAAAAGGAAACCGTATTTACCGCTGTGAAGTAAAATTCCGATAAATGTTTCAACAGAAAAAAATCCCTTGAATTCAGGGGATTTTTTTGCTGCTTTCCGGAAAAATTTTCAAATATTATGATGTCTGATACGCGTCGAGAATGGTTCCGGTGGATGCATCAGCGATGAATTCAATCTGCTCGTTTTTTCCATTTGCCATTCTGAATATTCCACCTTTATATACGTTATATCGCAGCATCTTCTTTTCGTAAGGTTCAGTTTTCATCTGAATCCAGGAACCGCTGATCGGGCCTTGTTTCTTAAACTCGGATTTTACATGTTCTAAAACTTTTTCGGGGGAAACTGTATTGTTTTGATCAAGAAGTTCTTTTGCTGCGTAACCGGCAATAAAACCTGCACTAACTCCCAACAAGAAAGTTTTCCAGTTCATATGTATACCTCCAATTAGTAAAGGCTCAATAGCTACAGGAAAAATAAGGTTCCCATTTTTCTCTTCTTAATCATACCAAAATTTTTAACGCGAAACATAATTTAATCCAGAATATTTTGTAAAAACTAGCATAACAATCGCTCCCTAAGAAGTGGTAGACCGTGTGAAAGTTCTGTAAAATAAACACTATACATATAAAGATAGTCTAGAAAAAAGGTTAAATAAAGGAGTCTAAGGATGATGAATGAACACACATTACAGCTTTTTAAGACACTAACGGAACTTCCCGGTGCGCCGGGCAATGAACATCAAGTCCGTAAATTTATGAGAGAACAGCTTAGCCAATATGCAGATGAAATTGTCCAAGATAGACTTGGAAGCATCTTTGGAGTGAAACGGGGCGACGAGTCAGGCCCTGTAATAATGGTCGCCGGCCATATGGATGAAGTAGGTTTTATGGTTACCTCCATTACGGATAATGGAATGATCCGCTTCCAGCCTCTTGGAGGATGGTGGAGCCAAGTTTTACTGGCTCAACGGGTGCAGATTATTACGGAAAATGGTCCAGTTATCGGCGTAATTGGTTCAATTCCTCCGCATCTTTTAGATGATGCAAAACGCAATAAGGCAATGGAAATAAAAAATATGTTTATAGATATCGGGGCAGATGACAAGGAGGATGCGATAAAAATAGGGATTAAACCGGGGCAGCAAATCGTGCCGATCTGCCCGTTTACTCCGATGGTCAATAACAAAAAAATTTTGGCGAAAGCATGGGACAACAGGTACGGGTGCGGCCTTGCCATTGAGCTTCTTCAGGAAGTGCAAAACGAAAAACTGCCGAATATTTTATATTCCGGTGCGACAGTGCAGGAAGAAGTCGGGTTAAGAGGGGCGCAAACTGCTGCAAATATGATCAAGCCGGATCTCTTCTTTGCCCTTGATGCAAGCCCGGCTAATGATATGACAGGTGACAAAAGAGAATTTGGCCATATAGGAAAAGGAGTGTTGCTTCGCATTTTGGACCGTTCGATGGTAACGCATCGGGGAATGAAAGAATTTGTTCTTGATACGGCAGAAACACACGGAATTCCTTATCAATACTTTGTTTCTCAAGGCGGAACAGATGCCGGCCGCGTTCATCTTTCGAATGAAGGTGTTCCAAGCGCCGTAATTGGAATTTGTGCGAGGTATATTCATACTCATGCATCGATCATTCATGTCGATGATTACGCGGCCGCAAAAGAGCTGCTTGTAAAACTAGTAAAAGCATGTGACCGTTCTACCGTTGAGACGATTAAACAAAACGGTTGACTGAAGGGAAACATGTTCCTGGCCGATAAAAATCAAAACTGGTCGATATATTCAGAAAGTGGTTGATAAAAAACCAAAAGTGGTCGATAAAATTCAAAAGTGATCGATAAAAATAAATACTGGTCTTTAGGCAGGTGAGATGGAAGAATGAAGATCATGATCGGTACGAAAAACCCTGCAAAAGTTGCTGCAGTTAAAAGTGCGTTTTCCGGCTATGAAGCTGAATTTATGACAGTTGACGTTCCCTCAGGGGTAAGCGAGCAGCCTTTTAGTGATGAAGAAACGATTAAAGGAGCTGTAAATCGGGCTATTCGTGCATTAGAGGCCGGTGAAGGCGACATCGGGATTGGCCTTGAGGGAGGCGTTCAGGAGACAAGCTTCGGATTGTGTCTATGTAATTGGGGAGCGCTTATCACGCCCAATTCTTTACCGATTATTGCCGGCGGTGCCCGAATTTTGCTGCCTGAAGAAATTGCTGAAAGACTCCGATCTGGTGAAGAACTGGGCCCGGTAATGGATACTTTCGCTCAAAAAGCAGACGTTCGTAAAAGTGAAGGAGCGGTCGGAATCTTTACAAACGGCAGAATCGATCGTGCAAGCATGTTTTCCCACATCATGCACCTGCTCATAGGCCAATTCGAATATAAGACAAAATAAGCGGCGATCCTTCACTGCGTTAATGCGTTAATTTATTGAGGGCCAGACCCGCACTACGTTAAAGCGTTAATGTGTTAAAATTATTAACAACGGATTTTGGACCGGAGGTATGTGTGAAGGCTGCTATATTGCATTTTATTGGACCTGCGGGAATTAGCCTGCTATTATCGGAGTATATGAGGAAAAAAGGCTGAATCAAGTCCGGTGACATAATGATTTATACAGGAGGAGAAAGAAAGTGAAAAACTTAGAATCAATAGAGCAATTTGAGCAGTTTAAAAATAACGGAAAACATCTTTTTGTTTTTTCGGCGGACTGGTGTCCGGATTGCCGGGCAATCGAACCGGCGCTTCCGGAAATTGAAGCAAAATTTACTGAATTTACATTTGTACATGTTGATCGCGATCAATTCATTGATTTATGCGGTCAATTGGAT
Organism: Bacillus methanolicus; assembly: GCF_028888695.1. Taxonomy (NCBI): domain Bacteria; kingdom Bacillati; phylum Bacillota; class Bacilli; order Caryophanales; family Bacillaceae; genus Bacillus; species Bacillus methanolicus. The sequence continues at coordinate 2,272,875 of NZ_PNFF01000001.1, read as the reverse complement.
GTATTTGGAATCCCGAGTTTTATCGCGTTTGAAAATGGCCGCGAAATGGGCCGCTTCGTCAGCAAAGATCGAAAAACTCAAGAAGAAGTCGAAACCTTTATTTCAAATTTAAAATAATAGCTTACCCTCCGTCTCTTTTGAGATGGGGGGATTTTGTTGTACGATTGGGAATGAAAAGCAGGCAGTTAAAAGTTATTTTTATGAAGGAGGGAAAAAATGAACAGCAAGGAAATGAGAAAAGAACTTGAAAAACGGTTAAGCCGGCCGGACCGCATATTTTCTTTTGATCGTGAAAAAGACCAGCTGAGAATTGAAAACAAACAAACTGGTAAAGGAATTACCGTTTCGCTGCCCGGAATTATAGCGAAGTGGCAACTTCAAAAAGAGAAAGCCATCGATGAAGTAGTGTATTATGTAGAGGAAGGCTTGAGGGCAATGGAACATGATGTTCAGCTTTCCGGAAAAGAAAAAAGCATTTTTCCTGTTATCCGTTCCACTTCCTTTCCAACGGAAGCCGAAGAAGGGGTTCCGTTTTTTTATGATGACCATACAGCAGAAACAAGAATTTATTACGCTTTGGATCTCGGAAAAACGTACCGGCTTATTGATGAAAATTTGCTGAAAAAGGAACAATGGGACGCGGACAGGGTCAGGGAAACGGCTTTATTTAATGTCAGGACTTTGCCTGTAACCATGAAAGAAGATCAAGTGGCCGGCAATACTTTTTACTTTTTAAATTCAAACGACGGATATGACGCAAGCAGAATTTTAAATAAATCGTTTTTAAAGGACATGGAGAAAAAAATCACCGGCAGGATGACGGTATCGGTTCCTCACCAGGATGTGTTGATTATCGGTGACATTCAAAATGATACAGGCTTCGATGTTCTTGCACAGATGACCATGAGCTTTTTTGCAAGCGGCTATGTTCCGATAACAGCCTTGTCGTTCTTTTATGAGAATGAAGAGCTTGAACCGATCTTTATTTTAGGAAAGAATCGAAAAAAGCCGTGATTTTTTGGATACAGTAAAAAGCATGGCAAGCAGCCATGTTTTTCTTTTTTCTCCTTTTTTATGCAAGAAATTTGAAATATTCGTTACCACTTTGAAAAAAATAGTCCATCTTATGTTAATTGCTAAGAAAAAAGTAAGACTTTATTTTTTTAAAATTAACCAACTGCTCTTTATTAAGGCTCATTCTCGTAAATTTTCTCGATATTTTAAGATTTACTGATAAAATAGAAGTGATAGTGATTGAAGAAAGAGTGATCTGATTGAGTTGGATTAAGAAGCTTTTCCAAATGTTTAAAAATGATGATGAAGAATTTGAATATATTGATGAAGGGGACAGCTATCAAGCAAAAGAATCCAGCCGAGAGCAAAATTCCGGAAGCAAGGAAGTTGACGCAAAAATCGCCTATCAATATCCAAATGGTAAATTTCGTTTTCCTCTTATTCCTGATCAAGATGAAAGAATACAAAGAAGGGAAAGGGTAAGAAGTCGAAACGAAAATGATCCGGCCGTATCTAAACTGCCAGCGGAAAGACCGAATAGGTTTGAATGGAAAGACAGAACGAGAGCAGAACGGAACATTTCTGCTACGGGTATATCGTCCGAACAAATCTTTGAGCCTGAATCGAAAGAAAGAACAAGATTGGATCGAAACAAGCAGGAAGTAGCGATGAAAAACCGCCAGCCATTCAGACCGACGGAAATACCTTCTCCTATATACGGATTTGGGCGGCGAAGCCGAAGCAAAGAAGAAATAGTGGAATACGAATTAACCGGGCTTGAAGGACTATATCGCAACAAAACGGTTCATGATCAGAATCTTAAAGAGGAGCATTCAGAGGTTCAAAATGTTTCAACACATTCTGAGCACGAAGAGATGAATGATAAACGCCTGCATAGTCCTGGTATGTCAGACAATACATATACCGAGCGTGATGAAAAAGCCGAATCAACGCACAGTAGTGCGTATTCGCACGACAATCAGACTGAACCAACCTTGAATTACAAAGAGAATGAAAGCAACACCGATGAAAAGAGTGTTCTATTCGATGCAAATGAAATTCAGCATGTAGAAGATATTACCGAAGATGATAAAACAAAAACATCCGGGCAAATAGATCATAATCAAGAGGATGATGTAATAGAAAATGAACCGCCTATAATGTCATCAGCTCAAGAGAAAGAACCGATTGTGCAGGACTTGCCGCCAGAAAGTTCCGAACAAGCTGCGGTGCCAGAACGAAGAAGGCCACATATTCCTTTTAATGTGATTATGCTAAAAGACGACAAAAGAAAGCTTCAATTAAGGGAACAGGCAAAAAGAGAGCAAAAAGAACGTTCTGCCAATCATAATCAATCATTCCCGCAGAAAAGTCAGGAGATTGAACATTATCAAAGCCAACAACAAGAGAATATAAGTACAATAGGTTCTGACCAAAAAAATTCTTATGAACTCCCACCTGTAAGCCTGCTTTGTCCGCCTGTGGCTGGATCATCTAATACAGGTTGGCTGTTAGAACAGAAACATCTGCTGAATCAAACGCTGGAAAACTTCAATGTCGGGGCGAAAGTGGTGAATGTGACACAGGGACCGTCAGTTACACGTTTCGAGGTTCAGCCCGATCCCGGAGTGAAAGTGAACAAAATTACAAATCTATCAGATGATATTAAGCTAAGCCTTGCTGCCAGGGATATACGGATTGAAGCACCAATTCCGGGCAAACATACGATTGGTATCGAAGTGCCGAATGAAACGAGCCGTCCTGTTTTAATAAGCGAAATTATTCAAAGCAGGGAGTTTATTGAAAATGACTCCCCGTTAACAGCGGTGCTTGGCTTGGACATTTCCGGAAAACCGATTGTAACCGATTTAAAAAAGATGCCGCATGGGCTTATTGCCGGGGCAACAGGCTCAGGAAAAAGTGTATGTATTAATTCAATACTTATAAGCCTGTTGTACAAAGCGAATCCGCAAGATGTTAAGCTTCTTCTCATTGATCCGAAGATGGTGGAACTTGCACCATACAATCAAATACCGCATCTCGTAAGCCCAGTGATAACGGATGTGAAAGCAGCAACGGCTGCATTAAAGTGGGCTGTCGATGAAATGGAACGTCGCTATGAGCTGTTTGCCCATACTGGAGTAAGAGATATTAACCGCTTTAATGAGCTTGCAATTGAGGATAAACGCTACTCCGAAAAACTTCCATATATTGTAATTGTCATTGATGAATTGGCCGACTTAATGATGATGTCACCTGCTGATGTAGAGGAAGCGATCTGCCGAATTGCACAAAAAGCGCGGGCTTGCGGAATTCACTTAATTATCGCTACCCAGCGCCCGTCTGTTGATGTCATTACAGGCTTAATTAAGGCAAATGTACCGACAAGGATCGCTTTTTCTGTATCGTCGCAGATTGATTCTCGAACGATTATCGATATAAGCGGAGCAGAGAAACTTCTCGGCCGGGGTGATATGCTATTTTTGGAAAACGGATCTTCAAAGCCTGTGCGTTTGCAAGGAACATTTGTTTCCGATAAAGAGATTGATGCGGTCGTCGCTCATGTACGCAAGCAGCAAAAACCACAGTATTTATTTGAACAGGGAGAATTGCTAAAGAAAGCCCAAGTGGATGAAGAAGAGGACGAACTGTTTTTTGAAGCTTGCGAGTTCGTTATTGAACAGGGCGCAGCTTCAACGTCAAGCCTTCAGCGCCGGTTTAAGATAGGTTATAATCGGGCTGCCCGCTTAATTGATATGATGGAACAGCAAGGATTTATTTCTGAAGCAAGGGGGAGCAAGCCGCGCGATGTCCTTATAACAGAAAGCGATCTTCAGTCAATACAAGATTTAGTACAATAAATTAAGAAGTGATATTCTTTATTTGCATGTTATTTACTGTAAAAATGACTTCAGGTGGGCCATTTTAAGCTTAATGAGGAGATTTTAGGATGTTTTCTTTGAGCGATAGTTGAATGGAGTTAATTCCCGGAAATTAGTTTTTTATTTAAAAAAATGCTATAATAGTCTAATGTGAAAATGCTTTAACAAATGTATGCAATGAGCAAAATAAGATAAATGTCATATACTGTGTTACAGATAGACGTGGTTGGAGGTTCTTTATATGACTATTTACCATTTTGTAGGTATAAAGGGGTCTGGAATGAGTGCACTCGCACAAATACTCCATGACATGAATTACCATGTTCAAGGCTCCGATGTCGAAAAGCGTTTTTTTACTCAAAAAGCCCTTGAACAATCTGGAATAAAGATCCTTCCGTTTAATAGGGATAATATTAAGCCTGGCATGACAGTGATTGCAGGAAATGCCTTTCCTGATACGCATGAGGAAATTGAGGAGGCCATGAAAATCGGACTTCCAATTATCAGATATCATCGTTTTCTGGGTAGTTTTATGGAAAATTTCACAAGTATTGCTGTCACAGGGGCACACGGAAAAACATCAACAACTGGATTGCTTGCTCACGTAATGAAGGGAGCAAAGCCAACTTCATTCTTAATTGGAGACGGTACGGGTAAGGGCGATCGGGAAGCTGAGTATTTTGTGTTTGAAGCCTGTGAATATAGAAGGCATTTTCTCTCATATTATCCCGATTATGCAATCATGACAAATATTGATTTTGATCACCCTGACTATTATGCCAATATAGAAGATGTTTTTTCTGCATTTCAGGAAATGGCCTGGCAAGTAAAAAAGGGCATTTTTGCATGGGGTGATGATGAATATCTTCAAAAAATACAAGCGAAAGTTCCGGTTGTATTTTACGGATTTGGAGAAGAAAACGATTTTCAGGCTAGGAATATTGTGAAAACTACCGAGGGCACTACTTTTGACGTTTTTGTCAGAAATACTTATTACAACACTTTTAAAATCCCTTCATTTGGCGATCATAATGTGTTAAACTCATTGGCTGTGATTGCCATTTGCCATTACGAAGGGATTGAAGCGGAGATTATTGCTGAACAGCTTCAGACTTTTACCGGGGTAAAAAGAAGATTTTCGGAGAAAAAAGTCGGATCACAAATTATCATTGATGATTATGCACATCATCCGACAGAAATAAGAGCAACCGTTGAAGCCGCAAGACAGAAATACCCCGAAAAAGATATTATTGCTGTTTTTCAGCCACATACATTTACGAGAACGCAAACATTTTTGGATGAGTTTGCTGAAAGCTTAAATAAGGCTGATAAAGTTTATTTATGCGAGATTTTCGGTTCAGCAAGGGAAAACCATGGAAAACTGACCATTGAAGATTTGCAGAAGAAAATTAACGGTTCGGAAATCATTACAGAGGATGATACGGCTCCTTTAAAGAAACATGAAAACAGTGTAATTCTATTTATGGGTGCCGGTGATATCCAGAAATTCCAATCAGCTTACGAACAGCAGCTGCAAGTATAAAGTGAAACTATCAACAGTGGAGAATTTTACTGTCCGTTAATGCTGATAAAATCATCCTTAGAAGCCAGGTGTGAATCACGCACCTGGCTTTTCAGTTTTCATCAAGCTTTTAAAGTAGAGAAAACACTCTTTATTGATTTTTGTGCAGGAAATTGTCACTATTATATTGAAATATTTAATTGAGAAGATGGTTTATGACTTATATCCAAGGTTAAGAAATAGACTAACTTCAAACACTGGGGGTACATATAGTGGAAATTCTTTTATATTTAAGCGCAATAGTTGCTGCGATATCATTTCTCATTTTGGTTATTTTTCTTTCAATAACATTAAAATCGCTGCAAACTACGCTAGACAATGTTTCACGGACTTTATCCGGCTTAGAAAAACAGCTGGGCGGTGTAACGAGGGAGACAACAGAACTGCTCCATAAAACGAATTCCCTTGCGGATGATATTCAGAAAAAATCAGAAAGCTTAAACAGTGTTATTGAGGCTGTGAAGGATGTTGGCCATTCTGTTCAAAAGTTTAATCAATCGCTCCAAAACATTACTTCAACGGTGAACCAAAAGCTTGAACAAAATAAGGACAAGATATCACAGGTTGTACAATTGGGCAATGTATTGCTCGAGTTAAAGGATAAATGGAAGGCAAGAAAAAAACAGAATAATTTCTCTAACAGGGGTATCCATCCGTCTGATAAAGCGTTGAGAGAAAAGGAAAGGTCAAGATATTAATGGAGGTAGAAAACATGGGAGAAAGAGATCGGAACTATAATGAAACGAATGAAAGAAGCGAGTACAGTTCAGGTTCAAAGGAATTTATGATCGGTGCGATTATTGGCGGGGTGATAGGTGCAGCTGCTGCTCTGTTTTTTGCTCCAAAATCAGGGAAAGAAATGCGCAACAATTTAAATAAACAGGTATTGGTTTTAAAAGATAAAACCGGCCAAATTCGTGATTCAGCTATGACAAAAGGAAATTCCCTGGCGTCAGCGGCAAAAGAAAAAACAGTTCAGTTACGAGATCAAGCAATGACAAAAGGAAGTGAGCTGGCTTCTGTCGCGAAAGAAAAAACCATCACGTTAACAGGAACAATTACACAGCAATCTACTAATTTGTTAAATAAAGTGAAAAACATGAACACCGCACAAAAAGATGAAGCAACTCGAGAAAAAAATGTACCGGAAACTCCTTCTAAGACAATAATAATCGATGCACCGAAAAGCTACGGAAACTGGTCTGATGTTGATATTCAGCAAAAGCTTGAAGAAACAAAAAAAGCGTTCGATGAAATGGAAAGAAAATTAAATCAGTAATAGACATTGCAGTAGCTTTCAATACTGCTCTTGAAAAACTAGTTAAAAAAATAACAGCCTAATCATTCACAGGCTGTTATTTTTTATGCCTGCTCTTTGCCGGCAGGGCTATTTTTTTCTTGTGCCAATGGCCAGACAATTTTTAAATCGTCGCCAGGGTGGATTTGGTCGTAGAATGTTGCCGGTGTGTCGTTTTTGAGCAAAACAAACTTTCCGCCCGAATTTTTCGGCATCGTAATTTCAACATGTTTAAATAAATCCTGGAATAGAAATGGCTCCATTTTCTTCTGTTCGACTGTAATTTCATCTCCATCTAACAGAATCGAATCTTCTCCAAGCTTTTCGCCATTTCTGTAAAAATCGGTTACTGTTTTTGATAAATAGATTTTTTCCCCATTATACGTTACCGGTATTATGTGTTTTAATTGAAAATGCTTCATCTCTGCCAATTGCTTTACAGTTAGTGTTTTCTTTTGTTCAATTATTATGTCATCAAGATCATCAAAAGTGCTTTGAGGCTTTACGGCAATTCCATTCCGAAATAATTTCCCTGCAAGATTCGGAAGGAATGTCTCTCTGCCATTGATCTTCAATCGGAAAGGTCTTAGTTGAAAAAGAAGGTCATGAAGTTGAAGCTCTTTCAGCAATTCTTCAATCGTCTCCGGGATTGTACAAACAATCTGATCCCTGTCTTCTACCTTTCTATCTGGCGTTGTTTTTTCGCCATTGCAAGTAAGAGTTGCAAAAATTTCATAGGGCTTGCCGTTAATCGTAATTTTCTTATTTGGAATATGATCAAGTAAATCGGCTATTTTTGCATCACGAGCACAGCCGTCTTTGCCTTTTTCTACAGTTATTTTGTCGCCATTCTTAATCTCATCGTCAAAAGAACATGGTTTCCCGTTTAATAACATGGTCGGGGCTTCGCCCAACTGTCCGGGAATCGTGATGTTCTGTCCGTTAAGCGTAACAATCAATGCCATACCGGGTTTCCCGTAAAGCTTATTCATTTTTATTCCAGCGGCAAGCAGGCAATCACCTACTGTTAATTTATTTATTTCAAATAAACGAACAGGTTGTTCATTGACATATACTGTACTATATTGTACCGGTGATCTTTGGGAAGCAATCGCGATTCCGATAGGGGTAACAAGGTCCGGCCCCTTTTGGATTTTTTCGGAAATGGTTAGGGAAGAAATTGCTTCTATTCCGCGGATCGCGACTCGGTTTTCAGGAAGATTTAGTTTTTCGGCCAGCCTTTTTGGAAGCTCCGGTGTTAAGCTTCCGCCCCCGACAAGCATAACTGCTTTTGGCGGCTTTCCATTGTTTAGCTGAAGAATTTCATCACAAATTGATTCTGCAAGTTTGTCGAGAGCAGGAGAGATGTGGGTGATGACTTCATCCCTCGAAACTTCTGTTTCAAAACCGAGAATATCAGTAATTGTTATCCGATCATTTGTATGTAATTCTCGTTTTGCTTTTTCAGCAAGAGGAAAGTCAAGCAAATATTGGTCACTGATCGCTTCTGTAATTTCATCGCCGGCAATCGGCACCATCCCGTAAGCGATAATCGTGCCCATGTCCGTTATGGCAATATCAGAGGTTCCTGCCCCAATATCAACTAATGCAACATTCAACCTTCGCATAGAAGGAGGGATAAGAACATTAATCGCCGCAATCGGTTCTAATGTCAAAGCTTCCATTTCCAAACCGGAGCGGTTGAGAGCAGAAATTAATGATTCCACGACTACTTTAGGGAGAAATGTTGCAATAATTTCAACAGAAGCTTCTTCCCCTTGCTGGTCAATCAAATTTCCTATTTCTTCTCCATCAAGTCGGTAATATAGAACCGAGTATCCGACACAATAATAATAATAGCTTTTTTCCCCATTATTTTTTTCGGCAACAGACGCTTGCGCCTGCTGTACGGCACTTAATTCAAGATGAAGAATATCCTGTTTTTGAAGCAGCGGTTTTCCTTTGATCGATACAGTTGCTTTTGCCCGCTCCGTTTTTAAAGCACGGCCGGCAGCAGCAACCGACACCTTTCTTAAGCTTCCGTGACGTTCTTCCAACTGCTCCTTTATTTCAGTTATGATTTTTGAGACTGACAGGATATCATGAATTTGGCCATCCAGCATCGAACGTGTTGTGTGTTCTTTTGCAAGAATATCAATGACGTGATATTGACCATCGTGTTCCTCCAAAATAATTCCTACAACGGAGCGAGTTCCGATATCGAGAGCAAAAAGTTTCTTTTTTTCTTGCAAAATGAATACACCCTCTTTTACAATCGTTATATAATACTTTAATACTTAAAAGCGTTTAATCATTAAAGAAATTTTTCGTGACAATTAAACTTATTTCATTTATAATAAACCCTAATTATATAGAAAATGTATCATATTTTCATAGGTCGATAAAGAATATTCACAACTCTGCATAACATGATTATTGGCTTATAATTTTTTTGAAAGGACGGAAAGAAGATGAGCAATAAAGAACTTGATCAGTTGCGCCAGCGTGTCGATGAATTGAATTTGGAGCTTTTATCATTAATTAATGAAAGAGCACGACTTGTCCAAGAAATTGGCCGCGTGAAGGAGACTCAAGGAGTTTTTCGTTATGATCCGGTGCGTGAACGCAAAATGCTTGATTTAATTAAACAAAATAATGACGGACCATTCGAAAACTCAACAATAGAACATATTTTTAAAGAAATTTTCAAGGCAGGCTTGGAATTGCAAAAAGATGATCATCGAAAAGCATTGCTTGTTTCCCGCAAGAAAAAACCGGAAAATACAGTGATCGATCTAAAGGGTGAGAAAATTGGCGACGGAAATCCGCACTTTGTTTTCGGTCCTTGTGCAGTTGAATCATACGAACAAGTGGCGACGGTTGCTGAATCAGTAAAAGAAAAAGGATTGAAGCTTTTGCGCGGCGGGGCATACAAACCGCGTACATCGCCTTATGATTTCCAAGGACTCGGGCTAGAAGGCTTGAAAATTTTAAAGCGGGTTGCGGATGAATTTGATTTAGCTGTAATCAGCGAAATCACGAATCCGGCTGATATTGAAACGGCTGTTCAATATATTGATGTCATTCAAATAGGCGCACGCAATATGCAGAACTTTGACTTGTTAAAGGCGGCAGGTGCTGTAAATAAACCTGTTCTATTAAAGAGAGGATTAGCGGCAACGATTGAGGAATTTATCAATGCAGCGGAATATATTATGGCTCATGGTAATGGACAAATTATACTTTGTGAGCGCGGAATCCGCACATATGAACGGGCAACAAGAAATACTCTTGATATTTCAGCGGTGCCAATCTTAAAACAGGAAACCCACCTTCCAGTTTTTGTTGACGTTACACATTCTACCGGAAGAAGAGACTTGTTGCTCCCTGCAGCGAAAGCGGCGATAGCGATTGGAGCAGATGGAGTAATGGCAGAAGTTCACCCTGACCCTGCAGTAGCGCTCTCAGATTCTGCCCAGCAAATGGATTTGAAGCAATTTGATGAGTTCTACCGCGAAATTAAGAAATCTGTTTTTACAAGAGTATAAGAAATAATATTGGAATAAGAGGCTGACCCAAAAGTTGCACTAGTACCTGTCAAGTAGACACGTATAAAAGAGTGACCCCTTACGCGGTACGAGTTCTGTATTCCACCGGACTCATACCGTATTTTGTTTGAATCCGTTTTTCGTTATAATAGTTTATGTAGTCAACAATGGCTTGTCGCACTTCTTCAACGGTTTGTGGCGAACTAAAACATGGCATCTCACATTTGAGATGCCCGAAGAAGTTCTCAATACACGCATTGTCCCAGCAGTTGCCCCTGCGAGACATGGATTGTGTAAGTCCCATATTGGCTACCATTCTGATGTATGTAGGATTTGTGAAATGGAAGCCTTGATCACTATGGAGGATGGCTCCTTTCGCAAATCCTTTTTCTTTTAGTTGGTGCAGTGTTTGAAGCACAAGCCTCATATCTTGGGTGGTGCTCATATTGTAGGCGACGATTTCATTGTTGTATAAATCTTTCACCGCACATACATACATCCAGCGTTTGAACGGCTTTTTGACTTCTACATACGTGATATCTATACAAAATTTCTCTCCTGGTTGATGAGCCTGAAAATCTCGATTCAAGAGATTAGGAATATCAGCATGTGGCTGCTTTCTTTTCTTAAACTTCTTTTGGCGAATTTTACACACAAGCCCATATTTGCGCATGATTCGTGAAATACACTTGTGATTAACAATTAACCCATAGCGCTTTAGTAAGGCCGCTTTGATTCGCTTTTTGCCGTAAGTTCCTCTTGATTCCACAAAAATTTCAGCTATTAAATGATACAGCTCTTCATCTCTAATATCTCGGATTCGATGGTCTCGTTCCTTTTTCCACTTGTAGAAGCCTGAACGTGAAACATTGGTAACCTGGAGAAGAAGAGTTACAGGAAATTGATCTTCATAAGTAGCGATAAATTCAAATTGTTCCTGTTTCGTTAACACCCCCTTTTCTGTTCTAAGAGCTTTTTTAAGTATAAATTCTCGGCTTTTAATAATTGATTTTCCTCTTCTAATGTGAGAGAAGTTTTACGTGGTCGACCTTTGCCCATTCCTTTTTTGGCTCCGCGCTTATCTCTTAATCCCTCCTCCCCCAATCTTTCGTACTTATTCACCCATTCATTAATCAATCTTTTATTCTTCACTTTCAACATTTCTGCAATTTCTGTACGTGAATATCCAGAATAATATAGTTGAATTGCTTGCATTTTTAATTCAAAGGAATAGGTAAAACACTGATTACGAAATTTTGGTTCCATAAAAAATACCTCCAAAGTAGACATAATGTGATTCTAACACTCCCATTTTAGGGTCATGTTTTTTTCTGTGTCTACTTTAGAGGTACTATATCAAGTGTCCGGCTCCCGTCTTCAGTTGCTAAATATTGTAGAAACCTTGATTATGTTTTCAATATTTAGCAACTAGGGCGCCTGGCCCTTAATTTTAGGTCAGCTTTTTTTGTTTTTTATCGAAATTTTTTCACATTTTTGTAACATTGTTGTTAAAATTATCGGCTTGTGATTGCGGCATTTTCCTGACTGTCGTATGATTAGAATACATAATTAGACTTGTTTAGCGCATCACAATCTTAGAGAAATATGTTTATTACTCTATGATTGCAGTAAAATAAAGAAAAAAGATGCGTGTGGATCAAATGAAGGAGTGGGTTTCATGAATGTAACAATATACGATGTTGCAAGAGAAGCAAATGTATCAATGGCAACAGTTTCACGGGTCGTTAACGGGAACCCGAATGTTAAACCTGCCACAAGAAAGAAAGTCATGGAAGTCATTGAACGGCTCGGCTATCGTCCAAATGCTGTGGCAAGGGGATTGGCCAGTAAAAAGACGACAACTGTCGGTGTAATCATCCCGGATATTTCAAGCACATTTTTTGCTGAGCTTACAAGAGGTATCGAAGATATTGCCACCATGTATAAATACAATATTATTTTGAGCAACTCTGACCAAAACAAAGAAAAGGAATTGCATTTGCTTAATACGATGCTTGGAAAACAGGTGGATGGAATTGTCTTTATGAGTGGAAATATCACTTCCGAGCATGTCGAAGAGTTTGAAAAATCCCCTGTACCAATTGTATTGGCAGGTTCAATTGAAGAAACGGAAAAAATTCCATCAGTAAATATTGATTACGATCAAGCAGTTTATGATGTTGTTCAATCTTTTATTGAAAAAGGCCATAAGGAGATTGCTTTTGTCATCGGTCCTCTTCATGAGCCAATCAATAAGGAGAAAAAGCTTGCAGGATACAAACGGGCACTTGAAAATTCCGGAATCCCATATCGTGAAGAATTTATTATTGAGGGCGATTACACTTATGATTCGGGCATTGAAGCGATAGAAAAATTGCTTGAAATGGATTCAAAACCGACTGCAATTTTTGTCGGTTCCGATGAAATGGCACTTGGAGTTATTCACGGAGCCGAGGATAAAGGCTATAAAATCCCCGATGATTTCGAAGTGGTCAGTTCTGATAATACGAGATTAACATTAATGGTAAGGCCTCAGCTTACAACAATTGTCCAGCCATTGTATGATATTGGAGCGGTTGCAATGCGGCTTTTAACAAAGCTGATGAATAAAGAAGAGGTATCAGAGCAAATTGTCATACTGCCGCATCGAATTGAATTCCGGAACTCAACAAAATAAAAAAAGCATCACTAAAATAATTACTGATCCGAAATATGATCAGGCTGACTTCACAAATAACGGCGGAGCATGAATTGCCCCGTCGTTATTTGTTTACTATGATTCATTTTTTGTCTCGGATTTTTTTCGGTTGCGGATAGGATAAAGCGCATTTTCAAGCGTTTGAGCATTTTTTTCTGTAATTTCTGGCTTACGGGGGATGGGAGGATACAGATTTTCAGGGTCATCCCATTCGGACGGTAAAGCGACCGGCGCTTTTTCCTGCCATGCTTTTATCCAATCCTCAGGCAAACTGCCGTAACAATTGGAGTTTTCTGTCATTTCTAACCAGATCAATGCCCAGGCTCTTGGAACAACTCGCCAAATATCATAGCCTCCGCCACCTACGGCGATCCATCGGCCGTTACAATATTGATGGGCAATTTCATGTGCCAGTTTCGGAATTTCCCGAAAAATTTTTACCGTAGCTGATAAATGTGTAAGCGGATCATAATAATGCGAGTCTGCCCCATTTTGCGTCAGAAGTACATCAGGTTTAAAAAAATCTGCAACTTCACGGACAGCATTTGTATAAGCATAGAGCCATGATTCGTCTTCTGTAAATGCGTCCACCGGAATGTTAAAAGAGTACCCGTATCCTTTTCCCTGCCCCCTTTCATTTACATTTCCTGTTCCTGGAAAGAGATAACGCCCTGTTTCATGTATTGACAATGTACAGACTGTTGGGTCATCGTAAAATGACCATTGCACACCATCCCCGTGGTGGGCATCTGTATCAATATAGAGAACCCGTGCATCATATTTTTTCTGCAAATATTTAATCGCAACAGAACTATCATTATAAATACAGAATCCCGAAGCTTTTCCCCTGAATCCATGATGGAGGCCGCCGCCAAGATGGAGTGCATGTGTTGCTTTTCCTTCCATAACGTAGTCGACTGCAGTTAACGTTCCTCCTACAAGCAAGGAGCTTGCTTCATGCATATTTGGGAAGATTGGAGTATCTTCAGTGCCAAGCCCGTAGTTCTCAGCGATATTTTTATCAAGCAGCCCCTTCCCTGCTTTTTTCACAGCGTCGACATATTCGGGGGAGTGGAACAAGTGAAGTTCTTCTTCGGTTGCAGAACGGGGACGGACGATCTGTTTTTCATCTATTGCATTGAGTTTTATTAATAAATCCAATGTCAGTTTTAAGCGAAATTGATTAAAAGGGTGATGATTGCTGAATTTATAGTTCAGCAAGTCTTCAGAATATACAAAGACCGCATTGTCTCTCATGATTTGATCCCCGGAAAGTTAGGCCATAATACCCGGAGGCCTTCTTTTTTGAGATCGTTAATGATATTGATAGGATTCATTGTTTGCACCCTTATAACCAAAATTTTGTATCCTTCTTCTTTTTTATCAGGATAAACAAGAACGCTCTGGATGTTAGTGTTATGGCTGTGTATGACATTGGCAATTTTCCAAAGCATCCCTTCTTTGTTTGGAACCTTTACTTCGATTAGCGAGCCAGGCTGATGGGCCCCTGTTAATTCCACAAGAGTGTGAAACAGATCTGTTTCCGTAATAATACCTACAAGCCTGTTGTCTTTCATTATGGGCAGGCATCCGATTTTATGTTCATAAAACAGGGCAGCGACTTCTTCAACGAAATCGAGAGGATGACCGGTGATGATATCTGTTTTCATGATACTTTCCAATGGTTTTTCCATTATATCTTTCCGCTCTGCTTCTTCCAATATTGATGGAGCAGCTTCTTTAATATCCCTATCAGTAACTAAACCGACTAATTGATTTTGCTGATTAACGATGGGAAGATGACGGATTTTCTTTTCACGCATAAGCGAAATAGCATCCGCAATTGTGTTATCAGGAAATAATGTTACCACATTTGTTTTCATAATTTCTTCAACTAGCATCTAATATCACCTCCATCTTTTATTGTCCAGCTGCAGCGGCAAGCCCCTCGAGGTCATAAGCCAAATCACTCCGGAGGTTTAATAACCTCCTGAGTGATTCGTCTTATGCTTGTCGGGGCTGAGCGAGCCGCTTCCGCTTTTCTTTAATAAATAAATCGATTCTTAAAGCGCAGCCGGTCAAATTTTTGAATGGATTCAAAATTCACCCGGCTTCCGATTTTAGCCATTAAACAATTTGCAGGATGGGAGCAAATTTCAGGATCGTCGGTCGCATAATATTGCAGGCCGCCGGCATTCATCATTTTTTCCATGACCTTTCTGTATTCCCAGACATTCAATCCTGTTCCTTTTAAATCCCAGTGCCAATAATATTCAGTTGTTATAATAATATAATCTTCCATTGCATCATCCATCATAGAAACTCTTAAAAGATTTTTTCCGACAGAATATCCTCTGAACTTTGGGATTACCTCAATTGCTCCGAGCTCGATCAGATTGTCCAAATTTCCTTCCGACCATCTTTCTAACGGGTCGGGGTATAAATAGGTTACATATCCGACAATTGTTTGCCTGTGCCTTGCAATAATAATTCTTCCTTCGGGCAGTCCGGCAATTTCTATTAAAGCTTTATGCTGCTGTTGAGGTGGCCGAAAAGCAACAAGGTCTTTATGAAATTCATAGTCCGCCAGTTTTTCAGGAGTAATTGGGCCCTCTATGATTAAGTCGCCATGAGGAGTTTTCAGTTCCAAAGCGTTATAAGTTTTTTTATGTTTCATTAAGTCACCCACCCGAAAAAACAAATAATGGTTAATAATATTATACATAAAAACTCTTATATTAAAGCGTTTTCAATTAATATTCTTTAATTTGTTAAAATATCAGCAATAATCATTGATAGAGTATAATTTAATTATTATACAAAGAATATTTTAAAAATTAGGAATTTGTAATATAATAAGGACAAATTTATGAAAAAGGGGGATACGGCATGAAAGTCGAAACGCTGCCAGTGATAAAGGGGACCCATAATTTAGAAAATTATGAAGAAATGTATGAGCGGTTTGATTGGAAGGAAACTGAGAAACACTTTACATGGTATGAAACCGGTCGGGTGAATATGGCTTATGAAGCGATAGACCGCCATGCAGAATCTTTTAGAAAAAATAAGATTGCTCTTTATTACCGGGACGGTTCCCGCAATGAGAAATATACGTTTAAAGAAATGAAAGAATACTCAAATAAAGCAGGCAACATCCTTAAAACTTATGGCGATGTTGAAAAAGGCGACAGGGTGTTTATTTTTATGCCTCGTTCTCCTGAACTCTATTTTGCACTCCTTGGCGCTATTAAAATTGGAGCTATCGTCGGACCGCTTTTTGAAGCTTTCATGGAAGGTGCAGTCCGCGACCGCCTGGAAGACAGCGGAGCAAAAGTTCTTGTGACAACTCCTGAACTTCTTGGAAGAGTTCCTGTGAATGAACTTCCAGAACTAAAAACTATTTTCCTTGTCGGCAATAACATTGAAGAGCAGGGGCCATATATTGATTTTAATAAAAGGCTTGCCGAAGCAAGCAAACAATTGGATATTGAATGGGTCGACCGGACAGACGGGCTGATTCTCCACTATACTTCAGGTTCAACCGGGAAGCCAAAAGGCGTGTTGCATGTCCATAATGCAATGCTTCAACAATATCAAACTGCAAAGTGGGTTCTTGATTTAAAAGAGGAGGATACTTATTGGTGTACTGCTGATCCTGGCTGGGTAACGGGAACTTCATACGGTATATTCGGCCCTTGGCTTACAGGCGCATCAAATGTGGTTATCGGCGGCCGCTTTAACCCTGAAACGTGGTATAAAATGATTGAAGAATTTGGAGTGACTGTCTGGTACAGTGCACCGACTGCATTTAGAATGTTGATGGGTGCCGGCGATGAAATCGTTAAGAAGTTCGATTTGAGCAGTCTCCGCCACATTTTGAGCGTTGGCGAGCCTCTTAATCCTGAAGTAATAAGATGGGGGATGAAAGTATTTAATCTTCGTATTCATGATACATGGTGGATGACAGAAACCGGTGCGCATCTGATTTGTAATTATCCATGCATGGAGATAAAGCCGGGATCGATGGGGAAACCAATTCCTGGCGTTAAAGCTGCGATTGTTGATGATCAAGGCAATGAATTGCCTCCGTACCGGATGGGAAATCTGGCAATTAAAAAAGGCTGGCCTTCCATGATGTATGCCATCTGGAATAATCCGCAAAAATATGAATCTTACTTTTTACCGGGAGACTGGTATATTTCCGGTGACTCTGCTTATATGGATGAAGACGGCTATTTCTGGTTCCAAGGCCGTGTCGATGATGTCATTATGACATCCGGTGAACGTGTTGGCCCATTCGAAGTGGAAAGCAAGCTTGTTGAACATCCGGCTATTGCCGAAGCAGGGGTAATCGGCATACCGGATCCTGTTCGCGGTGAAATTATAAAGGCGTTCGTTGCCTTGCGGGATGGGTATGAAGCAACCGAAGAGCTGAAAGAGGATATCCGCCAATTTGTTAAAACTGGTCTGGCTGCACACGCTTCTCCAAGAGAAATTGAATTCCGCGATAAACTTCCAAAGACCCGAAGCGGAAAAATCATGCGCCGTGTCCTCAAAGCATGGGAGCTTAACTTGCCAACAGGAGATTTATCAACGATGGAAGATTAATTAAATGTAAAAAAGCTGAACCGCTGTAATCAACGGTTCAGCTTTTTGTATGCTATTGACCTGTTCCGATATTCACGTTTTCACTTGAAGGGGCTTCACCTGTACTGCCGCCGTTTCTATTTCCAGGTGGGGTTTGGCCATTTCCGCCGGTAGAACCGCCATCTCCTTTACCGGGATCTTTCCCTTCAGCGGGAACTTCAGGACTTGCTTCAGGTTTTTTTCCGATTTCAATGATGTTGGAAGGAGGAGATTCATTTCCGGCTATATCAACTGCTGTCACATAATAACTGCCAACAGCTGCGTTAAAGGATAAAGAAGAGCCGGCTTTTATGCTTGCAATTTTTGCCCCATTTTTATAGACACGGTAGCCGATGACATCATAATCCTGATGTTTTGACCATACAATCGTGTTGCCTGAATTTTTTATATTTAAGGCTCCAGGTTTCCGTCCGTTATCTGCAAGCCTATCTTGAGGAACTAAAATTTTTGACCAACGGTCTTTATTTGGAATAAGCTGTTGTGGATCAGCCTTTATACCGAATATTTTCTCAATGTAATCAGGATTCAGGATTAATCCTGATTCAGCAAATTCGGCAGGAGTTGAATCCAAAGCTAAATATTTTTTATCGCCTACACGGACAAATTTGCCTTCTATTAAACTATCATCAACTTTTGTCGGCACATATTTGGCATTAAATAAATCTGTTTCCACGAGGCCTGCTCTAACACAAGCATCGGAAGGCGATAAACCGGATGTTGCACAGAAGGACCGTCTTACAATACCGCCCGGCATCTTGAATTGTTCATCCGGGTTCACAAGCTTAGGATTTATATCATAAGCAGCATTTATTAAATCGGCCCATAAATATAAGTTCCTTAAGCTGTAGCTTAAACCGCCGCTTTTTAATGATTTCGGCGTATCATAACCGGTCCAAATTCCAAAAGTTACGTTTGGATTGGTTGCGACAAACCAAGCATCATGGTATTCGTGCCCTGTTCCAGTCTTTCCTGCCCAATCGGACCTGAATTTTAATCTGCTGTTTAAGGAAGCTGCAGTACCGCTTGTAATGACGTCTCTCATCATATCAAGTGTTAAATAAGCGGTTTGCGGGCTGAAAACTTCTACCGGTTTCACTTCATGCTGGTAAATGACATTTCCGTTTTTATCAACAATTTTATCAATCAAATAGGCATCGATGAATTTTCCGCCATTTGCAAATGTTGCAAAAGCATTTGTATTTTCTTCAACCGTTACCCCGTTTTCCAATGAACCGATTGCAGTTGCCAGGTTTGTATAATCCTTTTCAATTAACGATGTAAAGCCCATCTTTTTTAAATAATCAGCAGGTCTATGCCCGATAATATCTTTGTACAATTTAACAGCAGGAACATTATATGATTTTGCCAGAGCGTGCCTTGCTGATACTAAGCCGCTGTAGCGGAGATCGTAGTTCATTGGCCAAGGCCGGTTCAATCCTGGAGCAAGATATAAAGGAACGTCAGGCAAAATCGTACCTGGAGCAGCTTTTCCAAGTTCAAAAGCCGGTGCATAAACGAGAAGGGGCTTCATTGTAGATCCATTTTGACGGACAGCACTTGTTGCATGGTTTAACTGTTCCCGCTTATAATCTCGGCCGCCGACAAAACTGATAATTTTGCCTGTTTTGTTTTCAATTAGAATGGCTCCGACTTCTACAGGCTCCATGATCGTCTTTTTTTCCTCAGTTGCAGGATCGGTTATTTCTTGAGGTTTATCAGGGCCGTAATAAGGATAATGATCTTTTACTGTTTGCATTGCGTCATAGATTTTCTTATCGATTGTCGTATGAATCTCGTATCCGTTTTGGCGAAGATCCCGGTCGGCAATCGCCATATATTCTTCCCGCAATTTTTGATCAGATTCAAGATCCTTTTCTTCATATCCGTCTTTTTTCGCTAAAATCTTTGCCAAAATTTCTACGGACCGCTTTTCAATTTCAATCGTCAGCCACGGGTATTTTTCCTGAGGGCTTGGAATGTATGGAGCAAAATCTTTCGTAATATCATAGGCAAGGGCTTCTTCGTATTGCTTCTGATTGATTTTCCCGCTATCATACATCCTTTTTAAAACCGTTTTCATCCTTGTTAAGCCCGGTTCAAGGTTTTCTTTTATTTCCCCCTTATTCGTGAAAGGGGTGTATGCAAACGGGCTCTGGGGAAGTCCTGCTATAAAAGCAGCCTGGGGCAGGTTTAAATCCTTTGCATTAATACCAAAAATACCTTTGGCTGCTGCTTGGACGCCGGCAATATTTCTTCCCGAAGAATTGCGGCCAAACGTTGCAACATTTAAATACGCTTCCAAAATTTCCTTTTTATCGAAAAATTTCTCCAACCGGAGCGCCAATAATATTTCTTTTGCTTTCCGTTCAAACGAAATTTCATTTGTTAAAATTTGGTTTTTTATTAACTGCTGCGTCAGTGTGCTTCCGCCTGTTTGCGTTGGTGAATTGGTCACTTCCTGCAAAATTGCGCGAATGATTGCTTTCGGAACAACGCCGTCATGTTCGTAGAAGTATTCGTCTTCGGTTGCTATGATCGCATTAATTAAATGTTCGGAAACCTCGTCAAGCTTTGCTTCTTCACGATCAATGTCACTCCGCAGCTTGCCTAAATAGACATTATTGGCAAAATAAAGCTCCGAAGTTTCTTCGTAGCTATATATATCCTTTTTCAAGTTCTCGTAAGAGCGGATAGGCTCATCCTTTACTAGAGAAGCGAAATAGCCGGCACCGACTCCGCCGGCAAATGCACTTCCAAGCACAATCACAATTAAAAAAATAAGAAATAAATTCCATGCAACCTGATAAGTGATTCGTGCTCCTTTAATCGTTCTTTTATTTGAAAGAAGACTAAGCCACGATCTAAATCGTTCCTTCCAAATTTGCTTATCATTCATTTGATCAGTCCCCCTAAAATCACATACATTATAGCATATCAAAGTTTCTAAGATGACAAGCTTCAACATTTTTCTGAAATTTCCTGTATGAGATTGACAATTACATGGGAAGTATGATAAGAATGTTTTATCCCGCATTAACGGGCAGTAAGCCCCCCACTTTAAGCTATAGAGGAATCGAA
The DNA here is from genome assembly GCF_028888695.1 of Bacillus methanolicus. Classification (NCBI taxonomy): domain Bacteria; kingdom Bacillati; phylum Bacillota; class Bacilli; order Caryophanales; family Bacillaceae; genus Bacillus; species Bacillus methanolicus. Next base: position 2,252,129 of record NZ_PNFF01000001.1, on the reverse strand, counting down.
GAAGCTAGGTGGGGGATAACCGCCCGTAAAAGCCCGATTGGTTCAACTAACCATCAGTGGGGGATGAACGCCTACTTAAAGCGCCACGTCCTTATGTCTTTGTCGGCACTCGTACATCCTGTACTTCGAATAACCCCCACTGACGGAAGTTTCACTTTATCGTAAATTAATAATGATTAAGCAATGACGGGAACAAGTAGTGGTTCTATCCCTGTTTCAGAAAGCCGGCGGCTGATGTGAGCCGGTACATATAGAAGCATGAATTACCTCCCTGAGCATTTGCTGTGAAAGATGAAAGTAGCAGTAAACGGTTAAGCCGTTACCTTTAATGAGTGGAGGGCAACATATGTCCTCAATTTGGGTGGTACCGCGCATGTTTTGCGTCCCTGCTTTTGATGCAGGGGCTTTTTTGTTTTTACAGGTAAAAATATCGTTTAAGGAGGATGGCAGTCATGAATTTACTGGAAGATTTGCAATGGAGAGGAATCATTTATCAGCAAACCGATGAAGAAGGAATTAAAGAAATCTTAAATAAAGAGAAAATTTCATTATATTGCGGTATTGACCCGACTGCAGACAGTATGCATATCGGGCATCTGCTGCCGTTTTTGACGCTGCGGCGTTTTCAAAATGAAGGACACCGCCCGATTGTACTTGTCGGGGGGGCAACAGGACTAATCGGCGATCCAAGCGGAAAGAGCGAGGAGAGAAAGCTGCAAACGATTGAAGCAATCCGGCATAATGTGGAAGCACTCCAAAAACAGCTTCGAAGAATCTTTGATTTTGAGGGCGAATCCGGAGCGATCCTTGTAAATAACTATGATTGGATCGGTTCAATGGATGTTGTCACATTCCTTCGTGACTACGGAAAACATGTGGGCGTTAATTACATGTTGGCAAAAGACACAATTGCTTCCCGCCTTGAAACAGGCATTTCTTTTACAGAATTTACGTATACGATTTTACAGGCGATGGACTTTTTGCATTTGTATGAACACCATAATTGTAAAATGCAAATTGGCGGAAGTGACCAGTGGGGCAATATTACGACAGGACTTGAACTTATCCGAAAAATGCAACCGGAAGGTGCGAAAGCATATGGTTTAACTATCCCGCTTGTTACAAAAGCAGACGGAACAAAGTTCGGAAAAACGGAAAGTGGAGCAGTATGGCTTGATCCGGAGAAAACATCTCCTTATGAGTTCTATCAATTCTGGATTAATACAGCTGATGCAGATGTTGTAAAATACTTGAAATACTTTACGTTCCTTTCCCGTGAAGAAATTGAGGAGCTTGAAAAATCTGTACAGGAAGAGCCTCATTTACGCAAAGCCCAAAAAGCGCTTGCAGAAGAGATGACACGTCTGATTCACGGAGAAGAAGCGCTGCAGCAAGCAATAAAGATTTCCGAAGCGCTGTTTAGCGGCGACGTGAAAAATTTATCTGCGGCAGAAATTAAGCAGGGCTTTAAAGATGTGCCATCATATGAGCATACTTCAGGTGAAGAAATTGGAATTATTGATTTGCTTGTGGCCGCAAAAATCTCCCCTTCAAAACGCCAGGCCCGTGAAGATGTCTCAAATGGAGCAATTTATGTAAATGGTGAGCGAATTACTGATGTGGGTTATGTACTTGGAGATCAAGATCGGATAGAAGGGCAATTTACGATTATCCGTCGTGGCAAAAAGAAGTATTTCCTTATTAAATATTAATGAACAAAGCCTTCCATTCCGGAAGGCTTTGTTCATTAAAAATAATATTGGATCTTGCTACAGTACTTGAACCTAGGTGATTTTTATTTATTAAAACGGAAATTTTCGGTATTGTTGTTGGACTGAAACCCATTTTGTCACTGTAAATTCTTCTACAATCCATGGATTTCCGAAACGGCCTAATCCACTTTCTTTTGTTCCTCCAAATGGCATATTCGCTTGAAGGTTAACCGATTGGTCATTTACATGCGTCATTCCGCTATCAATCTCTAAAGCTAGTTTTGTTCCTTTTTCAAGATCAGATGTAAATACAGCCGAACTTAAGCCATATTCGGTTCTATTCGCCATTTCAATCGCTTGTTCATCTGTTTCCGCTTTTATCATCATTGCAATCGGTGAAAACACTTCCGTTTGAGCCAACTTACTATCATTATCTACATCTACAAATACAGTTGGAGTTAAGATATTTCCAACTCGTTTTCCTTCCAATGCTACCTTAATTCCATCTGCTTTTGCATCTTCAATTATTTTTAATGCTTTTTCTAACTGGCGTTGGTCAATAATCGGTCCAATCACATTTTCACGATTGCGTGGATCTCCATACGGTACCTCTTTGGCTCGTTCCACAAATTTCTGTACAAATTCATCATACACATCTTTATGAACAATGAATCGATTTGCAATTATACAAATTTGGCCTTGGTGTAAAAACTTCCCAAATATTGCTGCCTCCACTGCGCGATCTACATCAGCATCGCTCAACACGACAAACGGGCCATTTCCGCCTAATTCCAATGCCACCCGTTTTAAAGCTCCACCGGCAACAGCTCCGACACGCTTTCCTGCCTCTGTGGATCCGGTAAAGCTGACCATCTTAGCATGAGGATTTGTTAACATTTCATCTCCGATTTCTCTCGAATTCGTTAAAACCACATTAAGTACACCTTTTGGCAATCCGGCATATTCAAACGCTGCTGCAATAATCGAGCCTCCGGTTAAGGCAGTTTTCAAATCCGGTTTATGAACGACAGCATTCCCTAATGCAATCGCAGGAGCAATGGTTCTCATCGATATAAATAACGGGAAATTAAATGGAGAAATCGATGAAATAACTCCCAGCGGTAATCGATAAATTCGATTCGTTTTTCCTTCGATAGGAGAAGGAAGTTCTTTATACGTATAAATCTCTTCTGTCATTTTTTCCGCTTCTACTAATTCATCTAACGAAACTAGATATTCCATTTCCGCTTTTATATATGAGCTGCCTGTTTCTACTACAAGGGCCTCTAAAATTGATTCTTTATTCTCTTTAAGATACTCTATTGTTTTCTGGATGACCGCTTTTCTTTCCTCTGCAGAAGATTTCGCCCATTTTTTCTGTGCTTGTTGCGCCGCTTCAAAAGCTTCCTTTGTTTGTTCTGTTGTGGCTAATTTTACTGTCGTAATAACAGAATCATCATAAGGATTTAAAATATCAATGGATTTCGTACTTAATCCTTCAACCCATTCACCATTAATAAAACTTTTGTTTAGTTCAAGATATTGTTTCATACAATGAATACTCCCTTCTTTGATGAAAGATCTGCGTAGTTATTTCATTCCAGGTGGTCTAAGACAGGGATTAAACCTGCGAGAGATCTTTAAAATCTCGTATCTTTATAAAGACCATTTCATAAAATGAAGATCAATTCAATTCTTATGCTCTCAGATTTTATTAAATAAAAAACCTCCCTTGGTTGTAAACGTTTTCGAACATATCTTAATACCATTTCCTTATAATTTCAAATTTCCTGCTTTCTCCCGCAAATTTGGAACTCCTGAGTGCAAAAAAAAACCAGCCAAACATGGCTGGTTTTCGTGCTATTAACGAGAATAGAACTCAACGATAAGAGCTTCGTTAATTTCAGCAGGAAGTTCAGAACGCTCCGGCAAGCGAGTGTATGTTCCTTCTAGTTTGTCAGCATCAAAAGTTAAGAAGTCAGGAACGAAGTTGTTTAATTCAATCGCTTCTTTAATGATGTCAAGGTTGCGTGATTTTTCACGAACGCTGATTGTTTGGCCAGGTGTTACACGGTAAGATGGGATATCTACGCGAGAACCATCTACTAAAATATGTCCGTGGTTTACAAGCTGGCGAGCTTGACGGCGAGTACGAGCCAAGCCTAAACGGTAAACAACGTTGTCCAAACGTGATTCAAGAAGAATCAAGAAGTTTTCACCGTGGATACCAGGCATTTTTCCTGCTTTGTCAAAAAGGTTGCGGAATTGGCGTTCGTTTACTCCGTACATATGACGAAGCTTTTGTTTTTCCTGCAATTGCAATCCATATTCAGTAAGCTTCTTGCGTTGGTTTGGACCATGTTGTCCAGGAGCGTAAGGACGCTTTTCTAATTCTTTCCCGGTACCGCTCAGGGAAATACCAAGACGGCGGGAAATTTTCCAGCTTGGACCGGTATAACGAGCCATGAATGACTCCTCCTTTATGTTTTTATTTAGGTAAAATAAAAACAGTTGTGAAACAACAATCGTGCACATTTTGTTTTCATGTACCTTCGCCCCAGCAGCAGAGGGTTACCCAATACACCATCGCAGAGACTGTCTCTTGCGAGGAACAAAATGATACACTAAGGTGTTCACACAGGCTGCAATATTTTACACAAAGAATATTATATAGTTTTTCAAAATGTAAAGTCAAGGTTTTTTTGGCGATTGCATCGTCGGCCATACGAAATATTTTTTCATATTTAAGAAATGATGAAAAAAGATATGATATAATAAAAATTACAGTTTTTGTGAAAAAGAGTGATCGAATTGAAATAAATGGTGTAAAATTGTAACTTTTGTAAGGGAATAGACATTTTTTATAGGAAATTTTACTCATTCATATATATAATAAGGGTTATAGGAAAAGAATTTTTGATATAGATCATAATTTTTAACTCTGCAGAGATAATTAGGTGATGATGGAATGGATCTGCTTGAAAGCCATATGATTCTGAAATTAAAAAGCCGATTATTTGATATGATTGATCCCGACAAAGGCTTATTAAACTATGATATATTAATTGAAGAAATGCTTGGTGCTATCAGAAGTTTAACGAAGGCTTCTGAAGTGAATTTTTATTGCTGTAATGAATGGAACAAGAAGCTTGTCGTAGAGTCTTCAACGAACAGAAATTTCAAACAAACGTTTATTCCCCGGAAAATTTCATGTGCCGAGTTCGAAAAATTGGCCCAAAAAAGCTCGGTTTACCGTGATCATCTTCCGATTCCGGGTTTTGAAACGGATGATCTGTTCTTATTCATTCGCAGAGAAGCTAATTGTTTCGGCTTATTAACTTTAAAAGAAGACATTCCATCCAGCTTTGAGCACTTTTCAGATGAATTTCTAAAAGAATTAAGCGAGCAATGCGGGATTTTTCTCATTAAAATTCAATCACTGACAAAAATTGTGATCGAAAAAAAAAGATATCAGCAGCTTTTCCGGGTGACGGAGAAATTTCACTCTTCAATGAAAATAGATGATGTTTTAGGAGAGATCATTTACACATTGCAGGAAGTTTATCCGACATTTACATATTATTTGCTTCTGTCCCATGATAATAACAGCCATGGAGATCTGCCGATTAAGGATTTAGAGTATGATAGTGAAAATATTGCTGCCATGCAGGCATATGTAACGGGTACAATCCAAATTGAAGATTCTTTACAGGAGAAACGGTCCGTGCTTTATGCACCTTTAAAAGGAAAGCAGGGTGTGTACGGTGTTTTGCAGGTTATTGCGCCGGATTCTCTTGTTTTTCCGAAGAACGAGGTTGAATTTATTACACTTCTTGCAAATACAGCCGGCGGAGCACTTGAAAATGCTCAGCTGTACCAGCAATCAAGAAAATTAATCGCCGACCTTCAATTGATTAATGAAACGTCACAACGGCTTAATTCAAACCTGCGGCTGACTGAAATGATGACATTTATGTCTGAGCAGATCATTAGTTCGTTTGATGCACAGGAAGTCGGATTTATTATTCTTCTCGAAGACGATGAGAAATATGAAGTTGTGAAAGGAAGCACTTCGTTTTTCTTTACGGAGCCGGCAAATCATTATATTAAATATATAAAAAATAAAATTCAAAAAGAAAAAGACTCTCTTTTTATCGGAGATTTGAATCTGCAGCTTGAAATCATAAGTGAACGGTTCAGGTCCATTATGGCTGTTCCGATGGTACAAAGCGAAAAATTGAAAGGGTTTACGCTTGTTATGCATCGTGATCCTTATCATTTTTCGTTTGAAACATTTAAATTGCTTCAATCGCTGATTCACCACTCAACACTTGCATTAACCAATTCGATGCTTCGGGAGGAGCTTGAAAGAATGGTTGTAACTGACCATCTGACGAAGCTATATTCCCGCAATTATTTGGATGAGCGCATTCATCTTTCTATGGCAGAGGATGATATGGGTACATTTATCTTAGTTGACATTGATAATTTTAAATTGATTAATGATACATATGGCCATCAAGTTGGGGACGAAATTCTTGTTCAGGTGGCGAATATGATACTTGACAATATTCGGAACACGGATATTGGCGCCAGATGGGGCGGTGAAGAACTGGCCATTTATTTGCCGCGAGTTTCGATCGATAAAGGTGCTTTAATTGCTGAAAGACTGGTCAAAAAGGTGTCCGAAAACACCAACCCGCCAATAACGATTTCCTGCGGTGTTTCTTATTGGACATCCGGAAGCGATGATACTTTAAAAAGCTTGTTTAAACGTGCAGACAAAGCACTTTATAGAGCAAAGGGTACAGGAAAAAACAAGGTGGTTATACAAGAAGAAGACACCGGACTGAAGGTTTAAGATTTAGGATGTATGGTAGAATGACAAATCAGTTCGAGTGTTCAAAAAATTGCAAAAAAGCAGATCCGAAAAAATCAATTTCTTCTAAATTATGAGTCTTTAACCTCGTTTATGAGCTGTTGTTCTACATGTATGAGCTTTCGTTTCAATATAAACACAAAAAAACCGGGCTTTTAGGATTTAGCCCGGTTTTACTTATAAATATTGTACGAGCACTTCTGTAAATTTTTCTAATTTCTCCTGATCCAATTCATCGAAACGACTTTTTTCCGGCGAATCGATGTCGAGGACTCCCAATAATTCTCCGTTTTTGATCATGGGCACAACGATTTCTGATTGGGAGGCAGGGTCACATGCAATATGTCCAGGAAAAAGATGGACGTCTTCTACCCTGATTGTTTTCCGCAATTGAGCGGATGTACCGCAAACTCCTTTTCCAAGCGGGATGCGGACACATGCAGGAAGACCTTGGAACGGACCAAGAACGAGCTCTTCTCCATCCATCAAATAAAAACCTACCCAATTTGTACGGTCTAAAAACTGTTTTAATAAAGCCGAAGCATTGCTTAAATTTGCAATTCGATTTGTTTCTCCTTCGAGGAGAGACTTAAGCTGCTTAATAACAAGCTCATAGTTTTCCTCTTTAGAACCACGATATTTTTCGACTTGAAACACCGTTTTCACCTTGCTTTCAGGGATTTTAATATAAATTCTATCAAAAACAGCAGAAAAAGAGGAGACTTTGTCGAGAATTAATTAAAGGAAATGGTACGAGAAATAAAGAATGGTAATGTATGACTGAAAAATGGCGGAGAGGGAGGGCAGCCGGGTGCGAAAAAATTCAAAAGAGGCAATTGTGAATGCAGCCATTGAATTGTTCAATACAAAGGGATATAACGGTACATCGGTGCGGGATATTGCAGAAAAAGCGAATGTTAACCCAGCCAATATTTCTTATTATTTTCAAAATAAACACGGGTTATTAGAGTACTGTTTTACGGCATTTTTCGAAAATTATCTGGCCGAAATTGAAAAAGGTTTTTCCCTGCTAGATGCGGGTGCTGCGTTTTGCCTGAAACAAATAGCCACAAACGTTATCGAATTCCAATGTAAAAACATCCATTTAACTAGGTTTATACTCAGGGAAATGTCAATCGATTCACAAGTTGTCCGGGAAATTATGTCTACCTATTATGTCAAAGAGCGCTACTTATTTCATAAAATTATTGAAAAAGGAATGGAACAAAAGGAGTTTAGAAGCCATTCTGTTTCTTATCTGATTTTGCAATTTAAAAGCCTCTTGTCTATGCCTTTCTTAAATACCCACTATGTAACAGAAGTATTGCATGTTTTTCTTCATGAAAAATACTTTGCAAAAAAATATTTGCAGGAAATTTTTCAGTGGATTGACGGAGTTTTGTGTACGCCTCCGTCAGAGGTAAAAAAAGAGGCAGTAATCAATTAAATGGGTCTGACCCATTTGCTATTGAGTCAGCCCCGTTTTAAGAAATTTCATTTTTTCTCTGCCTTGGCCAAGTTCTTTTCGATGGTGGGCATCCGATCCATAGACAAGCGGAATGCCCATTTGTATGGCTTTTTCCGCAGCCCATTCAGGCGGATAAGGCTCCCGGCAAAGAGGTTTTATTGTTCCTGCCCCGTTATAGTCAATTTCATAATTATATTTTTTTATTGTATTAAGGACATTTTCAATTTCATTCTTAAATTCATGCGAAGCCGGAAATTTACGGTGGAATTTCCGGATCAGTGTAATGTGGCCGATTCGTTTCGGTTTAAATGGCCCTAGATCCGAGGTTATCGAAAGCACTAATGTTTCGTAGTATTTTTTATAGACTTCATCTACTCCCCCGTAGCTTTTTGCTATTTTTTCAAATTCCCCTGGACTGTAGTCGATACAATCATAACGATTATTGAATTTTAAAAAGTGGACGGAAAGAATGGCATCATCAAGCCTTTTTCCAATAACATTCAAAAAATTTCGAATTTCTTTTTCGTACCCTTCAATATAATCAACTTCCAGCCCGGTATTTATTTTTATACGCCCTTCGAATTTTTTCTTTAACTGGTCAAGATCATCGAGATAAGATTCAAGTTTGTTCAAATCCATCGCACTGTCTTTTGTCGGGGTTGTATCGATAAAACCTTTTGGCAATGGAGCATGCTCAGTAAATGTAATTTCCTCAAACCCTAGCGAAATAGCTTGTTCAATATATTCCTCAAAAGAATCTTTTGATCCGTGAGGGCAATATGGAGTATGTATATGCCCATCTTTTTTCAACTTTGTCTCCCTCCTCTTGTAAAAAACTAAATGTCGAAGCTTTTTGATCAAAAAAAAAGAAAATAATAGTCAAAAATTGTCGTTTACATGGTATCATAAAAACATTGAAATGAACATTCGTAAAATATTTATATAAAATAAAAACTAAAACTGCTCCAAATTCGGTGTTGAAACTGGGGGTTTATTATGGAATACATAATTGGTGCACTCATCATTATTTTTTGTTTGTTTTTGACCGGTTTTTTTATAAGAAAAAAATACTATAAAGAAATAGACCGTCTTGAATCATGGAAAATCGACATAATGGACCGCCCCGTACTTGACGAAATGTCAAAAATAAAGCAACTGAATATGACCGGCCAAACAGAGGAACTTTTTGAAAGATGGCGTCATGAATGGGATGAGATCGTTACAACCGATTTGCCTGATGTAGAAGAGCTCTTGTTTGATGCCGAGGAGTATATTGATAAATATAGATTCGGCAAGGCGAAGGAAATTATTGCGCTTATTGAAGAAAAGCTTTCAAAGACAGAAGAGAAGATACAATGCATTCTCACCGAGCTGAATGATCTCGTCGGCAGCGAGGAAAAAAACAGAACTGAAATAGAAGAGTTAAAGGAACTTTATCGGGAGAGCAAGAAAACCCTGCTTGCACATCGGCATAATTTCGGGAGAGCAGAGAATGAGCTTGAACGAAAGCTTGATGAAATCATAGGCAAATTTCAAGAGTTTGATGAAAAAACAAAAAATGGAAATTACCTTGAGGCACGAGAAACCGTTCTGTTTATAAAGGAACGACTTGAAAAAATCAAACAAAAAATGGATGACATTCCTAGATTATTGTTGGAATGCCAGACTAGCCTTCCTTCGCAAATAAAAGAATTAAAGGAAGGCTACCGGGAAATGGCCTCACAAGGGTATGTTCTTGACCATATTCCATTGGAGAAAGAGACAGAAAGATTTGAAAAACAGCTTGAAGTATATTTATCCTACATTGAAAAGCTTGAGATTGAGGAAGTTCAAAAAGGAATTGAAGAGTTGAAAGAAGGCATTGAGCTTTTATTCGACCTTCTTGAAAAAGAAGTACACGCAAAACATTTTATCAGCCAAAATGTACAGGGAGCTAAGGAGATTCTTGATATCACTTTGGAAGAAAATGAAAAACTGAAATTGGAATCAGACCATGTCCAAGAGAGCTATCACCTGCAGGAACAGGAACTGGAGGTTTTAACGCGTTCTGAAAAACGATTAGCCCATTTAGAAAAAAGGTATGAGCTTCTGTTAGAGCGTCTCGCACAAAATGATACTGCACAAACCGTTCTAAGTGAAGAATTGCAGGAAATGAAAGCAGTTTTGGATCAGGTTCGTGATGAACAAAGGGAGTTTGAAGAAAAACTGCTGGCCTTGCGAAAAGATGAAATGGAAGCACGGGAGCAAGTAAAAGATCTTTCAAAAAAAGTCGGAGAAATGATCCGCCTTGTATCAAAAAGCAATATTCCGGGCTTATCTCAGGAATATCAATATTTATTGGAAGATGCGAAGGAAAGTATTCAAAATGTGATAGACAGACTTGAAGAAAAGCCGCTGAATATTAATTCTGTCCGGAAATACCTTGAGGTTGCCGTATTGACTGTTAATAAATTAATGGATTCAACAATTGAATTAGTCGAGAATGCAAAATTGGCGGAGAAAGTCATTCAATACGGCAACCGTTATCGAAGCCGTTATCCTTCTGTAGAGAAAGGTTTGCAAGAGGCTGAAACAGCCTTTCGTAACTACGATTATCGGCAGGCCATTGAACAAGCGGCCGCTTCAATCGAAGAAATAGAACCGGGCGCTTTAAGGAAAATTGAAGCCATGCTTTCAGAAGAATAAAAACAAGACAGGTTCGCAGTGTGAACCTGTCTTTTGTCATGCTTTTATCTTTAATCAGAACGAATTTGTCCACAATAATGAAGAATAGCATTTATGCCATTTTTTTGTTTACAAAAGAAAAATCCGTCATCAAACTCGTAAAGCAGTATCATTTTCAACGAATGAAGAATGTGCTAAGATTAACAATTGCATTACCGTATTAGAAAGGGGAAGGCCATGATCTATTTTGATAATAGCGCAACTACAAAACCATATGAAGAAGTAATTGACTCGTTCGTTAAAGTTTCAACAGAATATTTTGGCAACCCATCTTCCCTGCATAATATTGGCGGAAAGGCTGAACAATTGTTAACACAGGCCCGGTCTCAGGTGGCCAGGCTTTTAAATGTAAAAGATAGCGAGATATATTTTACATCCGGTGGAACGGAGAGCAATAATCTAGCGATTAAGGGAACGGCGCTCATGTATAGGGGAAGAGGGCGCCATATTATTTCCACTTCAATTGAACATCCTTCTGTCACGGAGTCCATCAATCAGCTTGAACAACTCGGCTTCGATGTGACTTTTGTTCCGGTTGATTCGGACGGAAGGGTAAATGCGAAAGAAGTAGAGAAGGCGATTCGCCACGATACGATTCTTGTGTCCGTTATGCATATCAATAATGAGGTTGGAACAATCCAGCCTATTAAAGAGATCGGAACGATGATAAAAGAGTATCCGAAAATCCTTTTTCATGTTGACCATGTTCAAGGAGTTGGAAAAGTTCCGCTTAATTTTTATGAATGCGGAATTGATTTATGTACGATTTCCGGGCACAAATTTCATGGCTTGAAAGGCACGGGAGCGCTGTTTATTCGGGATGGAGTAAGGATATCGCCGCTGTTGTCGGGCGGAAACCAGGAGTTGAATACGCGGAGCGGAACAGAAAATGTCGCCGGAATGGTTGCCATGGCGAAGGCTTTGCGCTTAACTCTTCAAAAAAGGGAGACCGGCATACATCAAATGGAAGCGATAAAGAATACATTAAGAAATGAACTTGAAAAAATTGATGGCGTTAAGGTTCATACACCGAAGGAAGGGTCAGCCCCGCACATTCTTAATTTTTCCGTCCGAGGGTTTAAAGCTGAAGTGTTTGTTCATGCTCTTGAAGACCAAGATATATACGTTTCAACGACCAGTGCCTGTTCTTCCAAAAAGAAATCTCCGAGTAAAACATTAATGGCAATGGGTGTACCTGATGAAGAAGCAAACAGTGCGATCCGTATTAGCTTGTCATATGAAAATACAATGGAAGAAGCATTGTATGCGGCTGACAAAATAAAACAGACAATAAAACAACTAGGAGAGGTAATGAACTGATATGAACTATGACCGAATTCTCATTCGCTACGGAGAAATGTCGACAAAGGGCAGAAACCGGAACAAGTTTGTTGAAAAATTAAAAATGAACATTAAGAGAGTATTAAAAGATTTTCCTAATGTGAAAATAGAAGCAAGCCGGGATCGAATGTATGTTTTATTAAATGGAGAAAACAGCGAAGAAATTATTTCGCGTTTAAAAGGCGTGTTTGGCATTCAATCTTTTAGTCCCGCTGTCAAGGTTGAAAAAGATATTGATGTAATGAAAGAAGCGGTTCTTGACTTGTTTAAGAGTTTATATAAGCCGGGAAATACTTTTAAAATTACTGGAAAAAGAGCGGACAAAACGTTCTTTTTATCTACAGATGAAATCAACCATACTTTCGGAGCCCATCTTTTAAAAAATATTGAGGGGCTGAAAGTAGATGTAAAAAATCCTGATATAAACATGCAGATTGAGATTCGAAAAGAAGCTGCATATTTGACTTGCGAGAATATTCGCGGTGCAGGCGGACTCCCTGTCGGGTCAAGCGGCAAAGCGATGCTTATGCTTTCAGGAGGAATTGACAGCCCTGTTGCCGGATATTTGTCAATGAAAAGAGGCCTGGAAGTGGAAGCTGTCCATTTTCACAGTCCGCCATTTACAAGCGAGCGTTCAAAGCAAAAGGTGATTGATCTTGCTGAAAAACTTTCCGAAGTAAGCGGCTTTATGACTCTCTATGTTGTTCCTTTTACAGAGATCCAGCAATTGATCCAAAAACAGGTGCCTGATAATTATTCCATGACAGTTACAAGGCGATTGATGCTCCGAATTACTGATGAAATTCGTAAGAAGCATAACGGTCTTGCAATAATAACAGGCGAAAGCCTTGGCCAAGTAGCGAGCCAAACACTTGAGAGCATGTTTGCGATCAACGAAGTTACGAATACACCTGTACTTCGGCCGCTCATTACTATGGATAAAACAGAAATCATTGAAATTTCACGTGAAATAGGAACTCATGATATTTCGATTCGCCCGTATGAAGACTGCTGTACCGTTTTTGTTCCTTCATCGCCAAAAACAAAACCGCGAAGAGATAAGGTTCATCATTATGAAAGTTATATTGATTTCGAACCATATATTACAAAAGCTGTAAACGAAACCGAAGTCATTCATATAAAACCTAATGCGAAACAAGCTGAAGAAACATTTGATCATCTTTTTTAACAGATCAAAATGTTTATTGCTATTTTGTGAAACAATTACCAATCTTTCGATAGAATGAAGCCATGTGATTCTACACACTCTATACCCATAAGGAGGTGATATCACATGGCACGAAACAACAGTTCAAATCAATTACTGGTTCCAGGAGTTCAACAAGCTCTAGACCAAATGAAATACGAAATCGCAACTGAATTTGGAGTTAACCTAGGTGCAGATACTACTTCTCGCGCTAACGGTTCAGTTGGGGGAGAAATCACTAAGCGTTTAGTTCAAATGGCTGAACAACAATTAGGCGGAGGTTTCTCTAAATAATAAAAAATAAATACAATGGCTACAAGGAGCGGGTTTAAATACCTGCTCCTTTTTTAATTATGTTGCAGCGCCTGGCCAATTTTTATCCTTGAATAGACATCCACGAAAATTTCGCGCGTCCTTGTTTCTAATTTCCTTTTCTAAAAAAATAATTTTAAATTTTTTGATAATTTAGTATAATGTCTTTTACGGAGAACTAAGAGATTTTGAATAGAAAAATATTGTTAGGGGGAATTTTGATGAAATTGAAGGATTTTATTGCACCTGAAAAATACAATCTAGTATCCGAAATAGAGCGGTTTGCAAAGGATCCGGAGAAGCTTGCTCTAAAGTGGGAAAATGAAGCAGGGGAAACAAAAGAGATAACATATGCGCAATTAATGAAAAATGTAAATAAAATTGGAAACGTTTTCTTAAATAGCGGTTTACAAAAAGGAGATATTATTCTCATTACGGTTCCTCGTCTAATTGAGGCATACCAAGTATATTTAGCTGCTTTAAAAGCCGGTCTTGTTGTGATCCCCAGTTCTGAAATGCTTCGTACAAAAGATTTGCAATACCGAATCAGCCATGGTGATGCGAAAGGGATTGTCAGCTATTACCAATATGTGGACCAGTTTTCAGGAATTGAAGAAGCTCGGTCTTTACTCAAATTTGTGATTGGCGGAAGTTCGGATAACTGGATTCATTTGGATGAAGCAATGACAAAGGTTTCAGATGAATTCCCTCTGGCAGATACGTCTAAGGATGATATGGCCTTTTTATCTTATACATCCGGAACAACTGGAAATCCAAAAGGAGTTGTTCATACACACGGCTGGGCATATGCCCATTTAAGAATCGCAGCCGCCAATTGGCTCGGGATTGAAGAGGGTGATATGGTTTGGGCAACAGCCGGTCCGGGATGGCAAAAATGGATTTGGAGCCCGTTTTTATCTGTATTGGGGTCAGGTGCAACCGGTCTTTCCTATAACGGAAAGTTTGAACAAAATAAATTCTTGCATCTCCTCGAAAAATATGAAGTAAATGTTTTATGCTGTACTCCAACTGAATACCGGTTAATGGCAAAAGTCGATAACCTGTACGAGTATAAGCTGCCGAAGCTGCGCAGTGCAGTATCGGCCGGAGAACCGCTAAACAGGGAAGTAATTGATACGTTCAAGAAACATTTTCATGTGGATGTCCGGGACGGGTATGGACAGACGGAAAATACATTGCTGGTCGGTGTCACAAAAGGAATGGAATTGAAAGCTGGTTCTATGGGTAAGCCCACTCCGGGTAACAGAGTGGAAATCATTAATGAAAAGGGAGAGCCATGCGCTGTTGGTGAAGTCGGTGATATTGCTGTTCACATTGAAACCCCTTCCCTTTTTAAACACTACTACAAAGATCCTGAGAGAATGGCTATGCAATTCCGCGGCGATTATTATATTACTGGTGATAAAGCGAAAAAAGATGAAGACGGTTATTTCTGGTTTGAAGGCCGGGGAGACGATATTATTATCAGTTCCGGTTATACAATTGGACCTTTTGAAGTCGAAGATGCACTTGTTAAGCATCCATATGTAAAAGAATGTGCCGTTGTTGCAAGCCCTGATGAAATTCGCGGCCATATCGTTAAAGCATTTGTTGTTTTACGTGATAGTGTTGATAAAGACACTCCTGATCTCGTGAAGGAACTCCAGGAACATGTTAAAAAACTGACTGCCCCGTATAAATACCCGCGAAAAATCGAATTTATATCTGAGCTGCCGAAAACGACATCCGGAAAAATCAGGCGAGTTGAACTGCGTCAAAAAGAAATGGAAGCATTCAAAAAATCTTAAAACAGCAATTATATATTTGAATGTTTCGATCATGTTGGCGGAGAAATTGATAATTAGAAAATATTGATGGGTCTGACCCTTCCTTTTTTTAGTTAACGTTATGAGGTTGCAAATCCCAATAAAAAAAGTTGGCGGCATTCTTTCTTTCGATTTATAATAGAATTATTTCGAGACTAGAAAGAATTGAGGAACAACACAATGATAAAAAATGAACAACAGATGGGAGCTTTGTATGCCGCTTTTTCCTATTTTCTTTGGGGAATCCTTCCGATTTACTGGAAACTGCTTGGTCATGTGAAGGCACATGAGATTTTGGCAAACCGGGTATTTTGGTCTTTTGTTTTTATGCTTGTTGTACTGCTTGTTACGAACAAATGGAAGGCATTTACCGCTACCGTCCGTGCACTCTCGGCAAATAAAAAACAATTTATGGCGCTTGGTGCAGCCTCACTTCTTATAAGCGTCAACTGGTTTTTATATATTTGGGCAGTTAACAATGGCCAAATGATTGAAACGAGTTTAGGGTATTATATTAATCCTCTTGTCAGTGTATTGCTTGGGATGTTTGTATTAAAAGAACGTCTGTCTATCGCCCAATACTTTTCGTTTTTCCTGGCTTTAATCGGTGTTCTTATTTTGACATTATCTTACGGCCGTTTTCCGTGGATTGCCATCATGCTTGCCGTTACTTTCGGCTTGTATGGACTGGCAAAAAAATTAATTAAAGTGGATTCTGCGATCGGTCTGACTTTGGAAACAATGGCTGTCACTCCTCTCGCTCTTGTATATATCGGAATTCTGTTTATTCAGGGAGAAAGCTCATTTTTGAACGGGTCGCTGCCTACTGGCCTTCTCTTAATTGGAGCAGGCGCTGCAACGGCCATCCCATTACTTTATTTTGCAAAGGGAGCACAAAAGATACAATTATCGATGCTTGGTTTCATTCAATATATTGCGCCAACTATCACATTGATATTAGGGATCTTTGTGTACGGCGAACAGTTCACAAAACTTCATTTGCTGTCATTCACTTTTATTTGGGCAGCACTAACCATCTATTCTGTGTCGCGGACAAAACTGGCCGCCGCATTAGAATTAAGACTGAAAAGAGGAAAAGGTATGGAAATATAATAAGGGTCCGACTCCCTCCGGCAATGACGATTATATAGAATCTTTTGTCTTTATGTTGTATTGAAGGGGTCGGCCTTTGTTTTCACAAAAATGTCCTTTTGACTTTTTCCCAAAATGAATTGTCTTTAAGTTTTACAGTTTTAATGATCCTGTCACTTAATTTCACTTCAATCTTTCTCACATGCTTAATGCTTAATGCTTCATTATCCATTGCCATTGTCGGATGTTCGTTTCCATCAGGAACAACTATTAAGGTTAATATTCTGTCTCCGCTCAAAATAAAAGATGATCCAAGAGTTCGGTAGCTGTTATTGTTCATGGAAGCGATTTCACTCACTTGCATACAAGGAAGCAAAGGATCAACGACCGATCCGTTTACTGATTTATTATAAGCGGTGCTTCCGGTTGGTGTGGCTACGATCATTCCGTCGCCGCGGAATGTTTCAAAATAAAGCTCGTCAATGTAAACATCCATTGCAAACGTTCTAATAATGGAAGAACGAATGCTGAATTCATTTAAGCAAAGGAAATTTGATTCACCGTCAACCGTTACTTCAATCGTCGGGTATCTTCTGACTTCAATTTGTTCATTTGTCATTGCTTCAACCATTTTGGAAGTATCGTTAATATAAAAATCGCAATACATGCTTAAATGTTCGGTAGTTGAAATGCCCGCATATAAACAATCTCCCCTAAAACCTGTTTTACGGACAGCCTGCAAGAAGGTTCCATCCCCGCCGATGCTGACAATAATGTTCGCATCCCGATAATCTTTAACAACGGTGAAATCGTATTTTCTCGCTAAGTCATAAAGGGGATCTAATTTTTCCTGTAACTCTTCATCCCTTCTATAGAAGAAATACAAGTTGCGGCGATTAGGCATGGTTCATACCTCCATATAATTATTCGTATCTTTCCAAATATTACCCAATTTGATAAAATATTAATCTAAAATTAGTGTAACATTTTTTGAAACAATTTGATATTTAGAACGTAACAGTATTGTGAACTATAAAAGGGAGGTATTAACAGCATGAATGGAAAACGCTGGGCAGCACTCGGAATCGCTGCTGGATTATTTTTTGTTTCGGTAATCATTAATTTTTTATCTGCATTTGCAATTAAAGATTTTGAAACTTCATTGAAGGATTTGTTTCCGATGAATGACGAAATGTTTTTAGAAGAAGTGATCGAAGAAGGAGACGAATTTAAGAAAATCGCCGTACTGAATGTAAATGGAGTTATTCAAGATACCGGTGAAACAATGACATTATTTGAGAGCGGAGGGTACAATCATCAAGCTTTTATGAAACAGCTTGATCATGTAAAAGAAGATAAAACTGTTAAGGCGATCATTATTAGGGTTAATTCTCCCGGCGGCGGAGTAGTTGAAAGTGCGGAAATTCACGATAAAATTGTAGAAATCCAAAAAGAAACGAAAAAACCTGTCTACGTTTCAATGGGGTCAATGGCAGCATCAGGCGGGTATTACATTTCTGCAGCCGCTGATAAGATTTATGCCAGCCCTGAAACATTAACAGGTTCTCTTGGGGTCATTATACAAGGGGTGAACTATGCCGGCCTTGCTAAAAAGTATGGCGTAGACTTTGTTACGATTAAAAGCGGACCATATAAAGACATTATGAGTCCAACAAGAAAAATGACGGATGAAGAACGTAAAATTTTGCAATCGATGATTGAAAATTCTTATGAGGGATTTGTAAAAGTAATTTCTGAAGGACGCGGAATTCCGGTTGAAGAAGTGAAGAAAATTGCCGACGGAAGAATTTATGACGGCCGCCAAGCAAAGAATTTAAATCTAATTGATGGTTTTGGCTATTTTGATGATGTTGTTGAGAATTTGAAAAAAGACCATAAGTTAAAAGGTGCTCAAGTTATCAGTTATTCAGAAAATCTTGGATTTGGCTCATTATTCAGCATGGGTGCCCGTAAATTAATGGGAGAAGACATGGAAATGTCCGGCCTCATGAAATTACTATCACAGCCGAATTCTCCCAGACTGATGTATCTATATGCTGAGTAAGGGGGAACAGGAAATGAATTTTAACGATTCAGTGCATCAGGATCATATTGATTCTGAACAAAATAACACGGGAGCACCTTCCGGACAAAGCATCAATGAGAACTTCTCGGCTTTAACAGAGGAATCAAACTCTTCCGCTTTGAAACAAGCAAATATGCAAGCAGAGCAATCGATTTACCGTTATGCAGGATTTTGGATGCGGTTTTGGGCATACCTTCTTGATCTGCTTGTAATCGGTAGCATTGATCGAATGATCGTCAACCCGTTATTCAGGCTTTTTGATTTGCCGCTTCATGAAATAAGCATGTTTGCACCAATCTCAATCGCAACTGCAATTACATTCTATGGCTACTTTTTATTAATGACTAAGTTTTTCGGCCAGACATTGGGCAAAATGGTTTTTGGACTGAAAGTCATTGATCTTGACGGCGGCAAATTAAGCTGGGGAACGGTCCTGTTCAGGGAATGTATTGGGCGATTTATCTCCGCAACTGTTGTCGTCGGTTATGTAATTGTTGCCTTTCTTCCGAAAAAACAAGGGCTTCATGATTTGTTTGCAGATACGACAGTTATACACGAAAGATAAAAAATTAAACCTGCCAAAATTTACTGACGGCAGGTTTATTTTTTTTTGTTTAAGACGATACTAGCAGGCTGAAAGGTTGTGAACATAGTGAAATGGTTGGTCATTGCCTTAGCGGTTCTGCTTTTTTTATTGATGATCGTTCTTGCAACAAGACTAACAATATATTTGAGTTATGATCATGTTCAGGATAACGACCATTTAAAGTTGGAATTAAGAGCGTGGTTTGGCCTTTTTAGATACAAGCTGAAAATCCCTCTTATAAAAATAGATGAGAATTCCCCTACGATCGTTTTGAAACAAGAAAAACAGATGGGACATCAGAAGAAGCCGAGTAAAGAAGAGACGAAGCAATATTCGGCAGAAGATTTGCTCAACATTTTTAAAGATATAAAAGAGATTCTTACACATGTTATTGGACTTCATAAAATCATCCGCAAATTATTGAAAAAAATAACGATCAAGGAATTCGAATGGTTCACCGTTGCCGGGATCGGCGATGCAGCCTACACCGGTATGCTTATTGGAGCGCTTTGGGCAGTAAAGGGGAGCATTGTTGGTGTTATAAGCCTCAATATGAAACTAAAAGTAATGCCGAAAATAAACATTACGCCAAACTTTCAAAGAGCATATTCTCAAACGACGCTCAGATGTATGTTTCAATTTCGAATCGGGCATGCTATGTTAGCAGGAATAAAACTGGTTAAATATTGGAAAGGCGGAAAACCCAAGTTTCGATCAAAGGCTCTGTCCGTCTTTTCTGGAGATAAAACAAAATCTGTCTAGAAAAGGAGGATGCAGATATGTCCGATCATCCTATTCAAGGATTAATGACAACAGCGTTGGAAAGTTTGAAAGAAATGATTGATGTGAATACAATAATTGGTGATCCCGTTGAAACCCCTGATGGAAGCGTAATCTTAACTGTTTCAAAAGTAGGTTTTGGCTTCGCGGCAGGCGGAAGCGAATTTGTATTAGACGGATCAGGAACAGGGTCCTCACAGGAACAGGGAACGGTACAAGGCCAATCTAAGCATCCTTTTGGCGGAGGAAGCGGCGGCGGTGTATCAATTACGCCAATTGCTTTCTTGATTGTCAATTCGCAAGGTGTAAAAATGCTCCACCTTGATGAAAGTACACACCTTTATGAAAAAATATTGGATCTTGCACCGCAGGCTGTTGAGAAAATCCGGCAAATGTTTGATAAGAAAAATGATCATTCGAATAAAACTCATTATCAAGAGTATGAGCAAAACCCAAATAACGGACCAAAAAAAGATTTGGAATTTTAAGATTTGATTTAAGTTAACTTTCAATTATGAAGGTTAACTTTTTTTGTGGAAAAGGGGCGGAGCTACGCTAACAAAAATAGAAATGCCAACTTATTTTTAGCAAGATACTAGTTTAGCTATGTAAATATTTTGAGCTTTGCTTCGCTCACACCGCCTTATTATGTTGGTTATGTTTTAAAATGAAACTTATTTCCATGTTAGGGTTGGGGTAAAAAATCATGAATGTTTTTTATGAAAATATAACCTTTTAATTGCAAAAAAGAGTCTGAAAAGATATGATTTACACTGTACAAATGTTGTTTTAAGGAGGATGAGTTCATGGCATCAATCACTTTTAAAGGAAACCCTGTCACTTTGTTAGGAAATGAAGTAAAGGTTGGAGACAAAGCCCCTGATTTTAAAGTATTAGCTAACGATTTGTCTGAAGTAACTTTAGCGGATACAAAAGGGCAGGTTCGCTTAATCAGTGTTGTTCCTTCTCTTGACACTGGAGTTTGTGATGCACAAACACGACGATTTAATGAAGAAGCCTCAAAGCTTGATAACGTGAAAGTATTAACAATCAGTGTTGATTTGCCGTTTGCTCAAAAACGCTGGTGTGGAGCCAACGGAATTGAAAATGTCCAAACACTTTCCGACCACCGCGATCTTTCTTTCGGTGAAGCGTACGGAGTAGCGATTAAAGAACTTCGGTTACTTGCCCGTGCTGTGTTTGTTATTGATTCCAATGACACAGTCACCTATGTTGAATATGTGAGTGAAGCAACGAACCATCCGAACTATGAAGCAGCAATCGAAGCTGTTAAACAAGCAAAGTAATTCAAAGTGTTGAAGGCCCCGTGTGTTGACCGGGGTTTTTTTATTGTTAAGGAAATTACACTAGCGTTGCATTAAATAAAATTTAATTTGTCAAGGCTTTTCCCATAAAATTTTTATTGAATAATTTGTAATTAATGGTATTTTTTGTTCAAAAGTGCATAAAAAAACCTTATAATTAGGTGGAAGGTAGGTAGTCCTGTCCAAATCCCAATTATAAGGAGACCTCTATGGACAAGAATACCATAAAAACAGTATTTAAGGAATACATCCAACCAATGGATGAAAAAGTTTTTTTAAAAATGATTGATCAGATGAAGCTTGATAAATATGTGAAAAAGCTGGATAGCCTAACATTTACGAAACTTTTTATATATGCCCAATTGAAGCAGCTTGATAGCCTAAAAAAAATCAGTTTCAAGGTGAAAAACAAAAAGAAATTACAGAAAGAACTTGGCTTAAAAAGTATTAGTAAATCTCAACTTTCTCGCAAACTCTCCGATCTACCCCCGGAGATTTTTGAAGTTATTTTGCATCACTTGGTTGAACAAATCTATCGGGAATTCGGAAAAGAAAAGGGCGATGATTTACTAGGAAAAATCCATCTTATTGATTCAACAACCATCTCCTTATGCCTTAGCCAGTATCGATGGGCTGATTTTCGAAATACAAAAGCTGGAGTTAAAATCCATACTCGAGTAGTATTTCATGAAGGGGAAACTTTCCCAGACAAAATCATGATTACTCCTGCTAGACCAGCAGATGTCACACAGTTAGATGGTTTAATGATAATCGATAAGGATGCGCTCCATGTGTTTGACCGGGGTTACTTTGATTTTAAAAAGTTCGATGAGTACTGCCGTCATAATATTCGATTTTGTACTCGTATCAAGGAAAACACTGTCATCCATGTCATTGAAGAACTTCCCGTTGACCCGTCGTCAAACATTTCTCGGGAAGCAATAGTAAAACTGGGAAGGATGAAATATCCCGTTAGACTGATAGAAACGAAAGATAGTCAAGGAAATACCCTATCTATCATCATCAATGATGCAAAAATGAGTGCACAAGAAATTAGTGAACTTTACCGTAATCGCTGGCAAATTGAACTTTTCTTCAAGTGGATGAAGCAGCATTTAATCATTAAAAGATGTTATGGAAAGAGCGCGAATGCTGTTTTCAACCAAATTTACATAGCCATGATTACTTTTTGTTTAACTTTATTGATGAAGAAAAAAGTAAGTTATCAGGGAACGCTCCTTGAGATGTTTGAATTTATAGAAGAATATTGGTCAAAAAGCTTCTTCGAATTTATAAAAGAACTATTTAAAACACCTGATCGATCATCATATGGACGAAGGCCACTTAACCATGAACAAATTTTCATTGAAACCCTAGCACAGTTTGAAAAAGGAGATGTACAGCATTTAGATGATTTAACATATGACCCTATTTATTTGTAAAAATCTGGATAAGGACTACCTTCAAATAGGTCCCCTTATCCTTTTTTTCTTAAATACTCAGAAATATAAAATCAGAATATTCAAACCATACATTTTTTGGGATATTATTTAAAATAATCCCAATTTTATACTCTTGACTTTTTCTTATGTTTTTTGTGCAACGCTAGTGAGGAAATTATAAATTTCATCTTTGTGAATAACTTTGAAATGAGTTTGTCGTAATCAGGCTCCACAAGGAACGCTTCGGAAGCGATTCTTCGCACGAAGAAAAGCGTTAGCTTTTCGAGGAGCGCCCAGCCCCTCGAGGTCACAAGCCAAATCACTCCAGAGTCTATCGACTCTTGTGTGATTCGTCTTGTGCTTGTCGGGGCTAAACGGGGCGCTTGCGCCTTTTGTTCTTGATTCGTTAAACTTGTATCACGTAAAAAAGCCCGTTACAATAAAAAAATAGAAATTGAGCGGGAGGAATTGTTTTGAGTATCTCTGCAGTAGAGAAATTATTTACCGTTTTTAACGAAACAGCACAAATACTACAAGAAGAATTATCGATTACATATTTGGATGCCTTGGCTGAGACCGGGGAAAATCTCTTTCAAGATACTGTTCTGCAAGAAGAATTAAGTGAAATTACGGTTAAAAGACTTGAAAAAAGTTATAAACAGATTCATTTAGAAAAATATAGCAATGAAGAGATCCGGAAAGCGTACCAATTAGCGATCTTAAAAGGGATGAAAGAAAATGTGCAGCCGAACCATCAAATGACTCCGGATGCAGTTGGCATGCTTTTTGGTTATTTAGTGAACAAGTTTATAAAAGCACATTCTTTCAAAATACTGGATCCGGCAGTCGGCACCGGAAACCTTTTAACAACAGTTCTTAACATGCAGCCAAATAAAGCGATTGAAGCGACAGGAATTGATATCGACGATCTGTTAATAAGATTGGCATTTGTAAATGCAAATCTTCAATCCCATCCAATTCAGTTTTTCAACCAGGACAGCCTTCAGCCGTTATTTGTTGATCCGCAAGATGCTGTTATTTGTGATTTGCCTGTTGGATTTTATCCGGATGATGTGCGGGCTGCAGAATACGAATTAAAGGCAAAGTCCGGACACTCATATGCCCATCATTTGTTTATAGAACAAAGCACCCGGTATTTAAAACCTGGCGGATATATGTTTCTCTTAATTCCGAACGGACTTTTCGAAAGTGATCAGGCTTCACAGCTCCATGATTTTATAAAGGAGCATTTGGTCATCCAGGGTGTTCTTCAACTTCCGTTATCGATGTTTAAGAATAAAAATGCTTCCAAAAGCATTTTTATCGTTCAGAAAAAAGGGGAGGAAGTAAAACCTCCGAAGCAAGTATTGCTTGCAGAATTACCGACACTATCAAATGCAGCAGCGGTTGATAACATCTTTCGTAAAATTGAAACTTGGATCAATGAGAATAAATAAATGTTTTATGAAGCCTTGCGAGATGCAGGGCTTTTAATTATTTTTGTAAATTTCCCGCAAAAAATGAGGACAGCAGATAATTCCAGAAATAGGTAGCATCGTTCTATTAAATTTGCAAATGATTTAGTAAATTTGTTCATATCAGAATATATTTACTTTGTTCAGCAAATCACATTTACCTTGAAAAGTATAAATTTTAGTGATTTAATGTGATGTTGGAAGATATATTTGGTGCCAAATGTACAAACTAACGTTGTACTAAAATAGGCATCGTACTATAGATGTTGCTATATAAAAGGAGCGGTAGTAAATGTCAAAAATTATTGCTATTAATGCCGGCAGTTCCTCATTAAAATTTCAATTATTTGAAATGCCGAGTGAAGAAGTCATCACTAAGGGTCTTATTGAACGGATTGGTCTCAATGATGGGATATTTAATATTACCGTTAACGGTGAAAAAATAAAAGAAGTTAGAGATATTCCTAACCACGAAGCAGCTGTTAAGCTATTGCTAGATAAGCTTACTGCACTTGGAATCATTAAATCACTGGATGAAATTGAAGGAATCGGACACCGTGTTGTACATGGCGGAGAAGTATTTGATGATTCTGTCTTAATTACTGAAGAAGTTTTGAAAAAAATTGAGGCATTATCAGAACTCGCACCTCTTCATAATCCGGCAAATGTAACCGGTATCAAAGCATTCCAGCAAGTGCTTCCAAATGTTCCTGCTGTTGCAGTATTTGATACAGCATTCCACCAAACAATGCCGGAAAGCTCTTTCCTATACAGCTTGCCTTATGAGTATTATGAAAAATACGGCATCCGCAAGTACGGATTCCATGGAACTTCTCATAAGTATGTTTCTCAGCGCGCAGCTGAAATGCTTAAACGGCCGATTGAGCAATTGCGCCTTATCTCATGTCATCTCGGAAATGGAGCAAGTATTGCAGCCATTGAAGGCGGAAAATCAATTGATACATCAATGGGATTCACACCACTTGCAGGGATAACGATGGGAACACGTTCCGGAAACATTGACCCGGCGCTCATTCCATACATTATGGAAAAAACAGGAAAAACAGCTGACGAAGTTCTCGATATATTAAACAAAAAGAGCGGTTTGCTAGGTCTTTCCGGATTTTCAAGTGACCTTCGTGATATTGAAGCGCAAGCTGCTGAGGGAAATGAGCGTGCTGAGCTTGCACTTGAAGTATTCGCGAGCCGCATTCATAAATATATCGGATTGTACGCAGCCCGCATGAACGGCGTAGATGCAATCATCTTTACAGCCGGAATTGGTGAAAACAGTGATGTTATCCGTGCAAAAGTGTTAAAGGGCCTTGAATTTATGGGGGTATACTGGGATCCTTCTCTGAATAAGGTTCGCGGAGAAGAAGCATTCATCAACTATCCACATTCTCCGGTAAAAGTCATGGTCATCCCGACAAACGAGGAAGTCATGATTGCCCGGGATGTCGTACGGCTGACAAAATAAGCATATCCAAAAAAGACAAGAGGTATTGCCTTTTGTCTTTTTTTCTATTTTTAAGACCTGAGGAAAATAACACCAATGATATGCTATACTTAAGTAAATATGCTGTAACCGGGAGGCTTTTTTTCCATGGAATTAACAGAACGGGAAAAAGAAGTTCTAAATGAAATAAGAGATTGGGAAAGCGAGCTGTACAGTTATGAGAGAAACGATTTAGAGGCAACTTATGAAAAATTTTTGGAGCGGTCGTTTGATTTGCTTCCGGATGAAGCACAAAAACAAATCTTTTCCGTATTGGATAATTGGCTTTTTCATCTTCATGCTCTTATCCAGGGATCGCAATTGCAAAACGATGCAAAGGAACGAATTCTGACGGCAGGCCGGGTTTTCCACGAAGATATTCATACAATATCTGACCTGAAAAAACTACATATAGACCAACTTCGTTACATAGCACAGCAGCAAATTTCACGTCATCGGCTATATTCATTAGTGCAAGGAAGTTTATCAGGAACTGGGAGTGTTCTGTTGCTTGGAACCGATCTTCCGGCAATGGCTGTCATTAACCTTCGGGCAGTTCAGCTGATAGCAATGACTTACAGTTTTGAAGTCAATACGCCTTTTGAAATGATGACGTCTCTAAAAGTTTTTCATGCGGCAACTTTGCCTGCCAGGCTGCAGGGGCAGGCATGGGAAGAATTAATGGCGGATTTGGAAAATGTAAATGATTTTTACTTTTATGAAGGGAAAGAAGAGCTGACAGATGTTACATGGCTTGAACATCCTCTTAAGCAGGTTCTGAAGGGAATTCTAATTCTATTATTTAAAAACCGTTCTGTTCAAGGCATCCCTTTTATCAGCATGACAATCGGGGCCGGAGTCAATTATCAATTAACAAGAAAAGTCACTGATTTTGCCCAAAAATATTATCAGATGAGATATTTATTAGAAAAAAGAGGGGGTTTTCAATGAGCACAACGGAACATAAGAAAGAGGCGCCGAGAAAAGTAAAATGCAAAGTGATCACCGTAAGTGATACACGAGACAAGCAAACAGATAAAAGCGGAAAATTGATGATCGAGCTTCTTGAAGGTGCCGGCCACTTGATCATTGATTACGTGATAGTAAAAGACGAGGAGATTGCGATCAGGGAAGAAGTGTTGAAAGGTTGTCAGAATCCGGATATTGATGTGATCCTGACAAACGGCGGGACTGGCATTGCCAAACGTGATGTAACGATTGAAACAGTCAGCAGCCTGTTTGACAAAGAAATCACCGGCTTTGGCGAGCTGTTCCGGATGCTCAGTTACCAGGAAGACATCGGCTCAGCTGCAATATTATCCCGGGCAGTGGCAGGGGTAATCAAAGATAAGGCTGTGTTTTCAACTCCCGGTTCAACCGGTGCCGTTCGGCTAGCAATGAACAAATTAATTCTGCCTGAACTTGGACATGTCGTCAGGGAATTGCGAAAAGATTTATAGAAAATAGAAACTCCCTCTTGCAGCTTAAGAGGGAGTTTCTATTGGTGCACCTTTTGGGAAACATCTTGATTTGTTCTGTACCAAAGCCATAAGTCATTTATAATCGAAGCCAGGTCGGCTATTTCACTATTCAGTTGACATGAACGTTTGAAATCGCTTTCGTCCGATAATTCTGCTTGTTTTTTATTAATGATGCTCTCAAGTTCTGCAATTCGATCGGGAATTCTGCCGCGAATTTTTTCCCATTGTAAAAGGATCGATTGCTGTGTTTCTCGGCTGTATTCGTCCCAATCTCTGGAAAGATCAGGAACAGGAATCCCAAGTCTTTTATCTTCTGTAAAGTGTTCCACCGTGCTAAGCCCCCATGTTGAATTGTTATCTTTATTTTATTACATATAAATGGAAGCATCTATAGGTTGTTCAATTTTTGCTGTCAAAATTGCTGTGACTGTCCTTTTGAAATGCTTAGAGATTCCCATTTATCTTTCTTCAGCTATTTTCCTTTTAAAATCTGCAATCACGTATTGCAAATATTCATTACCAATTTTTGTAATTATTTCACACCTTTTTACTTATTTATTTTCATTTAATTCCGAAAATTTCTGTATAGAAATTAATTTCTATACATTTTTTAGAATAACTATTGAAATTTTTCGTAAAAGTTGTTAAAGTAAATACCAATTAGTGAATAAAAATATACATAGTTGTATATTTATTCGTATAATGAGGAGGAATCATCGTGTCTAAACCAAAAGTTGTTCTCGCATATTCAGGCGGTCTTGATACTTCGGTAGCAATTAAATGGCTGGAAGAGCAGGGGTATTCGGTTGTCGCTTGCTGCTTGGATGTAGGTGAAGGAAAGGATCTTGAATTTGTTCAACAAAAGGCGCTAAAAGTTGGAGCCGTTCAATCATATGTTATTGATGCCAAAGAGGAATTTGCAAATGAATATGCCTTAATGGCGCTTCAGGCGCATGCTTTATATGAAGGAAAATATCCGCTTGTGTCGGCATTGTCCCGTCCGCTTATTGCGAAAAAACTTGTTGAAGTTGCCGAAAAAGAAGGAGCGGTTGCCGTAGCGCACGGATGTACAGGTAAAGGGAATGACCAGGTAAGATTTGAAGTGTCTATAAATGCATTAAATCCTGATCTTCAAGTGCTTGCTCCTGTACGTGAATGGAGCTGGTCGCGTGAAGAGGAGATTGAATACGCGAAGAAACATGGAATTCCAATTCCTATTGATCTGGACAGTCCGTTTTCAATTGACCAGAATTTGTGGGGCCGCAGCAATGAATGCGGAATTTTAGAAGACCCATGGGCTGCGCCTCCAGAAGAAGCTTATGAATTAACCGCAAGCCTTGAAACAACACCCGATGTTCCGGATATTATAGAAATCGGATTTGAAGAAGGGATCCCTGTCACGTTAAATGGGAAACATTATTCCTTAGCACAATTAATTTTAGAACTGAATATTTTAGCCGGAAAACATGGAGTAGGCCGCATTGATCATGTTGAGAACCGCCTCGTCGGAATCAAATCTCGTGAAGTATACGAGTGTCCCGGAGCGATGACATTGATTAAAGCGCATAAAGAACTTGAAGATTTGACGCTTGTCAAAGAAGTTGCCCACTTTAAGCCGATCATTGAAAAGAAAATTTCCGAAGTGATTTATGAAGGCTTGTGGTTCTCTCCAATTAAGGACGCTCTCGCTGCATTTTTAAAAGAAACGCAGAAGCATGTAACGGGAACAGTGAGAGTCAAGCTCTTTAAAGGCCACGCCATTGTTGAAGGAAGAAAATCACCGTACTCGCTTTATGATGAAAAGCTTGCTACTTATACATCAGATGATGCATTTGACCATAGTGCAGCTGTCGGTTTTATCAAATTGTGGGGACTTCCGACAAAAGTGCAAAGCATCGTAAACAACAAGAAGGTGACAGTGTGAAAAAGCTTTGGGGCGGAAGATTTACGAAATCTGCCGAGGAATGGGTAGATGAGTTCGGGGCTTCCATTTCGTTCGATAAAGAATTAGTGCTCGAAGACATTGAAGCAAGCATTGCACATGCCGCCATGCTGTCGAAATGCGGCATTCTTACAAAAGATGAAGGCACGCTTATTATCGAAGGATTAAATAGATTAAAAGAAAAGGCATTAAATGAAGAGCTCTCTTATTCTATTAAGCTTGAAGACATTCATCTAAATCTGGAAAGCATGCTGACAGAGGAAATCGGGCCGGTTGGCGGCAAATTGCATACAGCGAGAAGCCGTAATGACCAGGTTGCTGTTGATATGCATTTATATTTGCGGAAACAAGTGTTAATTATCATTGATTTAATCAGCGAGTTTCAGGAAGTTTTACTCGAAAAAGCAGAAGAAAATGTTGAAACGATTATGCCCGGTTATACCCATCTTCAACGGGCACAGCCGATTTCGTTTGCCCACCATTTAATGGCATATTTCTGGATGTTGGAACGAGATAAACAGCGATTTTCAGAAAGTCTGAAACGAATAAATAAATCGCCGCTTGGAGCTGGTGCGCTTGCAGGAACGACTTTTCCGATCGACCGGGAGTACAGCGCAGAGCTGCTTGGTTTTGATGGCATCTATGAAAACAGTTTGGACGCAGTAAGCGATCGCGATTTTATCCTTGAATTTTTATCAGACAGTTCGATTCTAATGATGCATCTATCAAGATTCAGTGAAGAGATTATTTTATGGGCAAGCCAGGAATTTCGCTTTATTGAACTGGATGATAGTTTTTCAACCGGAAGCAGCATTATGCCGCAAAAGAAAAACCCGGATATGGCGGAGCTTATTCGCGGGAAAACGGGAAGGGTTTACGGCAATCTTGTCGGGCTGCTAACAGTCTTAAAAGGGCTCCCTCTTGCTTATAACAAAGATATGCAAGAAGACAAGGAAGGGATGTTTGATACGGTCAAAACCGTAACAGGCTCATTGAAGATTTTTGCCGGCATGATCCGCACAATGAAGGTTAATAAGGAACAGATGGAGAAATCGGTAAAGAATGATTTTTCAAATGCGACAGAGCTTGCTGATTATCTTGCGGATAAAGGGGTTCCTTTCCGTGAAGCACATGAAATTGTAGGAAAGCTTGTGCTTTCATGTGTCCAAAAAGGCTGCTTTTTAGCTGATTTAACATTAGAGGAATTTAAAGCATCAAGCCCTTTATTTGAAGAAGACATTTACGATGCACTAAACCCGTACAATGCTGTTAAACGGCGCAATAGTGCTGGAGGAACAGGCTTTGCCGAAATCTATAAGGCCATCGACAAAGCAAAAAAATGTCTTGAAACTGAAAAGCACGCAATCCAGTAATGGAATGCGTGCTTGCAGCTGGACAAATTGGTCCAGATGTATTAATATCTTTTTTAGAAAAAATCGCAAGAGCTCTGTTTACATATAAAGGGGCCGACTTATGGCCTCTTGAATTTGCTTTTATTTTTCAGAAAATTCAGTTTACTGAATAGTCGATAAATTTTTGTGCTTTATTTAATTTAAGTAAGCCAATTTAGATATATGGAACAAAACGAAAGGAGGTTAGGTCAGATGAGATCTGCAAATAACGCAGCGATGAAGAAAGTGGCAGTATTGCATCCATCTCGTCCTAATTATTGGGCTAAAATGAAGGGGAAGGGAAGGAGTCCTTTAAAAGTGGATATAAAGGATGCAATGACCGGACTAATTGGAGGATTTATTACTATTTTAGTTTTGGCAGTATTAACAAAGATCACTCCTGCAACTTGGTTAATAGCCCCATTTGGAGCAAGTTGTGTGTTAGCATTTGGTGTATGGGATGCACCATTATCTCAGCCGAGGAATATTATAGGCGGACACTTTATTTCTTCGCTAGTAGGTTTAACGGTGTACCATTTTTTCGGTAATGAACCATGGACGATCGCTTTAGGTGTAGGATTAGCTATCGCATTCATGATGTTGACAAAAACGACTCATCCGCCAGCAGGGGCAGACCCAATTGTTGTGATAGTTGGATCGTACAAATGGAGTTACCTATTCACACCCATATTAATTGGCTCAATAGTCATTGTTTTAATAGCAGTATTAATCAATAATTTGCGCAAAAATAGAGAATATCCGATATTCTGGATATGAAATTTTCGTAGACATTAATACAACAAGTAAATTCCTTTTCTTATCGTTTACCCCAACTTACATGATGCTCCCCTGTTATCTATTTTTTATTTAATTTATATCAGCAGCAAAGGACGCTGTCTTGAATAAGACAGCTTTTTCTGATATGGAACAGAGAATTTTTTTAGTAGATTCATAATTATTTTTATAATCCGACTTTATTGTAGGAAGTTGAAGATGTGAATCGTTTTCTGGTAAAATGTAAGTGCTTTCATTTATTCGAGAGTTTAGAAAATTTTTCTTACTTTTTTTCCGAGAAAGGTGTTATATTATAATCGGTTTTGGTTTTATTATTAAGGGGGTTACAAAATATGCGAATTGGAGTGCCTGCAGAAATAAAGAACAATGAAAACCGTGTGGCAATGACTCCTGCAGGTGTTGTTAACTTAGTACATTTCGGCCATGAAGTGTATATTGAAAAAGGAGCCGGAATCGGTTCCGGTTTTACAGATGAAGATTATGTTTCGGCCGGGGCAAAAATTGTAGATACGGCTGAAGAAGCATGGTCGATGGATATGATTATGAAGGTAAAAGAACCCCTTCCAAGCGAATACCGCTATTTCCGTGAAGGCTTAATTTTATTTACATACTTACATTTAGCTCCGGAACCTGATTTAACAAAAGCCTTGATTGAAAAGAAAGTAGTTGGCATTGCTTATGAAACTGTACAATTGGCTAACGGTGCGCTTCCTTTATTAACGCCGATGAGTGAAGTAGCCGGACGGATGGCCCCTCAAATTGGCGCGCAATTCCTTGAAAAAGTTAATGGCGGAAAAGGAATTTTGTTATCCGGCGTCCCAGGTGTGCAGAGAGCAAAAGTATCAATTATCGGCGGCGGTGTGGCCGGAACAAATGCTGCTAAAGTGGCGATCGGGCTTGGTGCAAAAGTAACGATCATTGATTTAAATCCTGATCGGCTTCGCCAGCTTGATGATATTTTTGGAACAGATGTTACGACGCTTATGTCCAATCCATATAACATCCGAGAAGCAGTTAAAGAATCGGACCTTGTCATTGGCGCTGTTCTTATTCCTGGTGCAAAAGCACCTAAACTTGTGACAGAGGAAATGATCAAATCGATGACACCAGGATCTGTCGTTGTCGATATTGCGGTTGACCAAGGCGGTATTTTTGAAACGACCGACCGGATTACAACTCATGATAACCCAACTTATGAAAAGCATGGTGTTGTCCACTATGCAGTTGCTAATATACCCGGTGCTGTTCCGCGCACGTCTACAATTGCTTTAACGAATGTTACCGTTCCATATGCCATTCAAATTGCTAATAAAGGCTATAAGCAAGCATGCATTGATAATGAAGCCCTTCTGAAAGGAATTAACACGCTTAATGGCCATGTTACTTACAAGGCGGTTGCGGAAGCGCATAATCTTGAATATGCTGACACAAAAACAATTCTTGAACAATTGTAAAAAGAGTAAAAAATCCGGTGGCATGCTCGCCCCGGATTTTTTTGATGGCACAAATTCGATTTTACAGCGATCATTATCAAATAACAGCGATTATTTTCGGATAACAGCTATTTTTTAAAAATAACAGCGATTTTTTCTGGATAACCGCGATTTTTCTAAAATAACAGCGATAATTTTCATATAACCGCGATTTTTCAAAAATACTACGATTTTAATTCGTGCTGTATGTCTTACTTTATAATCTGAAGTTCTTTCGGATATTTCGTTAAAATCTCAATTCCGTTTGAAGTCACTGCAACATCATCTTCAATTCTCACGCCGGCAACATCTGGAACGTAAATGCCTGGTTCAATTGTAAAAACCATTCCCTCTTCAAGAGCAAGATTGTTTGTTTCGGTTAAAGAAGGATATTCATGAACACTGATTCCCAACCCGTGGCCAAGCCGATGCGGGAAGAATTCCCCGTAGCCGGCTTCTGAAATCGTTCGGCGCGCTGCAAGATCAACTTCTGAGCATAAAGCCCCGGGTTTGCTTGCTTTCAGCGCAGCTTTTTGGGCTTTTAACACCGTTTCGTAAATTTCTGCCTGTTTTTCATTGATGTCGCCGTAAGCCACTGTTCTTGTAATATCTGAACAATAGCCGTCAACGATCACACCAAGGTCAAAGAGGACAAGGTCGCCTTTTTGAATTTTTGTTAAGCCGGGAGTTCCGTGTGGCGAAGCAGCGTTAACCCCTGTTAATACCATTGTTGAAAATGACATGTCGGTTACGCCCTTTTTCTTGAGGGCATATTCAATGGCAGCAATGATATCCAGCTCCGTTTTTCCTTCTTTTATTTCTGCAACGCCGGTTTCAATGGCAAAATCGGCTAAGGCGCACGCCTCCCGGATGATGCTCAATTCTTTTTCATCTTTTACCATTCGGAGTTTGCGCAGCTTTTCTTCTGCGGAAACAAAGTTTGCTTCCGGGAAAATCGACGAAACTTGCTCAAACCTATCAACATTCATATGCTCTTTTTCAATCGCTATTTTATTCGCTTTTGCGAGTCGGTTTTGAATGGCTTTATGTACAAGTTCCCATGGGTTGTCAATATCACTGTACCCGATAATTTCATAGTTCCATCCGGAACGTTTTGCGTCATTCTTTTCCATTCCGGGACAAATTAAAAATGGCTCTTCTTCTTGAAATACAGCCAGGCCAAGCATCCGTTCGTGCGGTTCGCTTAAAAAACCGCTCAAATAAAACACATTATCCGGCGACGTTAAAAAGCATACATCTACGCCGGTTTCTTTCATCCATTGTGATAACTTTTCAATTCGTTGATTCATTTTTACCTCCTAAATATGTTCATGATTAGAGATTAGCAAAAAATCGGCATGAAAGTAAACTTTTAAATCACTGCCATTTTGGGTATAGAGAGAAGTGAAAAGAACGAATTGAATATCTAATGTAGTATAATGTTAAAAGCAACTTTGAAAGGAGATGGTAAAAATGAAGGTCTCTTACCACGGCCATTCTGTTGTAAAAATTGAAACGAATGGAAAAACAATTTTCATCGACCCATTTATTTCTGGAAATGATTTAACTGATTTGAAGGCAGATGATGTCAAGCCTGATGTAATTATTATCACTCATGCCCACGGTGATCATGTTGGGGATACAATCGAACTTGCAAAGAAAAATAGCTCTCTTGTTATCGCAAATTTTGAATTAGCTACATATTTAAGCTGGCAAGGTTTGAATACTCATGCAATGCATATTGGGGGAGCATATGAATTTGATTTTGGCAAAGTTAAATTGACTCCGGCTTTCCATGGAACCGGTATCATTACGGAAAATAACGAAATTATTTACGGCGGAATGCCTGCCGGCGTTCTTTTTATGGCTGAAGGAAAGACGGTATACCATGCAGGAGATACGGCCTTGTTTTCAGATATGAAGCTGATTGGAGAGCGCCATCCGATTGATCTCGCATTTTTGCCAATCGGCGACAATTTTACTATGGGGCCTGAGGATGCGGCTTATGCGGCAAAATTGCTCAATGCAAAAACAGTGGTTCCGATCCATTATAATACGTTTCCACCGATCAAGCAGGATCCGCAAAAATTTATTGACTTGCTAGAAGGTGTAAGCGGAAAAGTCCTTCGTGCAGGGGAAGCAATTGAACTCTAATTAGGTAAAAGCGTGCAGCGAATGTAAGCCGCACGTTTTTTACATTCTGGATCTCAATTGCTGCGGACAATGGGACTACTTTTTTCCTTTCCCTTCGCATAAAAATAGAACAAGCAGTAAGAGGAGGGAAAAGGATGAAGAAGAATCGGTATTTGCTTTGTTTGTTAATGTGTTCACTCCTGATATATTATGCTGTTCCGAATTTATCTGTTTTTGCTGAAGGGATTGAGGGGATTTTTGCCCGGGTCTGGTTGGCATTTTCTCTCATAGTCATTTCCGGAAATTTGACAGCTTTATTATATTTGCCTAAAACAGCCAAGACCGGTAAGCGAATGATTCATGGAAAACCGGCAGGAACGAAAGCCCGTTCTTATAACGATTAAATGAATGATATTTTGCACTAATTACTTTATCGAATTGAATTCAAATAGACATTCACCTTATAATTAACTTATAGATATGTGGAAAATTTAAATAAAGGGTGAAGGTCTTGGCAACAAAGCATGAACAAATCTTGCGTTATATTGATGAACTGCCGGTAGGGGAAAAAATATCTGTCCGCCAGATCGCCAAGGCGCTTAACGTAAGTGAAGGAACGGCGTACAGAGCAATCAAAGACGCGGAAATCAAAGGGTATGTCAGCACGATTGAACGGGTCGGAACAATTCGTATCGAACGAAAGAAAAAAGAAAATATTGAGAAGCTGACTTTTGCGGAAGTTGTAAACATTGTCGACGGCCAGGTATTGGGCGGCAAGGCCGGTTTGCATAAGACTCTAAATAAATTTGTTATCGGTGCGATGAAGCTGGAAGCTATGATGAGGTATACAGGGGCAGGAAACCTGTTAATTGTCGGAAACAGGACAAAAGCCCATGAGCTTGCCCTTAAAGCTGGAGCTGCCGTCCTTATAACAGGCGGATTTGATACGGAAGAAGACGTAAAAAAACTGGCTGATGAGCTTCAGCTTCCGATTATTTCAACGAGCTATGACACGTTTACCGTTGCAACGATGATCAACCGCGCTATTTACGACCAACTGATCAAAAAAGAAATTGTCCTCGTAGAAGATATCCTTACACCGCTTTCGGAGACGATATACTTAAAAATGAGTGATCTTGTATCAGATTGGTATAAATATAACAACGAAACCATGCACAGCCGTTTTCCTGTCGTTGATCATAATATGAAGGTACAAGGAATGGTAACATCAAAAGATATTATCGGTCATCCACCGGAAACGCCGATTGAGAAAATCATGACAAAAAATCCGATAACAGTTAGCGGCAAAACGAGTGTTGCTTCATCATCACATATCATGGTCTGGGAAGGAATTGAAGTCTTACCAGTTGTAGATGACAGCAATAAGCTTGAAGGGATTATCAGCAGGCAAGATGTTCTTAAAGCGCTGCAAATGATACAACGGCAGCCACAGGTAGGAGAAACGCTCGATGATATTGTCACAAGCCAATTAACTTTAATCGAGGGTAATACGAAAGGCGAAAATGCTTTCCGTTGTGAAGTAACACCGCAAATGACGAACCATCTTGGTTCTCTTTCATACGGAGTATTCACCACAATTGTTACGGAAGCTGCAAACCGAGTGCTTAGAAGCTATAAAAAAGGAGATTTAGTTGTCGAGAACATGACGACCTATTTTATTAAACCAGTGCAAATTGAAAGCAAGCTAGAGGTTTATCCGAGAGTTCTCGAAGTAGGACGAAAATTCGGGAAAGTCGATGTCGAGGTCTTTAACGAAGGGGTGCTTGTAGGAAAGGCTATGATGATGTGCCAGCTTATTGACAGAAATTAATAAACAGGTCAGACTCCTCCAATACAACATATAGAGAGAGTCAGACCCTTATGATACAGTCCCTTTTAAATTTTATTATTTGAAAGCTCTTCAGCTTCTTTGACAACGTGCGGAAGAAAAAATTTATATGCTTTTATGCCGCTCCAGACACTTAATCCTCCGACAATGATAAACAGAGCGGCAACAATATAGGTGACTGTTGTGTGATAAAGGAACAGTTGATTTAAGCCGAACAACCCAACAAATAAACCGAGGGCGATCCTCGATTTGGCTGAAATCCATTGCCTTTCAGCAGGGCGGGTGGACCTAATGTATTTAATTTTATAAAATACATAGAAAGAAAGAGACATAATGATTAGAATGACTAATACAGGCATGATTTCAATTCCTCCATTTTCGACAATCTTCTACTATTGTAACGATTTTGTAAGGGAAATGCTATACAGGAAGCTGTCCTTTTTATGCGCGATATATTTTAATGTATTAATGCGTTAAATCAACGGGGGCCAGACCCGCACCACGTTAACGCGTTAAATCGTTGAGGGCCAGACCCGCGTTACGTTAATGCGTTAAAGTGTTGGAATATTTGATTATCAATTTATTAAGGAGCAAAATGATGAAAGAGAAAATTTTAGAAGCTATTGAGCAATATGAAACGATTATTGTCCATCGCCATGTGCGTCCTGATCCGGATGCCTGCGGTTCTCAGGGAGGATTGGTAGAAATTCTGAAAGCATCTTATCCTGAGAAACACGTTTACGCAGTTGGAAAGGAAGAACCTACTCTTCATTATCTGAATAGACTTGATACGATACCAGATGAAATTTACAAAGGTGCGCTCGTTATTATTTGCGACACTGCAAATACGGAGAGGATTTGTGATAGCCGCTATCACCTTGGTGATAAATTGATAAAAATTGACCATCATCCGAATGAGGACCCGTACGGGGATTTAATTTGGGTTGATACGGATGCAAGCTCTGTAAGTGAAATGATTTATGAGTTTTATTTATTTGGCAAAGAGAAAGGTCTGAAAATGACAGATAAAGCAGCTAGGCTTTTGTATGCCGGAATTGTCGGGGATACCGGAAGGTTTCTTTATCCGAGTACGACCGAAAAAACGTTCGGCTATGCCGGCGAATTGATCCGCTACGGTTTTTCCCGTACGGAATTGTATGATCAGATGTATGAACTTAAGCCGAATGTCGTGAAATTGAACGGGTATATTTTACAAAACTTTGATATTCGCCCGAGCGGAGTCGCATCAATGGTTTTAACAAAAGAACTGCTTGAAGAATATAAAGTGAGACCAGCTGAAGCTTCTCTCTTAGTTGGTTCGCTTAGAAATATTGAAGGAGTTCTGGCATGGGCCTTTTTTATTGAAGAAGAGGATCAAATTCGCGTTAGGCTGCGGTCAAAAGGTCCTGTTATTAACAGTGTTGCCAGAAAATATAAAGGAGGCGGCCATCCGCTTGCTGCCGGAGCTTCTATTTACTCATGGGATGAAAAGGAATCAGTGTTAAAAGATATGGATCAAGCGTGCATGCACCAGTGAGAAAGACCTTTACTTATCCTTTTCACGTCTTGAAGTATAGACTTCTGGGGACTTTGTTAACAATGCCATAAGGGTTTGACCCCCTCCGACAAAGAAATATAGAATGGTTTATTAGTATTGTTTATATGTTGTGTGGAGGGGGCTGCCCCTTGCTCATGAGTCAGTTCCGGTATTATATCAGCCGTCCAGAATTAACTGCAGCTGGATTTCCAATGTAGTATAGATGATCATTTCTTTTACTTGCAGTTTGTATCGTTTATCGTTTAATATAAATACTTTATTTTCAATGACTTTTTTGATTAAGTCCCTGTTATTATAAACGGATTCGAGGTCTTTAGCCATAACCAAATCGATATCCTCTTTTATTCCCTCTTCAAGTTCAGAAACACTTAACAGATCAAGTTTATATTTTTCGAAATTTGTAATTTTAACTTTAAAATTTTGAACAGTTAACTGTTCTTGATTTTTTTCATTCAGCTTATTAAAATCTTCTTGCCAAATCTTCACTGCCTTCTTTAGATCCACAATTTCATCTTTCTGCCGCTGTATCTCCTTGCTTTGAATCTCCTGCCATGAGCCGAAAATATATAAAAAAATAGTCCAGCTAATAAATCCGCCGATTGCCATACCTGCGAGAAATCTTTGCCAGCCTGTCTGCCGGTAGTATGGAGGAATTCTCATGAAGAAATATACTCCTGCGTCAACCAGTTTATGAGTAAAGCACCGGTTTGCGCACCGCCGAGTGCGGAAAGAATCAACAAGAACTGTTTAAAAATATCTTTTGTTTCTCCATCAAGCAAACCCCGCTCAAAGCTGTACACAGTATCAAATGTTCCGCCAATCGCTGCAATAATGGCCCATATTCGAATAGAAGTGGCAATACGGTAGATTTCTGTCAACGGGGGCTTCCCTGTTAAAAATGCAGCCATTCCGCCGATTAACGCGCCTCCAAGCAAAACTCCGAGAGCAATAAAATAAGTTTCAATTAGACCAATAAAAAACGGTTCTTGTTTCATAGATAAATCCATCCCTATCTCATTTTTGGAATGACCCCTGTAATTCATCATATGGACAAACTATTATGAATATGTTTCTTACATTTTATGTCCCAAGAATTTCAAAGGTTTATCATCCAGTTTTCATCGTTTATCGACCGCTTTTCGAATATATCGACCACTTCCCACTATTTATCAACCCCTTGCGAAAATGAGAACATATTTTCTTTTTCAGAAATGAAGTTCTATAATTAGATATAGAAGAAGCAGTAAGGGTGTGAAAAACATGTCATTTATTCACCTTCATGTATATAGTTCATTCAGTCTTCTCACCAGCACAATTACGATCGAACAATTGGTCAGCGAAGCAAAAAACAAGCGGTTTCCGGCAGTGGCATTAACCGACCGCAATGTCATGTATGCCGCTGTTGCTTTTTATAAAGAGTGTGTAAAGCATTCGATTAAACCAATTATAGGGCTGACAGTGGATGTTTTAAGCGAACTAACTGAATCAAGCTCTTTTCCGCTTGTGTTATTGGCAAAAAATCAAACCGGATTTCAAAATCTATTAAAAATAACAAGTGTTGTTCAAACGAAATCTCCACAAGGAATTCCGATTAGGTGGCTCAGGCATTATGCAGAAGGACTGTTTGCATTGACGCCTGGGATGGAAGGGGAAATTGAACACTATTTACTAAATAATGAATCGGAAAAAGCGAAGCAGGCAGCACTATCTCTTGCAGGTCTATTTGAAGAAAATTCTTTCTATATTAGCTTGCAAAACCATGGGATCAAGCCCGAGCAGGAATTGATTCCGAAACTGGCAAGTCTTACGGAAGAAACCGGAATCGGGATTGTTGCTACAAATCGTGTCCATTACTTAGAGCAGAAAGATGCATTTGCCCACGAATGTCTGCTGGCAATCAAAAATGGTGAAAAACTTCAGGATGAGGGTCGCGAACAGCTCGGCAGCGATCAATTTTATTTTAAGACAGCAGAAGAAATGACAGAGTTATTTTATGAATATCCCGATGCGTTGGAAAATACGATCCATATTGCTGAACAATGCAATGTTTTTATTGAAATGGATAAACAATTTTTGCCGAAGTATCCGGTGCCGGAAGGCGAAACGGCAGACAGTTATCTTGAAAAGCTTTGTTTGCAAGGTTTGAACGAGAGATATAAGAATAAAACACAAGAGCATATAGAACGCTTAATGTATGAGCTCGGCGTAATTAAGAGAATGAAATTCAGTGATTATTTTCTGATTGTGTGGGATTTTATGAAGTTTGCCCGCGACCGGGGAATATTAACAGGGCCTGGCAGGGGATCTGCAGCCGGCTCAATCGTGGCTTATGTTCTCTACATAACAGATGTTGATCCGATTAAGCATCAGCTGCTTTTTGAACGGTTTTTGAATCCCGAACGGATTTCCATGCCTGATATCGATATTGATTTTCCTGACAACCGCCGCGATGAAGTAATTGAATATGTTGTGGATAAATACGGCGAATTTCATGTTGCGCAAATTATTACATTTGGAACGATGGCGACTAAGGCGGCGCTCAGAGACGTGGGAAGGGTATTTGGCCTTAATACAAAAGAATTGGACAGGCTTTCAAAAATGATTCCATCAAGGCTGGGAGTCAGTTTGAAGGATGCATACAAGGAATCAGAACAGCTTCGAACGTTTGTGAATGAATCGAACTATAATCGAAAACTGTTTGAAACAGCCTTGAAGCTGGAAGGCTTGCCGAGGCATACATCAACACATGCTGCCGGAGTTGTCATAAGCGAAGAGCCGCTCATTAATGTCATCCCGATCCAGAGCGGCCATGAAAAAGTTTATTTAACCCAGTATTCAATGGAACATCTTGAAGACATCGGGTTGTTAAAAATGGATTTTCTCGGTTTAAGAAATTTATCGTTAATTGAAGCAATTATTGGTTCCATTCAAAGAAAAACAGGAACAAAGGTGAATATTCACGACCTTCCTTTGAATGACCCGAAAACCTTTGCGCTATTAAGCAGGGGAGATACAACAGGAATTTTTCAGCTTGAATCAGAGGGAATGCGTAAAGTGCTGACCCGCTTAATGCCAACGAGCTTTGAAGATATTGTTGCGGTTAATGCCCTTTACCGCCCCGGTCCAATGGAAAATATCCCGCTTTATATCGATCGGAAGCACGGGCGTCAAAAAATAGAGTATCCGCACCCGGATCTTGAGCCGATTTTAAAAAACACGTACGGCGTTATTGTTTATCAGGAGCAAATTATGCAGATTGCTTCAAAAATGGCAGGTTTTTCTCTCGGGGAAGCGGATCTCCTTCGGCGCGCTGTCGGAAAAAAACAGCGCGATGTCCTGGATAAAGAACGGAATCATTTTGTGAAAGGGGCGATAAGTAAAGGCTACAGCGAACAAACGGCTCATCAAATTTATGATTTGATTGTTAAATTTGCCAATTACGGATTTAACCGGAGCCATGCAGTTGCATATAGCATTATCGCTTATCAACTTGCCTATTTAAAAGCACATTATCCGCTTCATTTTATGGCGGCCCTTCTTACATCTGTTTCCGGAAATGAAAGAAAAATCGCGCAATATGTTCGCGAATTAAAGCAAATGGGCATGAAGATTCTCCCGCCTTCAATAAACAAAAGCGGTTATTCGTTTCAAGTCGAAAACGGGGCAATCCGCTACAGCCTCGCAAGTATTAAAGGTGTAGGAATAGCGGCATTAAAGGAAATCTTTCAAGCAAGAAGAACAAAACGGTTTGATGATTTATTTGATTTTTGTTTGCGAGTATCTCCAAAGGCGGTTAATCGAAAAACTCTTGAAGCTCTCATTCATTCGGGAAGTTTTGATGAGTTTGGACAAGACCGGGCCGTTTTGCTTGCCACAATTGATATTGCAATGGAACATGCCCAGCTCGTAAAACCTGATGACACGAATCAATTTGATTTGTTTGCAGAGGAAGAGTTTTCACTGAAACCAAAATATATGCAGGTGGATCCCATCAACATAGAAGACAAACTTGCATTTGAAAAAGAAGTATTAGGCTTTTACTTATCAAAACACCCTGTTTCTTTATATGAAGATCTTCTGAAAAGAGCAGGAATAAAACAGCTGGCAGAATTGGCTCCCGGCAGCAGGTCCGTGCCTATTGCCGCCTATATTACAGATCTAAAAAGAATTAGGACAAAAAAAGGCGAAGCGATGGCGTTTTTGACTTTAAGCGATCCGAGCGGGGAAATTGAAGGGGTTGTTTTTCCTGCCCCTTTTAAAAAAATCGGCGGGCTTTTAAAACAAGGGAGTATTTTACTGTTTGAAGGAAAGCTTGAAGAACGCGAAGGAAACATGCAGTTCATTATTCAAAATGCAAAGGATATCCGCCATATTGAAGACCGATTGAAAAAAGAAGGTCCTACTTTATATTTAAAAATCAAAACAGAAAAGCAGTCGCCTGAACAGCTGCAAATTTTAAAATCGATCATTCAGAAATATAAAGGTAAAACAAGAATTGTTCTTTATTACGATCGGATTGAAAAAACCGTATTGCTGTCTGACGGAGACAGAATCGATCCGTCGGAAGAATGTCTGAATGAACTGAAAGATTTTTTGGGCAAGAGCAATGTTATCTTGAGGAAATAATCTTTACAGCTAATAAAGTTGTGATATATGATAAAGAGGCTAATGTGGTCTGACCACTTCGAAAGCGGGATTATAAACAGAGTCATAAATTAATGTTTCCTTAACAATCGAAGGTGTGATAATATTTGACTTTACGCGAAGAAGCGTTGCATATGCATCGCATTAATAAAGGAAAATTAGAATCGAAATCAAAAGTTCAAGTAAGGAATGCAAAGGAGCTCAGCCTTGCATACTCTCCTGGAGTGGCTGAGCCTTGTAAAGTGATTTATAATAAGCCGGAAGCTGTCTATGACTACACAATGAAAGGAAACATGGTTGCAGTCGTTTCCGACGGCACTGCTGTTCTTGGTTTGGGAAATATCGGACCTGAAGCAGCCTTGCCCGTAATGGAAGGAAAAGCGGTCCTTTTTAAAAGTTTTGCAGGTGTCGATGCGTTTCCAATCTGTTTAAATACAACAGATGTGGACAAAATTGTTGAGACAGTAAAGCTCCTTGAACCGACTTTTGGCGGAGTTAACCTTGAAGACATTGCCGCGCCGAACTGCTTTGTGATTGAAGAACGGCTGAAAAAAGAAACAAATATCCCGATTTTTCACGATGACCAGCACGGCACTGCCATTGTTACAGTTGCAGGTCTTGTAAACGCATTAAAATTGGTCGGAAAGGAAATGAATGAGATAAAAATAGTTGCTAATGGAGCCGGGGCAGCCGGAATTGCGATTATTAAACTTCTTTACAGCTATGGTATTCGCAATATTATTATGTGCGATACAAAAGGGGCCATTTACGAAGGCCGTCAGCAGGGAATGAACGCGATTAAGGAGGAAGTTGCGAAATTCACAAACAGGGAATGCTTGAAGGGAAGCCTCGCTGAGGTGATTAAAGGAGCCGATGTTTTTATCGGTGTTT
Organism: Bacillus methanolicus; assembly: GCF_028888695.1. NCBI lineage: Bacteria > Bacillati > Bacillota > Bacilli > Caryophanales > Bacillaceae > Bacillus > Bacillus methanolicus. The sequence continues at coordinate 2,208,220 of NZ_PNFF01000001.1, read as the reverse complement.
CTGCTGCGGGAGCCCTCACTGCGGAAATGATCCAATCAATGAACCCTGATCCGATTATTTTTGCAATGGCAAACCCTGATCCGGAAATCATGCCGGAAGAAGCAAAAGCGGCAGGGGCGAAAGTCGTGGGAACGGGCCGATCCGACTATCCAAATCAAGTCAACAATGTTCTTGCTTTTCCTGGCATATTCCGCGGAGCTCTTGATGTCCGGGCAACTCAAATAAATGAAGAAATGAAAGTTGCGGCGGTTGAGGCAATTGCAGGGTTAATTCAAGAAGATGAATTACATGCTGATTACGTCATTCCTGGACCGTTCGATCCAAGAGTAGCCTCTGAAGTAGCAGCTGCCGTTGCGAGAGCAGCCATGGAAACCGGCGTTGCGAGGATCAAGGTTGATCCTGAGGAGGTTAAAGAAAAAACTCGCCTGCTTACTACTATTGGAAAAAGTGAGTGATCGGGTAACGTGATTCAAACTCGGGGGAATTCTAAAGTTTATATAGAGATTGTAAAGCAGATTAGAGCGATGATTGAATCCAACGGTTTAAAGCCAGGAGATAAAATCCTTTCCGAACGTGAGCTTTCTGAGCGCCTGAATGTTGGGCGCTCCTCCGTAAGGGAGGCTCTGCGTGCTTTAGAACTATTAGGGTTAATCGAAACTAGACGAGGAGAAGGCACATTTATCCGCGATTTTAGTGGACATCAATTAGTTGAACTGTTAAGCACGTTTATCTTACAAGACGAGAGAGCAAAACGCGATGTGTCTGAAACGAAATATTTGATTGAAATAGATTGTTTGCGCCTCATTTTATTAAAGTTTGATCAAGAAAAGCTAAGCAATTTTTCTAATTGGGCAAAGTCCTCTAAGTTCAATGATGACGATTTTTTTTTGAAAATTGTTCAGCTCGCACAAAATTACTTATTTTTTAGAATTTGGATAATACTTAAAGATTATTATAACTCTCTTGGTTTGAACAAATACGATGCAAAAAAAAATGATTACCTGTCATTAATTGATGCGATATTCTCAAGAAATCAAGATGAAATTTTGCAAGCATACCGAAAGCTTAGAAAGTTGTCGAATCCATGACGACAAGATGTAACAGTAATTGTATGGTTATTCCTCTATATTGTAAGACAGGCTGTGATATGAAATTAAGTATGAAGCGCTTTACTTTCACACTAGTGGTCTGATCACTAACTAGACTTATAAATGATGTGTTGAAATACTGGATTTCAGCTTGTCTATTTGCTACCTGTGAGGGAGGTTTCACCTTGCTTAAAGACATTTTTACAAAATCAAAAAAGAAAAAATATGCCACCATTCCATCTGAAGCTGCAAAACAAGATGTTCCGGAAGGAATTATGACAAAATGTCCTAAATGTAAGAAAATCATGTATACAAAAGAGGTCTCCAAAAATCTTAAAGTTTGTATTAACTGCGGCTACCATTATCAGATGAATGCAGCAGAGCGTTTGCAAAGCTTCTTAGATGATGGCAGTTTCGAAGAGTGGAATGGTGAAATGGTTTCAAAAAACCCGCTTAATTTTCCTGACTATCTTGAGAAGCTGGAAAAAGACCGGGAAAAAACAAAAATGAATGAAGCGGTTGTTACAGGTACTGGAACAGTGAATGGCTTCCAAGTGGCTATTGCAGTTATGGATGCCAATTTCCGCATGGGAAGTATGGGTTCCGTTGTTGGTGAGAAAATTACTCGGGCGATCGAAAAAGCGGATGAGCTTTTTATCCCGTTTATTATCTTTACTGCATCCGGCGGAGCGCGCATGCAGGAAGGTGTTTTAAGCTTAATGCAAATGGCAAAAACAAGCGCCGCTTTAAAACGCTTCAGCGATAACGGAGGATTAACGATTTCTATTATGACGCACCCGACTACAGGCGGGGTATCTGCAAGTTTTGCTTCTTTAGGAGACTATAATTTTGCCGAGCCTGGGGCACTTATTGGTTTTGCCGGAAGAAGAATAATCGAGCAAACGATTCGTGAAGAATTACCCGAAGACTTCCAAACAGCAGAATTTCTTTTAAAACATGGCCAGCTTGATGCTGTCATTTCACGGCTTGATTTAAAAGAGAAAATCACCACGATACTGGATATTCATGCAGGAGGTGAAGTGAAATGGTTGGAGAATTAGAATTTGAACGACCCGTCATTGAGTTGAAGAAAAAAATTTCCGAACTGAAAGAGTTTACGAAAAGCACGGACGTTGACCTCTCTTCCGAAATTGAGAAGTTGGAAGAGCGGCTGGAAAAATTAGAAAAAGAAATTTATGAAAATATAAATCCTTGGAACCGGGTCCAAATTGCCCGCCATCCGGACCGTCCTACTACTTTAGAATATATTTCGCATCTTTTCACTGATTTTTTTGAATGCCACGGTGACCGCAACTTTGGAGATGACGAGGCGATCGTAGGAGGCATTGCTAAATATCACGGTCTGCCGGTGACGGTAATAGGACATCAACGAGGCAAAGATACGAAGGAAAATATCCGCCGCAATTTTGGTATGCCCCATCCCGAAGGATATCGAAAAGCATTGCGGTTAATGAAGCAAGCGGAAAAATTTAAACGGCCGATTATATGCTTTATAGACACGAAAGGGGCATATCCCGGAAAGGCAGCAGAAGAGCGAGGACAAAGTGAAGCGATTGCCCGTAATCTTTTTGAAATGGCCGGTTTAAGAGTGCCTGTCATATGTATCGTTATTGGAGAAGGAGGAAGCGGCGGGGCTTTGGCGTTAGGTGTAGGCAATCATATTCATATGCTTGAAAACTCCACATATTCGGTTATTTCTCCTGAAGGTGCAGCCGCGCTTTTATGGAAAGATGCGTCACAAGCGAAGAGGGCTGCTGAAACAATGAAAATCACTGCACCTGATCTTAAAGAACTCGGTATTATTGATGAAATTATCCCTGAAGTAAAAGGCGGAGCACATAAAGATGTTAAAAAACAATCAGAATATATTGACCAAATTTTAATGAAATCTTTAAAAGAACTGGTTAAAATGTCAGATGAAGAACTAGTCGTTCACCGTTATCGGAAATATAAAGCGATCGGGGAATATTCATTTGCTGCTGAACATGCAGAGGTAAATTAGAAACTTACACTTTTATCCGCGCGTTTTTTATTAGAAATCGTTTGCATTATCCCGATAATTCTGTCTATATGAATAATTTTAGGAATTTGTTGTGAGACAAAGTACTTCGTGTTATTTTAGAAATATTACAGGGTATTTTATTGACAATTAAGAAAGCAATTCTTGCAGCCCAAACACATTAAAAGCTTTTTAATCTATTAAAGATACTTTTGAAATAACTAGAGGTGATGCATTATGAAAAGAATAGGTGTTCTAACGAGCGGCGGAGATTCACCAGGAATGAATGCTGCGATTCGCGCTGTAGTGCGCAAAGCGATTTATCACAACCTGGAAGTTTATGGTGTGTACGGCGGTTATCTAGGTTTAATTAACGGAAATATCAAAAAACTTGAGCTCGGTTCTGTTGGTGATATTATCCACCGCGGAGGAACAATGCTTTATTCTGCCCGCTGTGAAGAATTTAAGACTAAAGAAGGACAGCAAAAAGGCGTTGAACAATTAAAGAAACACGGAATCGAAGGACTCGTTGTTATCGGAGGGGACGGTTCTTACCGAGGAGCAAAAGCCCTCACAGAACTTGGTTTTCCGTGTGTAGGCGTTCCGGGTACAATTGATAATGATATACCAGGAACAGAGCAAACGATCGGATTTGATACAGCTTTAAATACTGTTATCGATGCGATTGACAAAATTCGTGATACAGCATCTTCCCATGAAAGGACGTTCGTAGTTGAAGTAATGGGCCGAAATGCCGGGGACATTGCATTATGGGCAGGACTTGCCGGCGGGGCTGAAGCGATTGTGATTCCGGAAGAAAATTATGACATGAATGAAATTGCTGACCGTTTAAAGAGAAGTCATGAACGCGGCAAAAGGCACAGTATTATCATTGTAGCCGAAGGGGTTTGCAGCGGCGAAGAGCTTAGCAAACAAATTACAGAAGCAACCGGTTTTGCTACTTGGGTTACTGTTCTTGGACATGTTCAGCGCGGGGGATCGCCAAGTGCATTTGACCGCGTGCTTGCAAGCCGTCTTGGAGCACATGCTGTTGAGCTTCTCATTGAAGGAAAAGGCGGACGTGCAGTAGGAATCAGAAAAAACCAGGTCGTAGATTATGATTTTAATGAAGTATTTTCCGAAGAACATATGCTCGACCTAGAATTGTGCAAGCTATCCAAGGAGCTCTCAATATAATAAGTCCTTCATTATTTATAGGAGGTATAATTAAAAAATGCGCAGAACGAAAATCGTTTGTACGATTGGCCCCGCAAGTGAAAGCCTGGAGAAGCTTACACAATTAATAGAAGCGGGAATGAATGTTGCACGTCTGAATTTTTCACATGGGAACCACGAAGAACATGCCCAGAGGATTAAAAACATTCGGGAAGCAGCAGAAAGAACCGGCAAAAATATTGCAATCCTCCTTGATACAAAAGGTCCAGAAATACGCACGCATGATATGGAAAACGGTGCAATCGAGTTAATAGCCGGACAGGAAATAATTATTTCTATGAATGAAGTCTTGGGAACGCCTGAAAAATTTTCTGTTACATATCAAGGTTTAATTAACGATGTTCATAAGGGCTCAAAAATCTTGCTGGATGACGGGTTAATCGGGCTTGAAGTAACAAAAATTGATCATGCAAATAATGAAATTCATGCAAAAATTTTAAACAGCGGCATTTTAAAAAATAAGAAGGGCGTTAATGTTCCGGGAGTATCTGTCAAACTTCCGGGAATTACAGAAAAAGATGCAAGCGACATTATTTTTGGCATTGAACAAGGCATAGACTTTATCGCGGCCTCATTTGTCAGAAGAGCAAAAGATGTGCTTGAAATCCGCCAATTGCTTGAAAAGCGAAATGCGACGAATATTCATATTATCCCGAAGATTGAAAATCAAGAAGGGGTAGACAATATTGATGAAATTTTAGAAGTATCGGACGGTTTAATGGTTGCAAGGGGTGATCTCGGAGTTGAACTTCCGGCTGAAGAAGTTCCTCTAGTCCAAAAAAAGCTGATCAAAAAATGTAATGCCCTTGGAAAACCGGTTATTACTGCAACGCAAATGCTTGACTCCATGCAAAGAAATCCACGGCCGACACGCGCGGAAGCAAGTGATGTAGCAAATGCGATCTTTGACGGAACAGATGCAATTATGCTTTCAGGTGAAACGGCCGCTGGACAATATCCTGTAGAGGCTGTCCAGACAATGCATAATATTGCATCACGAGCTGAATCTGCATTAAATCACAAGGAAATTTTATCGAAACGCAGCAAAGACAATGAGCACAATATTACAGATGCCATCGGCCAATCTGTTGCGCATACAGCATTAAATCTGGATGTAAATGCAATTATTACTCCTACTGAAAGCGGCCATACAGCCAGGATGATTTCGAAATATCGGCCAAAGGTGCCGATTGTGGCGGTTACATCAAACGACTTTGTCCGCCGCCGTCTGGCTTTAGTTTGGGGAGTTTATCCGTTACTTGGAAAAGAAGCTACCACAACAGATGAAATGCTTGAAATTGCTGTTCAGGAAAGTCTAAACAGCGGTATTGTCACCAATGGCGATTTAGTGGTCATAACTGCAGGCGTTCCAGTTGGAGAGAGCGGAACGACCAACCTTATGAAAATTCATGTAGTAGGCGATTCTTTGATAAAGGGACAGGGGATCGGCAGAAAATCTGCGTATGGAAAAGTCGTGATCGCCCGCGATGCAAAAGAAGCTTTAAGTAAAGTAAAAGAAGGCTCTATTCTAGTTACGATCGGTACCGACCGGGAAATGATACCTGCTATTGAAAAGTGCAGCGCCCTTATTACCGAAGAAGGCGGATTGACAAGCCATGGCGCGGTTGTAGGTATAAATTTCGGCATTCCTGTTATTGTCGGTGCTGAAAATGCAACAAAAATTCTAAAAGACGGGCAAGAAATTACTGTTGACGCAGCACGAGGAATCATTTACAACGGTCACGCAAGCGTATTATAATATTTGATTTCACGAGAGATGGGGTTAATGCTTCATCTCTTTTTGTTTCTTTCATTTGATGTTATTGTTTATAGAGGCATATAATAAATTGGACAAAGTAAAATGTCCGTGGAGGGTGCCGAATGCGTTATTTCCTATTATTTCTTATTATCGTTCCCGCTCTAGAAATAGCGTTTCTTTTATTATCCGGTAAAACGATTGGAGTGTTGCCGACAATCTTCTTACTTATTTTTACAGGAGTGCTCGGGGCATACTTAGCAAAGCGCCAAGGGCTTGAGACGATTCGAAAAGCACAGGAACAGCTCCGATACGGGCAAATACCCGGCGATGCCTTATTGGACGGTATTTGTATTCTAATAGGAGGAACATTGCTTTTGACACCTGGATTTATAACAGATATGGCAGGGTTTCTATTACTTGCCCCTCCAACGAGAAAGTTTTTTAAGATGCTGTTAATAAAAGCATTTAAAAGATGGATCGATAAAGGCAATGTAACGATAATCCGGTAAGTATTAAAGGCAGACTCCATACAAAGTCTGCCTTTAAATTTTAATCATAATTTAAGACGCTTTTTCTTCGCCTTTAATAAACGACCAAATATCCCTAAACACATTTGCGCGATGCAAAGTGCTGATAATGACGAGGGTTACCGGGCCTGCAATCAATCCAAGGAATCCGAGCAGCTTAAATCCGACAAACAAGGCAATTAAAGTGGCAAGCGGATCTAGTCCAATACTTGAAGAAAGAATTTTAGGTTCCATAATTTGCCTTTGGACAATAACCACAATATATAAGACTCCAAGACCGATTGCCAGGCTCATTTCTCCGGCAATTGCCTCATAAATAATCCATGGAACGAAAATGGCGCCTGTTCCGAGGTAGGGGATAATATCAACAATTCCGGCAATTAAGGCAATTGTTATCGCATAATCGACACGCAGGATTAGCAAGCCGATTAATATAATAACAGTTGTAATGGAAACCAGAGTTGCTTGTGCTTTTATAAACCCAAACAAAGCTTTATTTAAGTCTGCAAAAACTGTTTTTCCACTCGATTTTGCCCGCTTTGGAAGGAGCCTGCCGGCAAGTGCTGTAAGCCTGTGCCAATCTTTGCTGATAAAAAATGTTGCTAACAAAGAAAATATGAACACTGTAGCTGCGTTTGGAAACCATGATAAGATATTTGGAATCTTTTCAAAAAAGTTCTGGATAAACGCTCCGACAGTTGTTCCGAATTTTTTTCCGACATTTTCAATATTCATGAGAATGGTATCTTGCTGGCCTGCATCCAGGTTTTTAAACATGCTCGACAACTGGTTATAAAGAGGAATAATTTGAGCAGCAAAAAATTGTTCAATATAATTAATTACTGTATCTAAATGTGTTGGAACTACTTTTGCTAAATATTCAGTACCTGATACAATTTCGGCGACAAGCAGCGTGATTAATCCGGCAAAAACGGCAAAAATAAGAATCAGAACAATTAAAACAGCCAGAGCTCTCGGCATTCGGGCCTTTTTCTCAAAAAAGCCAACAAGCGGGTTAATTAGAAAGGCAAGTGCCAGTGCTATAAGAAAAGGATAAGTGACTGTTGATATGTAATATATTGCAACTAAACTTAAGAAGACAATTCCAATTACGTATAAAAAACGTAGTGTTCGAAATATGTACGTCTGATTCAATTAAGTACCTCCTTATTTGCGGAATTTATTTAAAAATATTTTATCATCTGTATCGGAAAACCGCATCTGCACTCATTCCTACGACAATAACCATTGAAAGGATTCACTAAATATAAAAAATGCTGCTGGTTTTTATATCATATGTTAAAGGAACTGCCGGGGTCTTATGCTAAGATAAATGTCGGAAGGATGAATAAACTTGACATTTGAACCATATTTATTTTTACTTTTATTGTTTGGAATAGGTTTATTAGCAAAAAATCATTCACTATTAATTGCTTTAGCTGTGTTGTTTTTATTAAAATTGCTTCCTTTTGGTATGCGCGCTTTTTCAATTCTTCAATCAAAAGGAATAAACTGGGGTGTAACCATTATCACGCTCGCTGTCCTTGCACCTATAGCAAGCGGAGAAATCGGCTTCAAGGATTTGTCCGGGGCTTTCAAATCGCCTTATGCATGGATAGCACTAATATCGGGAATTACAGTGGCGCTGCTTGCAAAAGGCGGGGTTATTTTATTGGCAGAAGATCCTCACATCACGACTGCTCTTGTTTTAGGAACGATCATTGCCGTATCTCTATTTAAAGGAGTGGCGGTAGGACCGCTGATCGGTGCCGGAATTGCGTATATGGCAATGAAAATTTTTGATTTTCTGAATTAATTGGTAATCGGCTGCGAATTCATTCTGCCTGCAGGAAGGGCAGGAATGAATTCATAGCCTAATTCCATAATTTTGAAGTGTTATTTTTTTGAAATAGCAATATTTTTAACTTCAAGTATACAAATGATAGGCATATCAGCTTTTCTAAAAAAATAATAATTTTTTCACATTTTCTATTCTTTTCGTTCACAAAAGTCTGATAATTGTTTATAATAGGAATAGTAAGCGCCTCTTTAACAAATGTGAAATATGTAAAAATGTAAATTAGAATAATAATTCGTCGCTTTTTGTTATAAAGAAGAAAAATGTAAGCACTTTCTTTTTTTGGATATTTTTCTGAGCAAGCGCTCGGAGCCACGGAAATAAGATCCGTTGAAAGGCTTCGATATTCAGGCACACACTTACCCTCAAAATGGTCTGTTAATTCAGGAACTTTTAAGCATCTTTTTTGGCCCCATAGATAGACGAAAACTATTTCTGTAAAGCTGAAAATGGATTATTTCGGTGAATATGGTTTACAGACAATGGGTTAAGGGGAGATTACTTAAGTAAAGGAGAGATTAAGTATGACAGTTACACGTGGTCTTGAAGGGGTTGTTGCAACAACTTCTTCTATAAGTTCAATAATCGATGATACACTGACATATGTTGGCTATAATATCGATGATTTAGCGGATAATGCTAGTTTTGAAGAAGTAATTTATCTTTTATGGCATCGCAAACTTCCTACTAAATCTGAATTGGAAGAATTAAAAACCCAGCTGATGGAAAACGCAGAACTTCCAAAAGAGGTTTTGGATCATTTCAAAATGTATCCAATTGACAAGGTTCATCCAATGGCTGCTCTTCGTTCAGCTGTATCACTGTTGGGATTATACGATGAAGAAGCTGATCTTATGGATGAAGAGGCTAACTATAGAAAAGCAATCCGCCTTCAGGCGAAAATACCTGCAATTGTCGCTGCATTTGCCCGTGTACGCAAAGGGCTTGAGCCGGTCGCACCAAGGAAGGATTTAAGCTTTGCAGCTAACTTCTTATATATGCTAAATGGAAAAGAACCGGAGAATATTGCTGTTGAAGCATTCAATAAGGTGCTTGTTCTTCATGCCGATCATGAGTTAAATGCATCTACCTTTACAGCAAGGGTCTGTGTTGCAACCTTATCCGATGTTTATTCCGGTGTTACTGCTGCAATTGGAGCGCTGAAAGGCCCATTGCACGGTGGGGCAAACGAAGCGGTAATGAAAATGCTGACAGAAATTGGTTCGTTGGAAAATGTTGAACCATATATTCGTGAAAAGCTTGCGAAGAAAGAAAAAATCATGGGCTTTGGGCATCGTGTCTATCGAAAAGGAGATCCGCGTGCAAAACACTTAAGAGAAATGTCTAAAAAGTTAACAGAGCTTACTGGTGAACCTCATTGGTATCAAATGTCCATTAAAATTGAAGCCATTGTGACAGGGGAGAAAGGCCTTCCTCCAAATGTTGATTTTTATTCAGCATCTATCTATCACAGCTTAGGAATTGACCATGATTTATTTACACCAATTTTTGCTGTAAGCCGTATTTCCGGCTGGCTCGCCCATATTTTAGAGCAATATGAAAACAACCGCTTAATTCGCCCGCGTGCTGACTATACAGGTCCTGGAATGCAAAAATTTATTCCAATTGAGCAAAGAGGATAAAAGATTTTTTTTATTGAAAATTTTACTTTTTCGCGAAAAATTGATGTAATAAAATAGAAAGGAAAAAAGGTTAGAAGCAAAGCCTTCTAACCTTTGATTCTGATTTTTTAACCAGTATTGCTCCGGGCTTCCTCTAAGGTAAGCTGAATTGAGGTTGACTCAATAGAAAAGGCCTGACCCCCTAATATACACAAAAAATCATCTAATCCATATATTGTCATTGATGAAGCCAGGCCTTTAAAGTCAGCCTCCTTATTCGGCATACTTTATAGAAAAAAAATATAAATAATGGGAATGTCTTGGGGCACTATGCTCTTATAGAAGGGAGAATAAATCATGCAAGGTGAAAAAATCACGGTAACAAATGGTGTATTAAACGTACCAAACAATCCGATTATTCCATTTATTGAGGGAGATGGAACAGGCCCGGATATTTGGGCAGCTGCACAAAGAGTATTGGACGCAGCGGTTGAGAAAGCTTATAATGGCGAGCGGAAAATTGTATGGAAAGAAGTGCTTGCCGGAGAAAAAGCTTTTAATCAAACAGGAGAGTGGCTTCCTGCTGAAACGCTTCAAACGATCAATGAATATTTAATTGCCATCAAAGGACCTTTAACAACACCTGTAGGGGGCGGAATCCGCTCGCTGAATGTTGCTCTTCGCCAGGAATTAGATTTGTTTGTGTGCTTGCGTCCTGTACGCTGGTTTGAAGGAGTGCCATCACCTGTAAAACGACCGCAAGATACAGACATGGTTATTTTCCGTGAAAATACTGAAGATATTTATGCTGGCATTGAATATGCAAAAGGTACTGACGAAGTTAAGAAGTTAATTCATTTCCTTCAAAATGAAATGGGCGTCAATAAAATCCGCTTCCCTGAAACTTCAGGCATCGGCATTAAGCCTGTTTCACAGGAAGGAACATCCCGCCTTGTACGTGCAGCCATCAATTATGCGATTAAAGAAGGCCGCAAGTCCGTAACTCTTGTACATAAAGGGAACATTATGAAGTTCACTGAAGGTGCATTTAAAAACTGGGGTTACGAGCTTGCTGAAAAAGAATTTGGCGACAAAGTATTTACATGGGCTCAGTACGACCGCATTAAAGAAGAACAGGGGACAGAAGCTGCAAACAAAGCACAAGCAGAGGCAGAAGCTGCAGGAAAGATCATTGTAAAAGATGCAATTGCTGATATTTTTCTTCAACAAATTCTGACTCGTCCGCGCGAGTTTGATGTTGTTGCAACAATGAACTTAAATGGAGATTACATATCCGACGCACTTGCTGCTCAAGTTGGAGGCATTGGAATTGCTCCCGGAGCAAACATTAACTATGAAACAGGTCATGCTATTTTTGAAGCAACACATGGTACAGCTCCTAAATATGCAGGATTAGATAAAGTAAATCCTTCTTCGGTCATCCTTTCCGGAGTATTAATGTTTGAGCATTTAGGATGGAATGAAGCAGCAAATCTAATCATAAAATCAATGGAGAAAACAATTGCTTCCAAAGTTGTAACGTATGATTTTGCTCGGTTAATGGAAGGGGCAATTGAAGTAAAAACTTCAGAATTTGGAAATGAGTTAATCAAAAATATGGGATAATCATTTTTTGGGCTGTTCATTTGGAAGAGCAGCCTTTACATATAATACTTTTACCTGTTTAAGGTAAAATGTATAAGTATGAAATCAATCTATTTTATTTAATGCGATAAGGGGGATCACACCATGACAATGAAACGCAAAAAAATTTCTGTGATCGGCGGAGGATTTACCGGAGCTACTACAGCATTCCTTTTAGCTCAAAAAGAACTTGGGGATATTGTTTTAGTTGATATTCCGCAAATGGAAAATCCTACTAAAGGGAAAGCGTTAGATATGCTTGAAGCAAGCCCGGTTCAAGGATTCGACGCTAATATTATCGGAACTTCCAATTATGAAGATACAAAAGATTCCGATATCGTTGTTATCACAGCTGGAATTGCACGGAAACCGGGAATGAGCCGTGATGATTTAGTGCAAACAAACCAGAAAGTGATGAAAAGTGTAACACAGGAAATTGTGAAATATTCCCCAAACTGCTACATCGTTGTATTGACAAATCCGGTTGATGCGATGACTTATACAGTGTTTAAAGAATCAGGTTTCCCTAAAAACCGTGTCATCGGTCAATCTGGTGTACTTGATACTGCCCGTTTCCGAACTTTCGTTGCTCAGGAATTGAACATTTCAGTTAAGGATGTTACAGGTTTCGTACTGGGCGGTCATGGAGACGATATGGTTCCCCTTATTCGCTATTCTTACGCAGGAGGAATTCCTCTTGAAACTCTCATTCCAAAGGATCGTCTTGAGAAAATCGTTGAACGCACACGCAAAGGCGGCGGTGAAATCGTAAACCTTTTAGGGAACGGAAGCGCTTATTATGCTCCTGCTGCTTCTCTTGTTGAAATGTGTGAAGCAATTCTAAAAGATCAGCGCAGAATTCTTCCGGCTATTGCATACCTTGAAGGAGAATATGGTTATGAAGGAATTTATCTAGGCGTTCCAACAATTTTAGGTGCTAACGGTATAGAAAAAGTGATCGAACTTGAATTGACAGAGGAAGAAAAGGCTGCTTTAGATAAATCAGCTCAATCTGTCCGCAATGTAATGGCTGTATTGGTTTAATTTGAAACATTAAACATTCGGGGGATTTCCCCCGGATTTTTTTATTCTTTTTGAATGCTTGGAAATGGAAGTATTGAAGCGCCGCCATCTTCTTGAGGACAGCTTGTTTACATTTATGTAATGTGTTTTCTCATTTTGGCTACTTTTGCAGGAAGAAAAATATATTATAATAAAAATAGGAACTTGGATAAAAGATAGGGGTTAATACGAATTACCGGAGGCTTGTATGAAGAAAACAGTGCTAGTCGTCGACGATGAACAATCAATTGTAACATTGCTGCAGTACAATTTGGAGCAGGCAGGCTTTGATGTTATAACCGCCATGGATGGAGAAGATGGAAAAGATTTGGCTCTTAATGAAAATCCAGATTTGATCATTTTAGATCTGATGCTTCCTAAACTAGATGGAATTGAAGTTTGTAAACAATTAAGACAGCAAAAAATGATGACACCCATCTTGATGTTAACGGCAAAAGATGATGAGTTTGACAAAGTTCTCGGTCTTGAACTCGGTGCTGATGATTATATGACGAAGCCATTTAGTCCCCGTGAAGTGATAGCAAGAGTAAAGGCAATTTTGCGGAGGTCTCAATATCAGCCTGAGGTAAGAGAAAATGAATTCATAGAGAATGGTTTTATAAAGATTGCTGACCTGAAAATATATCCCGATCAATATGAAGCATTTTTTGCGGAAGAACTACTTGAATTGACACCTAAAGAATTTGAACTGCTCCTATATTTGGCTAAACATAAGGGCAGAGTGTTAACGAGGGATCAATTGCTAAGTGCCGTATGGAACTATGATTTTGCCGGGGATACCCGGATTGTTGATGTACATATCAGCCATTTACGAGAGAAAATTGAACAAAACACAAAAAAACCTGTCTACATTAAAACAATCCGCGGACTAGGGTATAAATTAGAGGAGCCGAAAGGGGAATGACCAAATTCCGTACAAGACTCCTCATTTCTATTATCACCCTTATTGTTGCCGTGTTAATTGGCCTCGGCTTGTTGCTGGGGCAGCTTTTTAAAAGCTATTATTTAAAATCGTTTAATGAAAGACTGAAAATTGAAAGCGCCCTGTTAACTTTGTATATTGAGGATAACGGGGGAATTGACAGTTTCGATGGACATAAAGTTGATTCCATTAGCAATATGCTTGAATCAAGAATAACTATTGTTGATCTGGATGGAGCCATTCTTTATGACAGCGGAGAACGATCAAATACAATAATTAGGGAACATGCGGAAATTATCCGTGATATTATAGAGAAACATTCGAGGACTAAAGATGGTTATGAAGTAGATGGAGGATATGATTTACGATATTACTGGAGTCCGATTCATAAAGATGGAAAAAAAGAAGGGTATGTATTTCTTAGCACGCAAATAGATGAACTAAAAAAAATATACCGGCAAATTTGGATGCTCTTAATTGCTAGTCTCGGAATGGCTCTCATTGTCATCATTTTGTTAGTGTCACGGATTACGACCCGTTATACGAAACCGATTGAATCTGCTACAAATGTTGCGATGGAGTTGGCGAAAGGAAACTATCTTGCCAGGACTTACGAAGATCATATGGACGAAACGGGAATGTTAAGCGCGTCTATCAACGTCCTGGCCCGCAACCTTCAGGAACTGATGAAGACCCAGGAAATGCAGCAGGACCGATTGACCACACTAATCGAGAATATGGGAAGCGGCCTTATACTAATTGACAGCACGGGGTATATTAATTTAATTAACAGGGCATACAAAGAGATTTTCAATGTAAATCCGAGCGATTATTTATACAGGCTTTATTATGAAGTTATTGAGCATCAAGAAATATCGAAATTAATTGAAGAAATATTTATGACTGAACAAAAAATTAAGAGGCAAATGCTCATTCCGCTTGCAATTGAAAGGCGGCATTTTGAAGTTTACGGAGCACCTATTATCGGCACAAATGATGTGTGGAAGGGAATTTTGCTTGTCTTTCACGATATAACGGAATTAAAAAGGCTTGAGCAAATGAGAAAAGACTTTGTAGCCAATGTCTCACACGAACTCAAAACTCCGATTACCTCCATTAAAGGATTCACAGAAACACTTTTAGATGGAGCGATGAATGATACAAATACTCTTGAAGCTTTTCTCAATATCATTTTACAAGAAAGCGGCCGCCTTCAGACGCTTATTCAAGATCTATTGGATTTATCAAAAATTGAACAGCAAGGGTTTAAATTGAACATCCAGTCTGTTGATCTTGTTATGATGTTAAATGAAGTTATTACCATTCTCGAAAGCAAGGCGAATGAAAAAGGCATTTCTTTAATGCTGGAAACTTCCGGAGAACATATTACAGTTGAGGGAGATCTTTATCGCCTAAAGCAAATTTTCATTAATCTTATTAATAATGCCATTACTTATACTCCTAATGGCGGAATGGTTACAGTGAAAATAATCGAAAATAAAGAGACAGTAACTGTTAAAGTAAAGGATACCGGAATTGGAATTAATAAAGATGAAATCCCGAGAATATTTGAGCGGTTTTACCGGGTGGATAAAGCAAGGAGCCGGAATTCCGGAGGAACCGGTTTAGGGCTTGCGATTGTCAAACATTTGGTGGAAGCGCATAAAGGCAATATTTCTGTTCAAAGCCAATTTGGCAAAGGGACGGAATTTACGATTGAACTTCATAAAACCCTACAATTATAAAAGGCTCTTTGAAGGGAATTGGAATTTTACAGATCTTTAACATCCGGTTTATTTTTACTTAACATAGACTTGTTAAACTTATTACTGAAAACCCCTTCATCCAAGGAGCCAACGAAAAGACGAAAGCAGACCCCGCTTTCGTCTTTTCGTTTTTATCGGAAAATTTAAATAATGTAAAAATGTTGAAACCTTTTTTACATATTTTCGTATAAAAAGAGACAAAATCTTTTGAAAGAAAGGGAGAGGCATGATTAGCTTAAAGAGGATTTATACAAGTGTAGGCCTTGTTTTTCTTGTTGTCATTTTATGTATCATTGCTTTTTCAACCTGGTATACAGTAGATGAGTCTGAACAGGCTGTCATTTTAACATTCGGTAAAGTTGAGGAAGGGCTGACTGAGCCGGGGCTTCATTTTAAATTGCCATGGCCGATTCAAAGTGTAGAAAAACTTTCAAAAGAAACGTTCAGTCTCCAATTTGGCTATGAAGAAAAGGACGGGAAAATTAAAGAGTTTCCTGAAGAGACAAAAATGATTACCGGGGATGAAAACATCGTTCTTGCCGATTTGGTCGTCCAATGGAAAATTACGGACCCTGAAAAATATTTGTATAACTCTGACGATCCGAAAGAAATTTTATATGATGCTACATCTGCTTCGTTAAGAAGCATTATCGGCAGTTCTAAAATTGATGACGCATTAACATCGGGAAAAGCAGAAATTGAAGCGGAAGTCCGCGATTTGCTTTCTACTCTCGTTAATAAGTATGATATTGGCATTTCCGTCCTTGCCGTAAAGCTTCAGGACGTGGAACTCCCGAATGATGAAGTCCGAAAAGCTTTTACAAATGTAACGGACGCACGGGAGACGATGAATACAAAGATAAACGAAGCAAAGAAATATGAAAACAAACGAAAAAATGAAGCACAAGGGGAAAAGGATGCACTTATTTCCACTGCTGAAGGTGATAAGGCTGCCCGGATTGAACGGGCCCGGGGGGATGTAGCTGTATTTAACAAGCTTTATGAAGAGTATAGGAAAAACCCTGATATTACAAGGCAGCGGCTCGTACTTGAAACAATCGAACAAGTGCTGCCAAATACAGAGATTTATATTATGAATGATGATGGCAATACATTGAAGTATTTCCCTATTCGCCCTCTGGAAAAAGAGAAGCCGAAAGCACAAGAGGAAGGAAGTGAAAACAATGAGTGATAAAAAAGTAGTGAATATGAATGAACGGACTGGAAATGGTTTCGAGTGGCGAAATTATATTAGAATTGGAATCTTCTTGGTCGTTCTTATTACTGTTCTCATTCTTGTTTTCACGAATTTGTTTATTGTAAAAGAAGGGGAATATAAAGTCATTCGTCAATTTGGTGAAGTTGTAAGAATAGAAAAAGAGCCCGGATTAAGCTATAAAATTCCGTTCGTCCAAAGCGTCACGACTCTTCCAAAGTACCAGATGACGTATGATGTTTCGGAAGCAGAAATCAATACAAAAGACAAAAAACGGATGTTGATTGATAACTATGCGATTTGGAGAATTGAAGATCCAAAAAAAATGATCACAAATGCCAGAACGGTTGAGAATGCAGAAACGCGTATGGAAGAGTTTATTTATTCAGTTGTCCGTGCTGAGCTGGGACAATTAAATTATGATGAGATTATCAATGATGAAAAGTCATCAAGAGGATCATTGAATGATCGCGTTACAGAAAAAGTAAATGAATTGTTATCAAAAGATAACTATGGAATTGTTGTGACAGATGTAAGAATGAAGCGGACAGATCTGCCTGAAGAAAATGAACAATCTGTATATACGAGAATGATTTCGGAACGTGAATCGAAAGCGCAGGAATACCTTTCCATGGGGGACGCAGAAAAAAACCGGATTATAGCGGAAACAGACCGTGAAGTAAAGGAAATTCTGGCAAAAGCCCAGGCTGACGCAGAGTCGATCCGTGCTGAGGGCGAAGCAGAAGCGGCCAAAATATACAACAAAGCTTTTTCGAAAGATCCTGACTTTTATTCTATGTTCCGTACGCTTGAATCATATAAAAAAACAATCAACGGAGAGACGGTCATTGTTCTTCCGTCCGATTCCCCATATGCACGCTTGCTAATGGGATATACAAAATAATAACAATAAAGCATCTAGCCGTTATTTTCCTTTCTAATTCTTATCGTGATAGAATAAAGAAGGGAAAATAACGGTTTTTTGTTCAATCATAGATGTATTTTTGAAGGAGGATTTTGGGTGGAGAAGAAACTCGTATTAATAGACGGCAACAGTATTGCATACCGGGCATTCTTTGCGCTTCCATTATTAAATAATGAAAAAGGCGTCCATACGAATGCAGTCTACGGTTTTACAATGATGTTGATGAAAATACTAGAAGATGAGAAGCCGACCCATATACTTGTTGCCTTTGATGCCGGCAAAACAACTTTTCGCCATAAAACGTACAGCGAATACAAAGGAGGAAGACAGAAAACGCCTCCGGAGTTATCGGAGCAATTCCCATTTATTCGTGAATTGCTGGATGCTTTCGGGATTCGCCAGTATGAATTGGAAAATTATGAAGCAGACGACATTATCGGTACACTTTCAAAACGTGCGGAAAAAGAAGGGTTTCAAGTCAAAGTCATTTCCGGAGATAAAGATTTAACCCAGCTCTGTTCAGAGAAAACGACGGTCGGTATTACTCGCAAAGGAATAACCGATATTGAAGAATACACTCCTGACCATATAAAAGAAAAATATGGGCTGACACCTGAACAAATTATTGATATGAAAGGATTAATGGGAGATGCTTCAGATAATATCCCCGGTGTTCCGGGTGTAGGAGAAAAAACAGCGATTAAGCTGCTTGCTGAATTTGAAACGGTTGAAAACTTGCTGAACTCGATCGATCAAGTGAGCGGAAAAAAATTGAAAGAAAAGCTGGAGGAATTTAAAGACCAAGCGCTCTTGAGCAAAGAGTTGGCCACGATTACGACAGAAGCCCCGGTAGACCTTGAACTGGAGGAGATTGAATACGAGGGTCTCCAAAAAGACAAGGTCATCAAGCTTTTTAAAGACCTGGCATTTAATTCTTTATTAGACAAGCTTGGCGGAGAATCTGAGTCAGAAGAAACAGAGCCGATGGAAGAAATTGAATTTGAAATTGTGTCCAATGTTCAATCAAACATATTTACTGATAATAATATCTTTTATGTTGAAGTGCTCGAGGATAACTACCATTATGCTGACATTATCGGATTTTCAGTTGTCAATAAAAAGGGAAAATTTTTTATTCCTGCAGAAATTGCCTTAAAATCAGAGGTTTTCAAAGAGTGGGCAGAAGATGAAACGAAAAAGAAAACCGTTTACGATACAAAACGGTCTGAAGTTGTTCTCCGGCACCATCAAATTCATTTAAAAGGCGTGGAGTTCGACTTTTTGCTGGCATCCTACATAATTAACCCGTCCGAATCCATTGATGATATTGCTTCAATTGCAAAAAGGTACAAATTTACAAGTGTTCAATCAGATGAAGCTTTTTACGGAAAAGGGGCTAAACGGAAAATTCCTGAAGAAGAAAAACTGGCAGAGCACCTTGTCCGTAAAGCGGTTGCAATGGATGCATTAAAGGGGAAACTTGAATTAGAGTTAAAGGAAAACCAGCAATATGAATTATTTAAGGAACTTGAAATGCCTCTGTCGCTCATTCTTGCAGATATGGAATACCAGGGGGTTAAGATCGATATAAACCGCCTTCGTGATATGGGTCATGAAATCAATGAGCAGCTAAAGGAAATTGAAAATAAAATATATGATTTAGCCGGTGAAAAGTTTAATATCAACTCTCCTAAACAGCTTGGCGTTATTTTATTTGAGAAGCTGGGACTTCCGGTGATGAAAAAAACAAAAACCGGTTATTCGACTTCAGCCGATGTATTAGAAAAGCTTGAACAGGAGCATGAAATTGTAAGGGAAATTCTTCATTACCGCCAGCTTGGAAAATTGCAGTCTACGTATATTGAAGGTCTTTTGAAGGTAGTTGACCCGAAAACAGAGAAAGTCCACACAAGGTTTAACCAAGCGTTAACACAGACAGGACGGTTAAGCTCTACCGACCCGAATTTACAGAACATCCCGATCCGGCTTGAGGAAGGGCGGAAAATACGTCAGGCATTTATCCCTTCTGAAAAAGACTGGGTAATTTTTGCCGCCGATTATTCGCAAATTGAATTACGGGTGCTCGCTCATATCGCCAATGATGAAAAATTGATCCAGGCTTTTAAAGAGGGTTTGGATATCCATACAAAAACAGCGATGGAAGTCTTTCATGTCGAAAAAGATGAAGTGACTTCCAATATGCGCCGCCATGCGAAAGCCGTCAATTTTGGCATCGTATACGGTATCAGTGATTATGGCTTATCCCAAAGCCTCGGCATTACGAGAAAGGAAGCGGCGAAATTCATTGAGAGGTATCTTGAAAGCTATCCCGGCGTGAAAGAATATATGGAAGAGATCGTGAAAGATGCCAAGCAAAAAGGATATGTCTCAACGATTCTTCATCGCCGCCGCTATTTGCCGGAAATTACGAGCCGCAATTTTAACGTTCGAAGCTTTGCAGAGAGAACGGCAATGAATACGCCTATTCAAGGAAGTGCTGCAGATATTATTAAAAAAGCAATGATTGATATGGCAGAACGGCTGAAAGCTGAAGGGTTGAAAACTCGTCTTCTCCTGCAGGTGCATGACGAATTAATATTTGAGGCGCCAAAAGATGAGATTGAAAAACTCACAGAAATTGTACCGGATGTTATGGAGAATGCTGTTGAATTAAAAGTGCCGTTAAAAGTGGATTATTCTTTCGGCCCTACCTGGTTCGACGCGAAATAAAAGGAGGGACAAGAGTGCCGGAACTTCCGGAAGTAGAAACAATAAGAAGGACATTAATAAACCTAGTTCTTCATAAACAGATTGACCGTGTATCTGTTTTTTGGCCGAAAATGATTAAACACCCTGAAGAAGTTGAACAGTTTAAGGATGCTCTAATTGGCCAAACGATTGTACAGATCGGGAGAAGAGGTAAATTATTAATTTTTTATACAAATGATTATGCGCTTGTATCCCATTTGCGGATGGAAGGGCGCTACACTTTGTTTTCAAAGAATGACCCAATCGAAAAACATACACATGTCAATTTTCATTTTTCTGACGGGACAGAGCTGCGATATAAAGATGTTCGTAAATTTGGAACAATGCATTTGTATAAAAAAGGAACTGAATTTCAATATCCTCCGTTAAATCAGCTTGGACCGGAGCCTTTTTCTGATGATTTTACGATCAATTCGCTTGCCGAAAAACTCGGCAAAACGAACAGAAAAGTGAAAACAGCGCTTTTGGACCAAAAAATCGTTGTCGGGCTTGGAAATATTTATGTCGATGAAGCTCTGTTTCGGGCGAAAATCCATCCGGAACGGGAAGCCAATTCATTGACTGGGGAGGAAATCGAGCGCCTTCACAGGGAAATTATCGCAACTTTATCTGAAGCGGTTTCCAAAGGAGGAAGTACGATTCGATCGTATGTCAATTCCCAAGGACAGATTGGTATGTTTCAGTTAGAACATTTTGTGTACGGCCGGGAAGGAGAGGAGTGCAAGATTTGCGGCTCACCGCTTGAGAAGTCAGTTGTAGGCGGCAGGGGCACACATTACTGCGCAAACTGCCAAAAATGAAATAAGGAATGAAAAGCGGTGCTTCCGTTTTTCTGATTCTCATTGCACATTAAATGGGCTTCTTTCATATACTATGCTTAGCGATTGACAGGAAGGAGCTCATAAGATGGCGCAGTTGATTTCACTTCTATTACTAGCTTTTGCTGTCAGTCTTGACAGTTTTAGTGTTGGCTTTACTTACGGATTAAAGAAAATGAAAATCCCATTAAAATCGATTGCCGTTTTAGCATGCTGTTCAGCCGTGACTCTTTTGGCAGCTATGGGAATCGGTCATTTTTTTGAAAACCTTCTTAAACCAGAAGTTTCAGAAAGTTTAGGGGGCATCATTCTGATTTTTCTCGGCGGCTGGGTCTTGTTTCAATTTTTTCGGCCGGAAAAATTGAAGGATGTTTCTCCAACTGAAAAAACAATAGTTAATTTTGAAATTAAATCATTAGGTATTGTAATTAATATTCTTCGTAAACCTATGTCTGCAGATTTTGACCGGTCTGGAACAATTACCGGCATCGAAGCATTTATGCTGGGGCTCGCTTTATCATTAGATGCTTTTGGAGCCGGGGTCGGTGCTGCGATGCTCGGGTATTCTCCGGTTTTTTTAGCAGTGACCGTCGCTGTTATGAGTTCCTTATTTGTGTACGTTGGGATGAAAACCGGTGCGTTGTTTTCAAACAGCACATGGGTACAAAAGTTTACTTTCATACCTGGTGTCTTGCTAATATTCATAGGAATTTGGAAAATGTAGTTTTAAGAGAGGAATCGGATATGGCTTTAGTCGTAGGATTAACAGGTGGCATTGCTAGTGGAAAAAGCACCGTTTCAAATATGATAAAAAATCTTGGAATTACGGTTATTGACGCAGATGTTGAAGCCCGCCTCGCTGTTGAAAAAGGTAAAAAGGCATATCATGAAATTGTTTCGCATTTTGGTCCGGAAATTTTACAAAGCGATGGCACCATTGACCGGGCAAAACTTGGATCGATTGTTTTTCACAACAGTGAAAAGCGGATGCTTTTAAACACGATTGTCCATCCGGCTGTCCGTGAGCAAATGCTTTCCAAAAAAATAGACGCAGAAGCTCGTGGGGAAAAAATGATTGTTATGGATATTCCCCTTTTGTTTGAAAGCGAGCTGACAAATATGGTCGATAAAACCTTGCTCGTATATGTAGATGAAGAGATCCAGCTAAAAAGGCTAATGGAGCGCAACCATTTTACAGAGCAGGAAGCGAAAGCGAGAATCAATTCACAAATGCCTTTAAAGGAAAAAATATCGTTAGCGGATGCTGTGATCGATAACAACGGAACGATTGAAGAAACACGAAAACAGCTTATGCGGATTTTGTCTGAATGGGGCTATACAGAATGACAGAAAGGGAGGGATTGTATTCCTCTCTTTTTTATTTTCATAAGGTTTTTTCGATTTCCCTTCGTATGTCCTTAATGAAAAACGACATACTAAAACCAGACAATCAACATCATAATCATACAAATCATTCGGATAGAAAAATATTTTTAAATTTTGTATTTTATATAAC
Organism: Bacillus methanolicus; assembly: GCF_028888695.1. Classification (NCBI taxonomy): domain Bacteria; kingdom Bacillati; phylum Bacillota; class Bacilli; order Caryophanales; family Bacillaceae; genus Bacillus; species Bacillus methanolicus. Next base: position 2,185,451 of record NZ_PNFF01000001.1, on the reverse strand, counting down.
ACATACAAGGACTAATATGTTATACTAATAACAAAATTGTTTTTGAAAAGTATAACATTAATGCGGAAGGGGACGTAAAATGAAGGCAAGAATAGCGATTAACGGTTTTGGAAGAATTGGTCGAATGGTGTTCAGAAAAGCCATCCTTGAAAATAACCTTGAAATTGTGGCCATTAATGCAAGCTATCCTCCTGAAACGCTGGCCCATTTGATAAAATATGACTCAACACACGGAAAATTTGACGGAGAAGTCATTCCTGATGAAAATGCGTTGATTGTAAATGGAAAACGAATCCAACTATTAAATAATCGAAATCCGCAAGAACTTCCATGGAAAGAATTAAATATCGATATTGTGATTGAAGCAACAGGCAAGTTTAATTCACGTGACAAAGCAAGTCTTCATCTTGATGCAGGTGCAAAGAAAGTAATTTTGACGGCCCCTGGGAAAGATGAAGATGTAACCATTGTTATGGGAGTAAATGAAAGCGTTTTAAATATTGATAAACATAATATTATCTCGAATGCATCATGTACGACAAACTGTTTAGCACCTGTGGCAAAAGTGCTTGATGAAAAATTTGGAATCATAAACGGATTTATGACGACTGTCCATGCATACACAAATGATCAAAAGAATCTTGATAATCCGCACAAGGACTTGCGTCGTGCAAGAGCATGCGGGCAGTCAATCATACCAACGAGCACCGGTGCAGCGAAAGCTTTGTCATTAGTGCTGCCGCAGCTTAAAGGAAAACTGCACGGCATAGCTCTTCGCGTACCAACACCAAATGTTTCTCTCGTTGATTTGGTTGTTGACTTGAAACGTGAAGTTACTGTTGACGAAATAAATGAAGCATTTCTTTCAGAATCCAATGGTTCATTAAGTGGAATTCTTGATATTACTTATGATCCGCTTGTTTCGATCGATTTTAATACAAATGAACATTCAGCTATCATTGACGGTCTTTCAACGATGGTGATCGGCGCTAATAAAGTGAAAGTGTTAGCATGGTATGACAACGAGTGGGGCTATTCTTGCCGAGTTGTTGATCTTGCAAATCTTGTTGCAAAGGAAATGTTCACCAGTTCTGCAATAAAAGTTGGCTAATCAAATTGTTTATTTAACTTCCCCAATTACCTATTTACTTACCGGATACCGGTAAGTTTTTTTTTTTTCGTAAAGTTGAGGAAATGGGGTTCAATTCATTTTTAACAATAATTATCATAAAAAAAATTTATTCATGTGTTGCAAAAAAAATTTAAACAAAGTATACTAATCATCGTGAACTTCTTGAAATAAGGTAACGATAGCTACTTAAAGGGTTAGGACCTCTTTGGACTAACTTTCCCCCGTGGTAGTTTGGATACCAGTTTCGAATATAAATTTCAGGAAAATTAGCAAAAAAGTTAAAGGGGGAGCTTTAATTATGGAAACAATGGGTCGTCACGTTATTTCAGAATTGTGGGGTTGCGATTTTGAAAAGCTAAATGACATGGAGCAAATTGAAAAAATCTTCGTTGAAGCTGCATTAAAATCTGGTGCAGAAATCCGCGAGGTAGCATTCCACAAATTTGCACCGCAGGGTGTGAGCGGAGTTGTTATTATTTCCGAGTCTCATTTAACAATTCACAGTTTTCCTGAGCACGGATACGCCAGCATTGATGTTTATACATGCGGCGATTTAGATCCTAACATTGCTGCTGATTATATTGCAGAAGCGTTAGGAGCCCAAACACGCGAGAATATTGAAATCCCGCGCGGAATGGGTCCTGTTAAAGTGAAACAAGCGCAGGCACAAGCATTGTAATAATTGAAAATGAATGATAAGAGGTGTATTTAATACACCTCTTTTTAATTACTAAAAAATATGTAAATTGTTATTATAAACAGTTTGATGGTGAATCTACATATTTGGGATCTGCGAAAAACGCGAAAAAATCGAGTACTACTTGTACTAACATTTTCTTTTTTATAAGATATTAATAAGTGATAGTTTACTTTATTAATCCATTGCTGGAGCTGATTGTATGAAATGCCCTTCATGTCAAAATAGCAGTACTCGTGTTTTAGATTCCCGGCCTGTTGATGAGGGGCGGTCAATTCGCAGAAGACGGGAATGTGAAAATTGCGGGTACCGTTTTACAACGTTTGAAAAAGTAGAAGAAATTCCTCTTATTGTCGTTAAAAAAGAAGGAACACGCGAAGAATTCAGCCGGGAAAAAATATTAAGAGGCCTTATAAAAGCATGTGAAAAACGGCCTGTTGCACTTAATCAATTAGAAGATATTACCCAAGAAGTAGAAAAAGAACTTCGCTGTCAAGGTGTGTCGGAAATAAAAAGTGAGACGATCGGTGAAATGGTGATGGACAGGCTTGCCAAAATTGATGAAGTGGCATATGTGCGATTTGCCTCTGTCTACCGTCAATTTAAGGATATTAATGTTTTCATTGAAGAATTAAAAGAACTGATTAAGAATAACAGTCATAACGGAGCTGAAGATGATCTTTAGCTCTTTTTTCAATGATGGATTTTTTTACTGAAAGGTTTGAATAAAGATGGCGCTGCACTGGCAAGAAATTTTACCTGTTGACCGATATAACGTTCGCGCGAACGGGCTTCTTCATGATTATGACCGCAAAGTATTGACTTTATTATATCAGCCGTTAATTGGACCTGTATGTTTTAGTTTATACATGACATTATGGGCTGAATTGGAAGAAAATCGGCTTTGGTCCGAATCTTCTTCTCATCACAGTTTAATGACTTTGATGGGTATGAACCTGAAAGAGATTTATCTGGCCCGCTTGAAGCTTGAAGGAATCGGATTAATGAAATGCTATGTCCGTCATGATGATGATTATCGGTCGTTTATTTATGAGCTCCAGCCTCCGTTGACACCGGAACAGTTTTTTTTAGATGGGATGCTAAATATATATTTGTACCGTAAAATCGGAAAAAATCAGTTCAACCGCTTAAAGCGTTTTTTTAGTGATCAAAAAATTCCCGAACCGAATGATTATAAAGAAATTACAAAGCCATTTCAGGATATTTTTGCATCTGTTCCTCCTTCCGCTTTTCAAATGAACAAAGAAGCATCCAATGATCTTCTTCCTGCTGATGGCCATGTTTTTATTGGAAGGAAAGAACAGGAAGGAATACAAATTGATGAATCAACATTTAACTTTGAACTGCTGCAAGCAGGCTTGCAGGAATCCCTCGTTCCGAAAACAGCTTTAAATAAAAAAGTAAAAGAAGCAATCAGCAATTTAGCTTTTCTATACGGAATCGATGCGATTCAAATGAAAAATATTGTCATTAGTGCTGTTACAGCAGATAATGAAATTGATATTGAAGAACTAAGAAAAGCAGCAAGAGATTGGTATCAATTTGAACATAATGATCAGCTCCCTTCGCTCGTAGACCGGGTGCAACCGGCAATTTACCATTCGGGCAGTTCTGAACCGAAATCAAAGGAAGAAGAGCTCATCCGCTATTTGGAAACAACTTCACCAAGACAGCTCTTAAAAGACCTTTCAGACGGAGCGGAGCCTTCAAATGCCGATTTAAAAGTTATTGAAGAAATTATGTTTAATCAAAAGCTTCTTCCGGGAGTTGTGAATGTACTTATTCAATATGTTATGCTAAAGACAGATATGAAGCTTGTAAAAGGCTATATTGAAAAAGTCGCCAGCCAATGGGCGCGCAAAAAAATAAAAACGGTCAAAGACGCTATGGAACTTGCCAAAAATGAGCATAAACAATATATGGAATGGGCTCAAGGTAAGAAAGCTGCTGCCGGTTCTCAAAGGACTAAGAAACCTGTTCGCACGGAATTGCTGCCGGAATGGTTCGTTCAAAAACAAACGGCCGATGAGAAAAATGATGAAGATGATGATTTTGATTTCGAAGCCGAAAAGCGTAAATTGGAAGAGGAACTCAAAAAGTATAAGTGAGGGGGTGAGTCTTTAAATGCAAAATATTAATGATACTCTAAAAAAACTTGCAAATAATGTGGATTTCCAAAAACGATATGAATTAATGAAACAAGAAATTTATCAAGATCCATATGTAAAAGCATTTTTGGCTGAAAATCGAGGTTCCATTACCCCGGAGATTCTTGAAAAAAGTTTAACGAAGTTGTATGAGTACAGTACTCAAAGCAAAGAATGCAAAGAGTGCCCAAGTCTTGAAGGCTGCAAAAATATTATGAAAGGCTACCACCCCCACTTAGTGCTGGCCGGCAGTACAATCGATATCAATTATGACCGCTGTCCTCGCAAACGGTTATACGACAAACGAAGAAAAGAAGAACGGTTAATCCAGAGCATATATGTGCCGAAAGAGATTCTTAACTCTTCTCTCGGTGAGCTTGAGCTGGATAAAGGAAGACTCAAAGCAATCAAGCTCGCAAAAGACTTCGTTGAAACATACCGTCCCGGAGAAAAACAGAAAGGGCTTTATTTGTACGGGCCATTTGGAACGGGAAAAACGTATTTATTAGGTGCCGTTGCCAATGAATTGGCTAAAAAACAGATAAGTTCATTGATTGTTTATGTTCCAGAATTTTTCCGTGAAATGAAGAATTCGATTGGCGATCAAACGGTAAACGAGAAACTTGAGATTATGAAAAAAGCTCCGATTTTAATGCTGGATGATATTGGGGCAGAAACGATGAGCAGCTGGGCAAGAGATGAGATTTTGGGAACCATTCTTCAATTCCGGATGATGGAGAATTTACCAACTTTCTTTACCTCCAATTTTAATCTGACAGAACTGCAGCACCACCTTGCCCATAGTCAGCGCGGTGAAGAAGAACAGATAAAAGCTGCAAGAATAATGGAACGGATCAAATATCTTGCAGCGCCCGTAAAAGTTGATGGCCCAAATCGAAGAGCATAATTTTTCAGGTCTCCTTTATGGCGGCCTTTTTCTTTTTCTGTGGAAAAGGGGCGGAGCTACGCTAACAAAGATAGATATGGCAACTTATCTTTAGCAAGATACTTGTTTAGCTTTGTAAATATTTAGAGCTTGGCTTCGTTCACACCGCCTTATTATGTTGGTTCTGTTTTATAATGAAAGTTATTTCCATGTTAGGGTTGGGAGTTTAAAACTCATGCACGTTTTTTGAAATAATTTCTCCTTGTGAGACTTCTATTTTGACCGAGTCCTCCATATACATTAAATCAAAGATTTGTTTCTCCACGTTATAAGGGGGGATTTGGTTGATCGAAATCATCTTCCAAAATAATGAAGACGCATCAAACTTGTACAAGGCATTACAGCTCCATTTATCCTCTGAAGCTAAAAAAAATATTCTTCTATTTGAAGATCGACATATTGCAAAAGTTTCAATAAATTCGCTTTCGAACGATACTTTGCGAGCTATCAAAAAAGCTTTCTATGAATTTATTACTTATAAGAAACGTGATGACTGGATGCGAACGATTATCGCAGATCATTACTATTTTGAGGATCCTGAAGAGCAGCAGCAAATTCTTGACATTATCCATTCTATTTTTGAAGGAAAACGGGAGGAATTGGAATTCTTTTTTAAAGATACTGATCTGGATACTATGTTAATTCATGCAATAGATCAAGTTTTTCATGAAAATCTCTCTTTTTCGTTTGATTCATTCGTTAAGTTTCGACTAAGGTCATTTTGGGAATTACTTGAGAAATATGTGCAAGTGTCGATTGATGAATACAAAATGGAGCAGGAATACCAGATATTTGTCCATACATTAAGGGAATATTTGGTGATGAAAAGGTCAAAAATTTCTCATCTTCATTTGTTAATCGATGATGGAATTACCTTTTTTGATGAACAATATGATGAGATTAAGCGAGGAGATCTTGCAAGAATGATAGACAGGAAACTGCTATTTAATCACCCTGTTTATGTTGATTCTGCTACGATTGCTCCACTGTTGTCGATTGCACCTGCTACGATCTTCCTTTATACAAAAGAACCGGACCAACCGTTAATCCGGACAATTGTAAATATATTTGAAGAACGTGTATCAATTAAACCTGTTTCCGACTTAAATGGATAAATTAGCATGATTTCATTTACAGCTGAAGAGAAATGAAAGCAGCTCTTGCTTTTCCGAAAATTTCGCACTATAATAACGTACATAATAATTAATAAGATTATTTGCTAAAAGTAATGATGAGGACAAGGGTATTCTTTCACGGTTCACAGAGAGGGAAAGCAAGGCTGAAACTTTCCCAACACGGTTGGAATGCTTACCACCTCTAAACTTCAGCTTTGAACGTGAATGGAAATAGTATCAATCACTAGTAAGTGCTGACGGCCGCAGACCGTTATTCTGTATCAAAGCCATCGAGCCTGATGAAAGATTCTTGGCCGGTGGGAATTTGGGTGGAACCACGGGTAATCAACTCGTCCCTTATTACAGGGGCGGGTTTTTTATTTTTTATTAAAAAAGGAGGTAAAAAAAATTATGTCAGACGTTGTGAAAATTACGTTTCCTGATGGAGCAGTGAAGGAGTTTCCAAAAGGAACGACAACGGAAGATATTGCGGCATCCATTAGCCCGGGATTAAAGAAAAAAGCGATTGCCGGTAAATTAAACGGCCAAATGTATGATCTTCGCCGTCCGATCGAAGAAGACGGAGAAATAGAAATTATTACTCCTGACCGTGACGAGGCATTAGAAGTGCTTCGCCACAGTACAGCCCATTTAATGGCTCAGGCTATAAAGCGTTTGTACAAAAATGTAAAACTTGGTGTTGGGCCTGTTATTGAAGGCGGTTTCTACTACGATATCGATCTTGAGGAATCTTTGACTCCGGAAGATTTGCCGCGAATCGAAAAAGAAATGAAAAAAATCGTCAATGAGAATCTTGAAATTGTCCGCAAGGAAGTGAGCCGTGAAGAAGCAGTGCAGCTTTATAAAGAAATTGGCGATGAATACAAGCTTGAATTAATTGAAGCGATTCCGGCTGACGAGAAGGTAACCATTTACGAGCAGGGTGAATTTTTCGATCTTTGCCGCGGTGTTCATGTACCTTCAACCGGAAAAATTAAAGAATTTAAGCTGCTCAGCATTGCCGGCGCTTATTGGCGCGGGGACAGCAAAAACAAAATGCTTCAACGCATTTACGGCACAGCTTTCTTTAAAAAAGAAGATCTTGAGGAACACTTGCGGCTTCTGGAAGAAGCGAAAGAGCGTGACCACCGCAAGCTTGGAAAAGAATTAAACTTATTTACAAACTCACAAAAAGTTGGTCAGGGTCTGCCGCTCTGGCTTCCAAAAGGTGCGACAATCCGCCGTGTGATCGAACGGTACATCGTTGATAAAGAAATTCGCCTTGGCTATGATCATGTTTATACTCCAATCATGGGAAGTGTGGAATTATATAAAACTTCCGGCCACTGGGATCATTATCAGGAAAATATGTTCCCGGTCATGGAAATGGACAATGAACAGCTTGTTCTTCGTCCGATGAACTGCCCTCATCATATGATGATCTATAAAAACAGCATGCACAGCTACCGCGAATTGCCGATTAGAATTGCGGAGCTTGGCACCATGCACCGTTATGAAATGTCAGGCGCCCTTTCCGGACTGCAGCGCGTTCGCGGGATGACATTAAATGATGCACATATCTTTGTCCGCCCTGACCAAATTAAAGACGAATTTAAGCGTGTTGTCCGTCTTGTTTTAGAGGTTTATAAAGATTTTAATATAAAAGACTATTCTTTCCGTCTTTCTTACCGTGATCCGGCAGACAAAGAAAAATATTATGACGATGATCAAATGTGGGAAAAAGCCCAAAGCATGTTAAAAGAGGCAATGGACGAACTTGGCCTTGAGTATTTTGAAGCAGAGGGAGAAGCAGCCTTCTACGGTCCTAAGCTTGACGTTCAAGTCAAAACAGCATTAGGCAAGGAAGAAACTTTATCAACTGTTCAATTGGATTTCTTGCTTCCGGATCGTTTTGATTTAACGTATGTTGGTGAAGACGGTAAACCGCATCGTCCAGTTGTTATCCACCGCGGCGTAGTTTCCACAATGGAGCGCTTTGTTGCCTATTTAATTGAAGAATATAAGGGAGCCTTCCCGACATGGCTTGCACCGGTTCAAGTACAAGTGATTCCTGTTTCACCTGATGCTCACTATGATTATGCGAAACAGGTACAGGAAAAACTGCAGGCGGAAGGATTCCGTGTCGAACTGGATGACCGTGATGAAAAGATCGGCTACAAAATCCGCGAAGCGCAAATGCAAAAAATTCCTTACATGCTTGTAGTCGGCGATAAGGAAGTGGAAGACAATGCGGTAAATGTCCGGAAATACGGCGAACAAAAATCGGAAACTGTTGCGTTCGCAGACTTTGTTTCATCCTTGAAAGAAGAAGTGAAGCTATCATAATGAAAAAAACGGAGAGGCTTTCGATGGCCTCTCTTTTTCTGAGGAAAAGGGACGGAGCTGCGTTAACAAAGATAGAAATGGGTATTTATCTTTAGCTAATGAAAAGAAAAGAAAACGTTCTTTTAGGCAAACGCACAAATGGAATAACAAAAAGTTATTGCATTATGTGAAGCCTTCTGTTAAAATACAATTCGTTGTGATTAAAAGATGTTTGATTGACACTCATCTATGGTTTGTGATATAGTAAATTAAGTAAATTGAATACAAGTTTGTGGAAAAGAAGAAGCACCCGCTTCTCACCTGATTGACGCTATAGGCTGTTGACAGGTTTTGCGCAAAACTTAAAGGCTATTTGTGTCTTTTTGCAGTGCGGGTGTATTCATCCGCACTTTTTTATTTTTCATCATTCTTTTTCCAAACGCTGTATTCGCTAAACAAACCATGGAGGTGTCTAATTATTAGCAAAGACATGATCTTAAATGAGGGTATCCGTGCCCGTGAAGTCCGCCTTATTGACCAAAATGGCGAGCAATTAGGAATTAAATCAAAAAACGAAGCACTTGAAATTGCTGCACGCGTAAATCTTGATCTTGTATTAGTTGCGCCGAATGCGAAGCCTCCGGTAGCCCGTATTATGGACTATGGAAAATATAAATTCGAGCAGCAAAAAAAGGAAAGAGAAGCGCGTAAAAATCAGAAAATCATCAACGTTAAAGAAGTTCGTCTTAGTCCGACAATTGAAGAGCATGATTTTAACACAAAGCTTCGGAATGCGATTAAATTCTTGGAAAAAGGCGATAAGGTGAAAGCATCGATCCGCTTTAAAGGTCGTGCGATTACACATAAAGAAATTGGCCAACGTGTTTTAGTTCGTTTTGCAGAAGCTTGCAAAGAAATTGCAACAGTCGAGTCACATCCAAAAATGGACGGCCGAAGCATGTTTATGGTCTTAGCACCTAAAAACGACAAGTAACAAGGAGGAATACCAAATGCCAAAAATGAAAACTCACCGCGGCGCTGCCAAGCGTTTCAAGAAAACTGGATCTGGTAAACTAAAACGTTCACACGCATTTACAAGCCACTTATTTGCTAATAAAACGACTAAACAAAAACGTAAACTTCGTAAAGCAGCGCTTGTTTCTAAAGGCGATTTCAAACGCATTCGTCACTTATTAGACAACATCAAGTAATCTCGAAAGATTTATCTAGGAGGGAAATCACATGCCACGTGTAAAAGGCGGTACAGTTACTCGCAGACGTCGTAAAAAAATTCTAAAATTAGCTAAAGGGTATTACGGTTCTAAACATACATTATATAGAGTTGCTAATCAGCAAGTAATGAAATCTTTAATGTATGCATATCGCGACCGTCGCCAGAAAAAGCGCGACTTCCGCAAACTTTGGATCACTCGTATCAACGCAGCTGCCCGTATGAACGGTCTTTCTTACAGCCGTTTAATGCATGGCTTAAAGCTTGCAGGTATTGAAGTGAACCGCAAAATGCTTGCAGATTTAGCCGTTTCTGACGAAAAAGCGTTTGCTGAATTAGCAAATGTCGCGAAACAGCAATTTAACAAATAATTATTTCGATAGCAGCCATTCTCTATGTGGAGGATGGCTGTTTACATATTTAAGCAAGGAGAGCCGTAGCCATGGAGAAATTCATATTTTGGGCATTTGCTTCTGTGAACATAATCGGACTTTTGCTCATGCGTATCGATAAAATGAGAGCAAAGCATAAACAATATCGTATCAGTGAAAACACATTATGGGCAATCGCTTTCCTTGGGGGAGCAATTGGAATGACAATGGGAATGCGGATTTACAGGCATAAAACAAAACACCTGTCATTTAAACTTGGATTTCCGGTTCTTGCTCTTTTACAAGGAATATTTATTGTTTATTTTTTGGCGCTTTTGTCATAACAGCCCGTACGCTTCTATAAGCTGTAATAACATCATGTGAAACAGCGAAGGTAGGTGGCAGTATGGACGATAAATGCTCCATCCTTTTTATTATGATTGAAGCCGGGGGAGTTTTCGCACCTGTAGCATTTATCCTTTTTCATTTATTAAGGCAGTTTTTATTCATACCGGTAGCTGTTGTTTGTATAGCTGGAGGCGCACTGTTTGGAACGATCTGGGGAACGATTTTCTCGCTTGTCGGATTAATGTTTACAAGTTTATTTTTTTACTTCTTTATTAACAAAATGCCGAAAACCCATCAAAAGCTATCAACTATTAAAAAGCGCTGGTTTGGAGAATATCGCAATCTGACCGTAGGACAAATCGCTGTATTACGGTTGATCCCATTTGTTCATTATCATTTATTAAGCTTTTGTTTGGTTGAAAGATCGAAATCGTTCAAAGAGTATATGAGAAGTTCATGGTTCACAAACTTTCCTCCTGCGTTTTTTTACACAGTATTTGGGGAATTTGTCAGCCGCTTTACCCCTTCGATGATGATTGTGATTCTCTTTGCCCTTTCCGTTCTTGTATATATTTTACGTGAAAGGGTGACGGATATTAAATGGGGGGAATTTTTTAAAGCTACGGCATAAAAGGTAAACAACGTTCGGGTTCATTTCGAACGTTGTTTACCTTTTGTTGTTTATTTAGGATTTTCAGGAAGATGGCTTTTTTCCAAAAGTTCTTTTACAGGACTTTTCCAATCAATTTTTGCACTAGAATAGTGCTCACGTATCTTTTTTTCAATGAAGAGAAAGTCATCTCTAACCAAACCTTTTAGTGCAGCAGTGCTCCGCGGCCATATAAAGATGGACACAACCTCAAAGGCATTTTCTGTTGTTCCCAAGTATTTTTCTCCTTCAAATAATACACCTTTATAGGTAAGCAAAAAATTTTTATGAACATTATTCTGGTCATCAAAAAAATAAAAACGTTTTTGCTCATGGGCAAGTTCCAGCTTTCGCTTCGGGTTTAATAAATATTTAATCATGCTATAAACGGCAAAAATGATAAGTACAAATAATAGGAAGCGCAGCATCCACATCATTACATGCTCCTCCAATGAAATTTTTTTTTATTTACGAATAAACTTTAAAAAAGTTTCATCATTTTTGTAATTTGATATAATTTTCTTATACAAAAATAATCTTGAAAGGGTTTCAAAGGATGGATTTCCATAAACTATTTGAAATGCAAAAAGCTTTAGATCGGCATATTGAAAGTAAGCATCAATTATTGGATGAGAATTTATTTGACCGGAAAGTGCTTGCTCTTCTTGTTGAATTGGGAGAATTGGCAAACGAGACACGCTGTTTTAAGTTTTGGAGTGTAAAACCGTCGTCTCCTCACAAAATCGTTTTAGAAGAGTTTGTAGACGGGATCCATTTTATCCTATCTCTCGGGATCGATTGCGGTTTTGAACAAGAAATTGAATTGCCGCAATCAAAGACAACAACCTCTCTAAATGAACAGTTTTTACGAGTTTATCAATTAATTGTTAATTTTAAACAATTTCGTACCATTCATCATTATCAATTAATGTTTCGAGGTTATTTAGAACTTGCAAATCTTCTTGGTTTTACACCGGCGCAAATTGAACAAGCATATATTGAAAAAAATGAAGTAAATTATGAAAGACAGCGACAAGGATATTAGCAGAATTTTTTGTTGCTTTTCAAAAGCTTCTTGTATAATGATAGGAAAATACATATTAAGGGAGCGAAATTATGGCCAAATTTGATGAAACGTTAACAATGCTGAAAGATTTAACCGATGCGAAAGGCATTCCCGGCAACGAGCGCGAAGTACGCGAAGTTATGAAAAAATACATAGCTCCTTATGCAGATGAAGTAACAACCGATGGGCTGGGAAGTTTAATAGCGAAGAAGGTTGGAAAAGACAGAGGACCTAAAATTATGGTTGCCGGCCATTTAGATGAAGTCGGTTTCATGATCACCCACATTGATGACAAAGGATTTTTGCGCTTTCAAACTGTCGGAGGCTGGTGGTCTCAAGTAATGCTTGCCCAACGGGTGACAATCGTGACCCGTAAAGGAGACATCACCGGTGTAATCGGTTCAAAGCCTCCCCATATTCTTCCTCCGGAAGCGAGAAAAAAACCGGTAGAAATAAAAGACATGTTTATTGATATTGGAGCTTCAAGCCGTGATGAAGCAATGGAATGGGGCGTACGCCCAGGGGACATGGCCGTTCCATATTTTGAGTTCACTGTTATGAATAATGAGAAAATGCTTCTTGCTAAAGCATGGGATAACCGCATCGGCTGTGCGATTGCGATCGATGTGCTGAAACAATTAAAAGACGTGGATCATCCAAACGTCGTTTATGGAGTTGGAACGGTTCAAGAAGAAGTCGGTTTACGCGGCGCCCGCACTTCTGCCCAAAAGATTGAGCCGGACATTGCTTTTGGAGTAGACGTTGGGATTGCCGGAGACACTCCGGGCATTTCTGAAAAAGAATCATTAAGCAAATTGGGGAAAGGCCCGCAGATAATTCTTTATGATGCTAGCATCGTCTCTCATAAAGGTCTTCGCGACTTTGTAACCGATACTGCTGATGAACTCAACATTCCTTATCAATTTGACTCAATGGCCGGCGGTGGTACCGATTCCGGTGCTATTCATCTCACTCATAGAGGTGTGCCGTCATTATCGATTACAATTCCGACCCGTTACATCCATTCACATGCTGCAATCCTTCATCGCGATGATTATGAGAATGCAGTCAAATTGATCGTTGAAGTGATCAAACGTCTTGATAAAGAGACGGTTGAGAAAATTACATTTGAATAAAAAGACAGGACCCCCGGCGAAAGGCCGGGGGTTTCCTATGCGTACAATTAAATAAAGGAGTTTTATTATTTCTTATTTCAAACCGCTTTCCAACGTTTGCAGCATCTCCTGGCGATCTTGTTCAGAGGAATTTTTCCAGATTACTTCAAAAAGTACGCCGAGACCCGGCAGCATTTTTTCTTCTCCGGTGTTGATGGCGTCAACAATCGTTTCTCTTAATTCGTCTTGTGAGTTGCCGGAAACATTTTGGATAATGGCTTTCCGCAAATTTAAATTCATTTTTTCCCGCTCCTTTCAAAATTCCTATCGTTATTATCCTTTCTATTTTTGAATTTAATATGTAAAGCAGTTAAGTTATAATAAGGGAACTGATTTCGAAAAAAGGAGAGACAGTGTTTGAAACACATTCACTCAGTTCAAAATCCGCAAGTGAAGCAATGGAAAAAGCTTTTAACAAAAAAAGAGCGGGACAAGACAGGAACATTTCTTGTCGAAGGCCACCATCTCGTTGAAGAGGCCTTAAAAGCCGGAAGCGTAGTAAATTTAATAATGAACGAAAAGGCGGAATTACTGTCACGCTTGAATTACGGTTCGATTCCAGTCACCATGGTGACAGATGAAATTTTCAACACCTTGACGGAAACAGAAACTCCTCAAGGTGTCTTAGCCGTGTGCCGCCAAGTAAAAATTGATCAAGATCAAGTTAAAGGGAAAAGGTTTCTGCTAATAGATGCTGTCCAGGATCCTGGAAATTTAGGGACAATGATCAGAACAGCGGATGCTGCAGGAGTAGACGCAGTCATTGTCGGTAACGGCAGTGTTGATATTTATAATTCTAAAGTTCTTCGTTCCGCGCAGGGGAGCCATTTTCACCTTCCTGTTGTAAGAGGGGATTTGTTTGAGTGGATAGAAAGGCTTCATCAAGAGAAGATCCCTGTCTATGGAACAGCCCTCGACAATGCTAGAGTCTACACGGAAGTCAAACCGGCAGGATCGTTTGGGTTACTTGTCGGGAACGAAGGAAGCGGTGTAAATAAAGAATTATTAACAAAAACTGACGAAAATCTTTTTATCCCGATCCACGGAAAAAGCGAATCGCTAAACGTTGCTGTTGCAACGGGAATATTGCTGTATTATTTGCGGGGATAAAAGTGGGCACAATATTTTTCAAAACCGTTTGAAACAATGACAAGAATATACTATAATAGACAGCAAAAATGCATACATAAAAACGATGATGGAGAAAAGTAGCTTTTTCTCACCATTCAGGGAGGAAATGCCTAGACTGGAAGCATTTTTATGGGAAGAAAAAGTGAAGTTCACCTCCGGAGTTGGCATCGGGACCATTCCAAAAAGGAATGTAAAGATGCACCGGCATATGCCGTTATCTGAATGAAGCGAACACGCTGTAGCTGTTATTTTGCTAAGCGTGTTAAGAAGGGTGGTACCGCGAATCCTGAACCTCGTCCCTTTATTGGGAGCGAGGTTTTTTATATGGTGGAAAAACGCTAACAGTAAAAAGGAGGAAATTTTGATGCAAGAGCGGTTAAAAGAATTGCAGAAAGAAGCACTGGCGAAAGTCGAGAAAGCTTCTGACCTGAAAGAGTTAAATGAAATTCGTGTATCTTATCTAGGAAAAAAAGGCCCGATCACGGAAGTTCTTAAAGGAATGGGCAAATTATCAGCCGAAGAGCGGCCGGTGATGGGGGCTCTCGCAAATGAGGTGCGTGATTCAATCAGTTCCGCGATTGAGAGCAAACAAAAGTCCCTTGAAGAAGCGGCGATCCAGCAAAAACTTGCTTCAGAATCGATAGATGTAACACTTCCCGGCCGGCCTGTTAAAATCGGCAACCATCATCCGTTAACAAGGATTATTGAAGAGATCGAAGATTTATTTATCGGCATGGGTTATGCCGTTGCAGAAGGTCCTGAAGTGGAAAAAGACTACTATAACTTTGAAGCTTTGAATCTCCCGAAAGGGCATCCTGCTCGTGATATGCAAGATTCTTTCTATATTACCGAAGAAATTTTGCTGCGGACCCACACATCACCTGTTCAGGCCCGGACACTGGAAAAACATCAAGGCAAAGGACCGGTAAAAATTATTTGTCCAGGTAAAGTGTATCGGAGGGATAATGACGATGCTACCCACTCCCACCAATTTATGCAGATCGAAGGGCTTGTTGTTGATGAAAACATCAGAATGAGCGATTTAAAAGGAACGCTTGAAGTATTCGCGAAAAAGATGTTTGGCGAAGACCGCGAAATTCGTTTGCGTCCGAGTTTCTTTCCTTTTACTGAACCTTCTGTAGAAATGGATATCTCTTGTAAAATATGCAGCGGCAAAGGCTGCAGCGTTTGTAAAGGAACAGGCTGGATTGAAATTCTAGGAGCAGGAATGGTTCATCCGAATGTTCTTGAAATGGCTGGGTTTGATTCGAAAAAATATACCGGATTT
This sequence comes from Bacillus methanolicus, assembly GCF_028888695.1. NCBI lineage: Bacteria > Bacillati > Bacillota > Bacilli > Caryophanales > Bacillaceae > Bacillus > Bacillus methanolicus. The sequence continues at coordinate 2,169,809 of NZ_PNFF01000001.1, read as the reverse complement.
GCATTTGGAATGGGACCTGAACGAATTGCGATGCTTAAATACGGCATTGATGATATTCGCCATTTTTACACGAATGATATTCGTTTCTTAAAGCAATTTTCAGTTATTGAATAAATTGAAACAGGAGGATTAGACATGTTCGTATCATATAAATGGCTGCAGGAATATGTGGATTTATCAGGAATTACAGCAGAAGAACTGGCTGAGAAAATCACGAAAAGCGGCATTGAAGTTGAAGGTGTTGAAACGCTGAACGAAGGCATAAAAGGTGTAGTTGTCGGCCATGTAATGGAGCGGGAACAGCACCCGAATGCAGATAAATTAAGTAAATGTTTAGTGGATATCGGCGAAGGTGACCCGGTCCAAATTATTTGTGGAGCGCCAAATGTCGCCAAAGGCCAAAAAGTGGCTGTTGCCAAAGTTGGTGCCGTGCTTCCGGGCAATTTTAAAATCAAGCGGGCAAAGCTGCGCGGAGAAGAATCAAATGGCATGATTTGTTCCCTTCAGGAGCTTGGAATCGAAAGCAAACTCGTTGCAAAGGAATATGCTGAAGGAATTTTCGTATTTCCGAACGATGCTCAAGTAGGGGAGGATGCAATAGCTCTTCTTAATCGAGACGACAAAGTGCTTGAGCTCGGTCTGACTCCAAATCGCTCTGACTGTTTAAGCATGCTGGGTGTTGCTTATGAAGTTGCGGCAATTTTAGGAAAAGAGGTAAAACTTCCTGCCATTGAAATTCAACCTTCATCTGAGAAAGCATCCGATTATATAAAAGTAAGTGTGGAGGCTGTCGAAGAAAATCCACTGTATGTAGCAAAAGTGATTAAAAATGTAAAAATCGGCCCGTCACCATTATGGATGCAAGGAAGGTTAATGGCTGCAGGAATCCGCCCTCATAATAATGTAGTCGACATTACGAATTACATTTTGCTTGAGTATGGCCAGCCGCTTCATGCATTCGATTATGACCGCCTCGGTTCGAAAGAAATACTCGTGCGCCGTGCGAAAGACGGGGAAATCATTGAAACACTTGATGGTGTAAAACGGGAATTAACTTCTGATCACCTCGTGATTACAAACGGAACAGTTCCGGTTGCACTTGCGGGAGTTATGGGCGGCGCAAATTCGGAAGTGCAGGCTGATACAACAACAGTTCTCTTAGAGTCCGCCTATTTCAATGGAGCAACCGTTAGAAAAGCTTCTAAGGATCACGGATTGCGAAGCGAAGCAAGCGCTCGGTTTGAAAAAGGGGTCGATCCAAACAGAGTAAGGGAGGCAGCAGAGAGAGCGGCTGATTTAATGGTAAAATACGCCGGCGGCGAAGTGCTGGAAGGAGCAGTTGAAGCAGACAATCTGCATATAAAACCGGCTGTCGTCTCGGTTACGATGGAGAAAATCAACAGAGTGCTTGGCACCGATTTAACGATGGAACAGGTTGAGGAAATTTTTGCACGCCTTCAATTTGAAACGACTAGAGATAATGAGCAGATTACAGTTACCGTACCGACCCGCCGCGGAGATATTACGATTGAGGAAGACTTGATCGAAGAAGTTGCAAGATTATACGGGTACGATAACTTGCCAAAAACTTTGCCTATTAGTGCTTCCACTCCTGGTAAACTTACTGATTATCAAAAGAAACGACGGATTGTCCGCCGTTTCTTGGAAGGTGCCGGTCTTTACCAGGCTGTGACTTATTCGTTAACGAGCGAAGAAAAAGCGGGTCAATACGCGTTGGAAAAACGTGAGCCAATTAAGCTTGCAATGCCGATGAGTGAAGACAGAAGCAGGCTTCGGTTAAGCATCGTGCCGCAGCTTCTTGAAGTTTTAAAATATAATCTCGCCCGTCAGATTGACAGTGTTGCTCTATATGAAATCGGCTCTGTATTTTTAGCGAGCGGTTCAGACGAATTACCGGAAGAAAGGGAGCATGCAGCAGCTGCTGTAACTGGATTGTGGCATGTTCATCCTTGGCAAGGGGAAAAGAAACCGGTTGACTTCTTTGTTATGAAAGGAATTCTTGAAGGATTATTCGCTTGTCTTGGCCTTGAAAACGACATTGAGTTCCGCCAAGCGAACGTAGAAGGCATGCATCCGGGAAGAACGGCAGAAGTATATCTAAAAGGCAATAGAGCAGGATTTATTGGACAAATTCATCCAAACATTCAAAAAGAAATGGATTTAAAAGAAACGTATGTATTTGAGTTGTCGTTAAAAATGATTTTAGAAGCTGAAACTGCTCCGCTGCATTATGAACCGATCCCACGCTTCCCGTCGATTACAAGGGATATCGCGCTCGTGGTTGATAAAGAGAAAACAGCAGGAGAGCTTAAAAACATTATTAAAGAAGCAGGCGGAAGTTTGCTGAAAGAAGTTCAAGTGTTTGACCTTTATGAAGGCGAGCATATGGAGTCCGGAAAGAAATCGATTGCGTTCTCTCTAAAATATTATGATCCGGAACGTACGTTGACAGATGAGGACGTCAGCAAGGCACATGAAAAAGTATTACAAGCAGTGAAAGAACAGGCAGGAGCCGTTTTGCGCGGATAATAACACGAGGCAGCCAATTGTGGCTGCCTCTATTCGTGCTTTATATGAGAGCCGGACTTCAATGTGTTAATGCGTTAATGTATTGAGGGCCAGGCCCGCACTACGTTAACGCGTTAACGCACTGAGGGTCTGGCCCGCGCTGCTTTAAAGTGCTAAAGTTACATTTTTTTCGACAATTGGATTGCCTTTTCCGTATTTGCAAAATGGAGTTTCACAAATTTTGAAAGTGACTCCCGGCCTTTTCCTTTGATTAACTTTGCTGCTGCCTCGTCAACCCGTTGGCCTGCCCCTTTTGGGAGCGTAAACCCTGCAGCTTCGCTTAATTTTTCAAAGTGTCGGATAAAGGCATAGCGTGCGATGATGGAAGCAGCTGCGACAGAGACGTGAATTCCCTCTGCCTTCGTGCTGAAATAAACCAGGTCTCTCTGTATGGCCGGCTGGTTCTTAATATGCTGAAAATAGATGTCTTCTTTGACAAACTGGTCGATGAGAATGGCTTCCGGCTTTTCAGGGGCAATTTTATTTAAAACATGGCCGATCGCCTGATTATGCAGCAATGCTTTCATTTTCCCCTGTGACATCCCTGATTGCTGCAATTGATTATATTTTTCATTGTGCAAAGTCAACAGGCTGTGAGGGACAATATTGATTAACTGTTTAGCAATATTAATGATCTTCTCATCTGATAAATGTTTTGAATCCTTTACACCCAAGTCTTTCAGAAGCGGAATATCTTCTTTTTTTACATAAGCTGCAACCACTGTAATCGGGCCAAAATAATCCCCGGTGCCTACCTCATCGGAGCCTATAACAGACATGGAGCTTATTTCAGAAGGTAGGTTTCCAGAAACGACGGCAGGATTTGAAGAAACGGGCTGTTCCACTTCACCCCATCTTTTCGCTTCCGCTTCCGCACCATTTCCTTGAAACATAATTTTTCCGGATTTATAGGCTGTAATGGTACAGTTTGCGGTTTTTGCAGAAAATAGCCCTCCCTGGGGTACTTTTTCTATTAAATAATTTTCATAGTATTTTCTTATTTGCTCAAGTTCTAATCTGTCTTTTTTCAACACAACATTACTCAAAATTAACACTCCTTCAAATAAAACATGTAAATTTACAAAATTATTCCTTTTCACTTGTGCACGACAGAAAAATCTTCCTTTTCCGATTATGAAGGCAAAACACATTTTAAAAGTCCGCCCTGAAAAATCCGGGAACTTCCTTCAAATGCTTTAGCTTTCCACGATTTTCGGTTCATGTTATAGTATAGATTAGGATTCTTACGAAGGGGGCATTCGTGTTGTCAGATGCACAAAAAAATCGTATTACAGTTGAAATATACGGGCAACAATATGTCATTGTAGGCTATGAAAGCACAAGTCATATTCGCCTGGTTGCCTCTATTGTTGACGATAAAATGCGTGAAATCAGCTCCAAGAATCCTTCACTCGATACTAGCAAATTAGCCGTATTAACTGCAGTTAATGCTGTAAATGATTATTTAAAAATAAAGGATCGGCTAGAAAGGCTGGAAAACGAATTAAAAAGAGTAAAGGACTGAAAAGTCATGCTGGATCTCGCTATATTTATTATCTTAGTCTTCGGATTTTTAATAGGGTTAAAGAGAGGCTTTATCCTTCAATTAATTCACCTTACCGGCTTCATTATAGCCTTTATTATCGCAAGGATGTATTACGAAGAGCTTGCTCCTAAGCTGACCTTGTGGATTCCATATCCTGCTCTAAGCAGCGATTCTCCTTTAAAGATGCTGCTAGAAAATGAGAATTTAGAAAATGCATTTTATCGGGCGATTGCATTTGCCGCGATCTTTTTTGCTGTAAAAATTTTGCTGCAAATCATCGGTTCCATGCTCGATTTTGTTGCTCATTTGCCGGTTTTAAGACAGTTGAACATTTTTGCAGGGGGATTTCTTGGTTTTGCGGAAGTCTATCTTATTATGTTCATTTTATTATATATAGCTGCCCTGTTGCCAATCGAAGCAATCCAGGAGACGCTCGCCAATTCTTTTTTTGCGAAAAATATAGTTGAAAATACTCCCATTCTCTCGCAGCAAATAAAAGAACTCTGGATTGAATATGTTTCGGCATAACTTCTCTTTTGCAGAGAAGTTTTTCTTTTCATGGTAAAAATAGAGGATAGAGGACAAAAGGCGGTGTTCACGAATGGGTGTAAATAAAAAGGATGTCATTCGTTTATTGGAATCAATTGCTATTTATATGGAATTAAAAGGAGAAAATCCATTTAAAGTTTCGGCGTTCAGAAAGGCAGCTGCTGCATTGGAAGCTGATGACAGGAGTTTAACAGAGATTAAAGATTTTACATCACTTTCAGGGATTGGAAAAGGTACGGCAGCAGTTATTGAAGAGTATGTACAAGAAGGAAAATCCTCTGTCCTTATGGAACTTCAGGAAGAAGTTCCGAAAGGATTAATTCCGCTTTTGCAAATTCAGGGTCTTGGCGGCAAAAAAATTGCCAAACTTTATAAAGAACTAGGAATTGAAAGCGCCGGAGATTTGGAAACAGCATGCCGCGAAGGAAAAGTAAGAGAATTGGCCGGCTTTGGCAAAAAAACAGAAGAAAAAATCCTTGCGGAATTAGAAAAATCAGGGTCAAAACCTGAACGCCTGCCGGTTGCTTTTATGATTCCGATCGCTGAATCGATTGAAGAAAAGCTCGCGAACTTCCCGGAAATTGAAAAATTCTCAAGGGCCGGAAGCTTGCGAAGAATGAGAGAAACTGTGAAAGATCTTGATTTTATTATCGCAACAAATGAACCCATCTCTGTTAAGGAAAAATTACTGACGCTTCCGAACATAAAAGAAACAATAGCGACAGGAGACACAAAGGTTTCACTTATTTTTGATTACGATTACGATGTTTCTGTTGATTTCCGGCTTGTGAAACCTGCACAATTTGCGACTGCCCTCCATCATTTTACAGGCTCGAAAGAACATAATGTGCGAATGAGGCAGCTGGCTAAAGAACGGGGCGAAAAAATAAGCGAATATGGTGTCGAAAATACGAAAACTGGGAAAATACTTACCTTTTCTACTGAAGAAGAATTTTATCATCATTTCGGTCTGCCTTTTATTCCGCCGGAAATTAGGGAAGATGGCCGGGAAGTTGATGAATTTACAACAGATATGCAATTCATTTCCCTTGAAGATATGAAAGGTGACCTCCATTTGCACACGACATGGAGCGATGGGGCCCACTCGATAGAGGAAATGGTGGAAGCATGCCGAAAAAGAGGCTATCAATATTTAGCTATAACAGATCATTCCCGGTATTTAAAAGTAGCCAATGGGTTAACACCTGAAAGACTGAGGAAACAAAAAGAGGAAATAAAAAAACTGAACGAAAAGTATGATGATATCAAGATTCTTTCCGGTGTGGAAATGGATATATTGCCTGACGGTACACTAGATTATGACGATGAATTGCTTGCAGAAATGGATCTTGTCATCGCTTCGATTCATTCGTCTTTTTCTCAGCCGAAAGAAAAAATCATGTCGCGACTCAAAACAGCTCTTTTAAATGCTCACGTCGATATTATCACCCATCCAACGGGAAGGTTGATCGGACGGCGTGAAGGCTATCAAGTCGATATCGATATGCTGATTGAACTGGCGAAGGAAACAAATACGGCGCTCGAGCTTAATGCAAACCCGAATCGTCTCGACCTGGCTGCAGAGCATTTGAAAAAAGCTCAAGAAAAAGGAGTCATGATCGCTATCAATACGGATGCGCATAATATGGACACTCTTTCCCATATGGAAATCGGAGTATCAGCTGCAAGAAAAGGATGGATTCAAAAAAGCTCTGTGCTGAATGCTTTAGACATAAATAAATTGCTTGATTTTCTGTACCGCCGGAATGAAAAGCAACAATGAGATAAAAGGAGGAACAATCTCCATGCATCAACGGGTATTAAAGGTTTTGGAATTTGATAAAGTAAAAGAACAGCTTATTGAACATGCTTCATCCTCATTAGGAAGAGAAAAAGTGAAACAGCTGCTGCCGTCTTCTGATTTTCACGAAGTCGTAAAACTTCAAGAAGAGACAGATGAGGCAGTTAAAGTGCTCCGGTTAAAGAGCAATGTACCGCTCGGGGGAATCTTCGATATACGCCCCCATACGAAAAGAGCGGCAATTGGCGGGTCTTTGAGCCCTCAAGAATTAATTCAAGTAGCGAGTACCGTTCATGCGAGCCGCCAATTAAAAAGATTCATTGAAGAATTGAATGAAGAAACAAATGATCTTCCGATTTTAGCAAAATACGCTGAACGGATCATCGTGCTGGCAGAACTGGAAGAGGCAATCAAACATGCAATCGATGAAAGCGGTGAAGTCCTTGATGGTGCCAGTGAAACATTAAGGTCTTTAAGACAGCAGCTGCGAACAAAGGAAGCCCGTGTCCGTGAACGGCTGGAGAGCATGATCCGTTCTTCAAATGCACAGAAAATGCTTTCTGATGCCATTGTAACGATTCGAAATGACCGCTTTGTTATCCCTGTTAAACAGGAGTACCGCACGTATTACGGCGGGATCATTCATGACCAGAGCTCATCTGGACAAACATTGTTTATTGAGCCGCAGGCAATTGTACAATTAAATAATGACCTTCAAGCTACCCGTGTGAAAGAACAACAGGAAATCGAACGCATTTTGCATGAACTTTCCCAAAAAGTCGGCGAATATAGCGGTGAGCTGGAAACCATTGTTCTTGTTTTGGCAGAACTGGACTTTATGTTTGCAAAAGCGCGATACAGCGGAAAAATTAAAGCGTCAAAGCCTCTCATGAATAATGAAGGAAGGATTTCTTTAATTAAAGCGCGCCATCCTTTAATCCCAATTGATGAAGTGGTACCGAATGATATTTCATTAGGAAAAGATTTTTCTACAATCGTTATTACCGGACCAAATACAGGTGGAAAAACGGTCACATTAAAAACTGTCGGCCTTTGCACGCTTATGGCTCAGTCGGGTTTGCAAATTCCGGCCTTAGACGGTTCGGAAATGGCTGTTTTTGGATCCGTATATGCGGATATCGGTGATGAGCAGTCAATCGAACAAAGTTTAAGTACTTTTTCTTCCCATATGGTAAATATTGTTGACATTTTAAATAAGGTCGATTTTAACAGCCTTGTTCTTTTCGATGAGCTTGGAGCAGGAACCGATCCGCAGGAAGGTGCCGCGCTGGCAATATCTATATTGGACGAAGTTTATAAACGCGGTGCAAAAGTAATTGCAACAACCCACTATCCTGAATTAAAGGCATATGGCTACAATCGGGAAGGAGTCGTAAACGCAAGCGTCGAATTTGATATTGAAACATTAAGTCCGACTTATAAGCTTTTGATTGGAGTGCCGGGGCGAAGCAATGCGTTTGAAATATCAAAGCGGCTCGGTCTTGATGAGAAAGTGATCAACAATGCCCGCTCTTATGTAGGAACTGACAGCAGCCAAGTTGAAAACATGATCGCTTCGCTTGAATCAAGCAGACGCCAGGCGGAAGCAGAGCTTGAAGAAGCAAGTGAATTGTTAAAGCAAGCGGAAAAGCTCCATAAAGATCTACAAAAGCAAATGATCGCTTTTTATGAATATAAGGACTCTTTATATGAAAAAGCGGAACAAGAAGCCCGGGTCATTGTGGAAAAAGCAAAGCAGGAAGCGGAAGAGATCATCAGGGAATTAAGGAAAATGCGCATTGAAAAACATGCCGAAGTGAAAGAACATGAGTTGATCGAAGCAAAGAGAAGACTTAATGAAGCTGCGCCTGAAAAAAGAGAAAGCAGCAGAGGGAATAAGCTCAAGGATAAAAAACACGTCTTCAAGCCTGGGGATGAGGTTAAGGTTTTAAGTTTCAACCAAAAAGGTCATCTTGTTGAGAAAATTTCTGACTCGGAGTGGCAGGTGCAAATTGGAATTTTAAAGATGAAAGTAGAGGAATCGGACATGGAATTGATCAACAGTCCGAAACCGGCAGAAACAAAACCAATTGCAACTGTAAAAGGGAGGGACTTCCATGTCAGCCTTGAACTTGATTTGCGGGGCGAACGATATGAAGATGCATTGTTAAAAGTTGAAAAATACATCGATGATGCGCTATTGGCAGGATATCCTCGGGTATCCATCATTCACGGCAAAGGAACCGGTGCACTAAGGCAAGGAGTTCAGGAATATTTAAAAAATCACCGTGCCGTAAAAAAAATCCGCTTCGGTGAGGCGGGAGAAGGCGGAACAGGAGTTACAGTTGTTGAATTTAAATAATGGCGGTGAGTAACCAATATGAACGGATTTTGGGAGAATGAATATGTACAAATAGCTGCATATTACAGCGTTGTTATTTTATGTTCGATTGTATTTTTAACTGTTTTTGAGCTTGTCACAAATTACAAAAACTGGGAGGAAATCAAAAAGGGAAACTTGTCTGTTGCAATGGCAACAGGCGGCAAAATATTTGGGATAGCAAATATATTCCGCCATTCTATTATTCAGCATGACAGTCTTTTTTCGATGATCGGCTGGGGAGTGTTCGGGTTTGCTCTATTGCTGGCAGGGTACTTTATCTATGAGTTTTTAACTCCTAAATTTAGAATAGATGAGGAAATTCAAAATGATAACCGGGCAGTCGGCTTTATTTCAATGGTTATATCAATAGGGCTGTCTTACGTTATCGGTGCGGGAATATAAGAAGGGAGTTTGCGAGTTGGAGACGTTAGCAAAAGTGCTGCTCGTTCTTTGTGTTGCATTTGCAGCAATCGGGGTCATTTATTTAATGTTTTTTGCATAAAATCCCTATTCTAATTACTTTTTCAAAAGTCGTTCTCTATAAGAGCGGCTTTTTCTATTCTCAAAAAAGTAGCGGAACCACAGTGATATTGGAAATTGGTATTGGTTATTCTAATTGTAATGGAATGACCGTTGTATTATAATTAAATGGAAAGAGTTAGAATGTTCAAAAAATTAGTGAAAAAGGAGGGGACAGTATGTCAGAGAATAGGCCCTGGCTAAAAAGTTATCCGGAAGAAATCCCTTCATCATTAACCTACGACAGTGAACCATTGCAACAATATTTAATAAATGCTGCTCAAGATTTTCCCGAAAAATGCGCGATCCATTTTATGGGGAAAGAAATCACATATAAAGAACTTTTAGAATCTGCAGTTAAACTTGCCGGATATTTACAGGAACTCGGCATAAAAAAAGGTGACAGGGTTGCGATTATGCTTCCAAATACAGTTCAATCTGTTATCGCTTATTATGGAATCTTAATGGCCGGTGGCATCGTAGTCCAAACAAACCCATTGTACATGGAACGGGAACTTCAATATCAAATGAAAGATTCCGGCTCTAAAGCCATCATCACCCTTGATATTTTATTTCCAAAGGTATCTAAAGTAATGCCTCATACGGATTTAGAGCATATAATTGTAACCGCTATCAAAGACTTTTTGCCTTTTCCGAAAAACCTTATTTATCCATTTATTCAAAAAAAGCATTATGGAATTGTTGTTGATGTCAAACATGAAGGCAATCATCATTTATTAACGGAAATTTTAAAACAGCCGTCAAGACGGGTAAAAGAGTATGAATTGAATTTCGAAGAAGACCTTGCACTCCTCCAATATACGGGCGGAACGACAGGTTTTCCGAAAGGTGTTATGCTTACACATAAAAATCTCGTAGCTAACGCTGTAATGTGCCAGGCATGGCTTTATAAATGCAAGCGCGGGGAAGAAGTCGTCCTTGGAATCCTTCCATTTTTTCATGTGTATGGAATGACAACGGTTCTAATTCTCTCTGTCATGCAGGCATATAAAATGGTTCTTTTACCGAAATTTGATGCTGAAACAACATTAAAGACGATTCAAAAACAGCGGCCCACGTTATTTCCGGGAGCTCCGACAATTTATATCGGATTGTTAAACCATCCTGAGCTTAAAAAATATGATCTTTCATCGATCGATTCCTGCCTTAGCGGGTCGGCTCCGTTGCCGCTGGAAGTACAGCAAAAATTTGAGGAAGTGACAGGAGGAAAGCTTGTTGAAGGCTATGGATTGACTGAGTCATCCCCTGTAACACATTCAAATTTTCTTTGGGACCGTCCAAGAGTAAAAGGCAGTATCGGTGTTCCGTGGCCGGATACAGATGGATGCATTTTTTCGATTGAAACAGGTGAAAAGCTGCCTCCGGGGGAAATTGGAGAAATCGCAGTCAGAGGGCCGCAGATTATGAAAGGCTATTGGAACAAGCCGGAGGAAACAGCCCAAGTGCTGCGTGACGGATGGCTGTTAACCGGAGACCTCGGATATATGGATGAGCATGGATACTTTTACGTTGTTGACCGGAAAAAGGATATGATTATTGCCGGAGGATTTAACATCTATCCGCGCGAGGTTGAGGAAGTCCTTTATGAACATCCGGATGTTCAGGAGGTTGTGGTGGCTGGAATTCCTGACCCTTACAGAGGAGAAACTGTTAAGGCGTACATCGTGTTACGGGAAGGAGCTTCAATTACAATTGAAGAAATGGATAAATTTGCGCGAAAACACCTCGCAGCTTATAAAGTTCCGAGAGCGTATGAATTCAGAAATGAACTTCCAAAAACAGCTGTCGGTAAGATTTTGCGAAGAGCTTTAGTAGATGAAGAGAAAAAGAAGATGGAAGAAGATCAAAAGAAACAGGCTTAAACTTTTGAAGCCGTTTATCGGCAATTTCTTTTTTGATAATTAGTGCTTGTCTCATTATTATGTAGTATACCAGAATAAATATATGATATTATATTGACATATAAAATTGACAGAATTATTATAAAAATATGAATGATTATTCATTCATTTTACTAACAAAGTCAAATGTATTGAAGAAGATTTAGCTGAGGCGCTGAGTAGAGGGAAGGGTTGAAAGTGTTGAAGAAAAACAAACCAAAATACCGGCAAATTATCGATGCTGCAGTGATCGTCATAGCTGAAAATGGCTATCATCAAGCACAAGTATCGAAAATTGCCAAACAAGCCGGAGTAGCGGATGGAACGATCTACTTATATTTCAAAAACAAAGAGGACATTCTTATTTCTCTCTTTCAAGATAAAATGGGCTATTTTGTAGAAAAAATTGAGGAAGAAATTGCAGGAAAAGAGACAGCGGCAGAGAAGTTATTAACTTTGATTGAAAATCATTTTAAAATGCTTGCCGATGATCCTCATCTTGCCATTGTTACCCAGCTGGAACTTAGACAATCGAATAAAGACCTTCGCCTGAAGATTAACGAAGTGTTGAAAAGATATTTAAAAGTAGTCGATAAAATCTTAATCGAAGGAATAGAAAACGGAGAATTTTCCGGTGCTTTAGATATCCGGTTAGCAAGGCAAATGATTTTTGGAACCATAGATGAAACTGTCACAACATGGGTCATGAATGATCAAAAATACGATCTGACCGCTCTTTCTGAAAAAGTCCACGAATTGCTGATTCACGGATGCAGAGGTTTCAGATCAAAGGGGTAGCTTTTGTTCAGATCAAAGGGGTAGCTTTTGCAATTAAGGAGGGGATAAAAGTGGAAAACATAAGTTGGTCGCATTCAGATATGGTGGCAACCATTACAATTCAGAGGCCGCCGGCAAACGCTCTTTCTTCAAGCCTGTTGAAAGAATTATCAGCTGTATTGGACGAAGTGGAATCAAATGACAATATTAGAGTCATTGTGATTCATGGAGAGGGAAAGTTTTTCTCTGCGGGAGCAGATATTAAGGAATTTACTACGATTCAGACGGGAGACGACTTCGCCAATCTGGCTGAATATGGCCAGAATTTATTTGAACGAATCGAAACCTTCAGCAAACCAATTATTGCAGCCATACATGGTGCTGCTCTTGGCGGCGGGCTTGAGCTTGCGATGGCGTGCCATTTCCGCCTTGTGAGCGAAAATGCAAAGCTGGGATTACCAGAGTTGCAGCTTGGCTTAATTCCAGGATTTGCAGGCACGCAGCGCCTTCCTCGCTATGTCGGAATTGCGAGAGCAGCGGAAATGATGTTTACGAGCGAGCCGATCACCGGAACAGAAGCAGTCCAATATGGGCTTGCCAACCATGCATATCCTGAAAGCGAGTTGCTTGACCATGCATACCGGATTGCGAAAAAAATTGCGAAGAAAAGCCCTGTTTCGATTAAAGCGGCCATCCAGCTATTAAACTATGCAAAATCGGAAGAGTTTTATAGTGGAGTTAAAAAAGAAGCCGAGCTATTCGGAAAAGTGTTTGTATCCGAAGATGGGCAAGAAGGCATTCGTGCATTTATTGAAAAGAGAGAGCCTTCATTTAAAGGAAAGTAAATGATTGGCATAACATGCGGTCGTGAATTTCTGTCTTTCCACTGGCATGTTTTTTTAGTTGTCTGATATTGTTTGTCTTAAATTTTTTTTAATCTTTCGAACTGATGAAATGTTTAATTACTTAGGAGGGGGAAACATGAACATCATTGTATTGATGAAGAGAACATTTGACACTGAAGAAAAGATCACCATTTCCGGCGGCAAAATCAATGAAGATGGCGCCGAGTTCATTATCAATCCGTATGATGAGTACGCAATTGAAGAAGCGATTCAAGTCCGCGATGCCCACGGCGGCGAAATAACTGTCATTTCCGTCGGTAATGAAGAATCAGAAAAGCAATTGCGTACAGCATTGGCAATGGGAGCCGATAAAGCTGTATTAATTAATACTGAAGATGATGTTGAGAATGGCGATCAATTTACAACTGCTAAAATTTTGGCTGAATATTTGAAAGACAAAGAAGTTGATTTAATTCTTGCCGGAAACGTTGCAATTGACGGCGGCTCAGGACAGGTTGGACCCCGCGTAGCTGAATTGTTAAACATTCCGTACGTAACGACGATTACAAAGCTTGAAATCGATGGAAGCAATGTAACCGTTGTCAGAGATGTAGAAGGAGACTCAGAAGTCATTGAAACAAGACTTCCGCTTCTTGTCACTGCTCAGCAAGGTTTAAATGAACCGAGATATCCATCTTTGCCGGGAATCATGAAGGCGAAGAAAAAACCGCTCGAAGAATTGGAGCTTGATGATCTTGATCTCGATGAAGATGATGTTGAAGCAAAGACAAAAACGATTGAAATTTATCTGCCGCCTAAAAAAGAAGCAGGAAAGATTCTTGAAGGGGAAATTGCAGATCAAGTGAAAGAGCTCGTTCATCTTCTACACACTGAAGCGAAAGTAGTCTAAACGTGAACTTGACATTTCTATGCAGGAGGTAAAACAAATGGCGAGAAAAGTATTAATATTAGGCGAAGTCCGTGATGGTTCATTACGCAACGTTTCTTTTGAAGCCATTGCTGCTGCAAAAGCGGTAGCTGAAGGCGGCGAAGTAGTCGGAGTATTAGTGGGCGATGCTGTAAGCGCTTTAGGTGTTGAATTGATCCATTACGGAGCTGACCGCGTAGTTGTCGTTGAAGATGAAAAATTAAAACAATATACACCGGACGGATATTCTCAAGCATTAATGGCAGTAATTGAATCAGAAAATCCAGAAGGAATTGTTTTCGGACATACGGCATTGGGTAAGGATTTATCACCGAAAATTGCCAGTAAACTAAATTCCGGCTTGATTTCTGATGTTACCGGAATTGAAGAAGCAGGCGGCAACCTAGTGTTCACAAGACCAATATATTCCGGAAAGGCCTTTGAAAAGAAAATTGTGACTGACGGATTAATCTTTGCAACCATACGTCCTAACAATATCGCCCCACTTGAAAAGGATGATTCACGGAATGGAGAGGTTACTTCGTTAGGCGTCGAAATTAAAGACTTGCGTACGATTATTAAAGAAGTTGTGCGCAAAACAAGTGAAGGCGTCGATTTATCAGAAGCAAAAGTAATTATTGCCGGCGGGCGCGGAGTAAAAAGCGCAGAAGGCTTTGAGCCTCTAAAAGAACTTGCGAAAGTACTTGGCGGTGCTGTCGGTGCTTCCCGCGGTGCGTGCGACGCTGACTATTGTGATTACTCTTTGCAAATCGGCCAAACCGGTAAAGTGGTAACACCTGATCTTTATATCGCTTGCGGAATCTCAGGAGCCATTCAACATTTAGCCGGTATGTCCAACTCGAAAGTCATTGTAGCAATTAACAAGGATCCGGAGGCAAACATCTTTAAAGTCGCTGATTATGGAATTGTCGGAGATTTATTTGAGGTTGTTCCGATGCTTACAGAAGAATTTAAAAAGTTAAAAGTTCGCTCTTAATAATCATGAGGGTCAGATCCGTTGCTGCGTGATTTCTTGTTTTGAAAGAAGGCTATGCTATGGGAAGAATAGTTGTTGAAAATAAGGGTAAATTGAATACGAAGCAAATCATTAGAAAGAAATGATAAACGGTGATATACTTTCGTTAGTATTTTATTAAATCTTAGGAGGCATGTAAAATGGCGATAGTAAATGCTACAGATCAAACATTTGCTGCTGAAACAAGTTCTGGATTAGTACTTGCAGACTTCTGGGCTCCATGGTGCGGCCCTTGTAAAATGATTGCTCCTGTTTTGGAAGAGCTAGATCAAGAAATGGGAGACAAAGTAAAAATCGTTAAACTTGACGTTGACGATAATCAAGAAACAGCTGCTAAGTTTGGCGTAATGAGCATTCCTACTTTAATCCTTTTTAAAGACGGTGAAGTAGTGGATAAAGTTATTGGTTTCCAGCCAAAAGAAGCTCTTGCAGAAGTAATAAACAGACACGCTTAATTAAAAAGATGTTGAATAGGCGAAATTAAAATCTTTAATTAGAGGCTGACCCAAAGTTGCTATAAAGCGGCTGAAGGTCAGTTTTTTCTTTGTAAAGGAAATTATAAATTTCATCGTTGTGTATAACTTTGAAATGAGTTTGTCGTAATCTGGCTCCAGCGCCCAGCCCCTCGAGGTCACAAGCCAAATCACTCCAGAGTCTATCGACTCTTGCGTGATTCGTCTTGTGCTTGTCGGGGCTAATCGGGGCGCTTGCGCCTTTTGTTCATAATTTGCCACAATTTTTTATAAGTTTTCGTTGACACTGAAAATCATTCTCTTTATAATTATTAATGAAAATCATTATCAGTGAAAAAATTATTATGATTGTTGGAGGATACATATGAAAAAGAAAGAATTAAGACGCATTTTTGCAAGCTTCTTCATTGCAAGCACGGTATTAACTGCATGTAATGCAGGTGGTGATACTGCAGAAAAGCCTGAAGAGAAAGTCCAGGAAAAATCTGGAGAAACTGCAGAAGAAACAAAAGAAATCAAAATTGAAGATACAGATACAGCAAAGCAAGTAACAACTTTTTCAGAGATGAAAACAGAGCTTGAAAAAGCTGAAGAAGGAAAAGAAGTTGATTGGGATGGTGTTTTAGAAAAATATAAATCCGGATTGCAAGAAGCGGTAAGTGAAATTAATGGTGAGTATGATCAAACAATCCAAACAGCGATTGAGGCAGGAAAATCCGGTGAATTAGATCCGGTACTAGCAAAACAATTAGTGGACAAAACGACTCAATCATACTTCTATCAAAAACAAAAGGCTTTGCAAAAAGAAGCTGCTGCTGCAATTAATGAAGGAAAACAAGAAGATGCAAAGCTTGCTTTCGAACAAGTAAAACATCTTGCAAATGAAATCTTTATTCCAACAGCTGAAAAGCGAGATAATTACTATCAATTAACCAGTGAATCAAGCATTGTCGAAAATATTAATGCAGGTCTTTCTGCGCAGGAAGAAGCATTAACAGCAAATAAAGCAGAAGACTTTAATGTTCTCGTTCAATTAACAGATAAATCCATTTACAAAAGCTTTTATTTAGCAGCCAATTCTTATGCGGAAAAAATTGAAGCCGCAGTGAAAGAAGGTAAAGATGAAGCCGAGTTGAAAATTATGCAAGCGGAAGCATGGGGATTCTTGCAGGCGATTAAAGAATCTTTATCAGGCGGCGATGAGGCTGCAGCGGCAAAACTGAACGAAATTTTCTCGCTTGATGCGACTGACCCGAAAACGATCAAAGCAGCAGACGTAAATGCTTTATTTACAAAAGCGATCGTTGGAAAAATAAAAGGCTATTATGAAAAAGCTCCGAAAGCGTTAGAAGAAAATAATGTAGTAGAAGCAAAAACGGAAGCCCTTGAAGGAAATATGTTTGTAAAAGCACTTGAAATACAATTAAAGAATAAGCTCGGTGAAGAAAAAGCAAAAGAAACATTCACACATGCTGAAGAATGGTACAACAACATTAGCGAAAACAAAAAAGATGACGCAAAAGCACACAGCGATGCTGTTCTACAAGCAGTAGAGCAATTGCTTCAATAGAGTATGAAGTAAAACGAAAAGCCGCAAAATAATGCGGCTTTCTTCATGTTAGAGAAGCTAGAAGGGAGAAACATGGGAACTTCATCCCGATTATGATAAAATGGCTTTTGGTTTAGTTCAACAAATGAGGTGTAGAAATGAAGGTGTTAATAACCGGCGGAGCCGGTTTTATCGGAAGTCATCTTGCACAGCTTCTCATGAAGAAAAATGATGAAGTTTTTATTATCGATTGCCTGCATTCTTATTACTCTCCTGAAAGGAAACAACAGCATCTTAAAAACATTCAAGACTTTGGATCATTTCAATTTTTCGATGTCAATCTATTGGATCGAGAGAAAACAATGTCCTTATTTAAGCAAATTTCCCCCGAAGCGGTTATTCATTTAGCGGCATTGCCTGGGGTAGCATATTCGATTTCAACCCCTCTTGAATATGTAGACTATGATATAAAAGCAACGATTAATGTACTGGAAGCCTCAGGAGAATCGAAAGTAAACCAAGTAATATTTGCTTCATCGTCTTCCGTTTACGGAAATCAACAAGAAATTCCTTTACGGGAAGATATGGCGGTTGGGAAAGTGATTTCTCCATATGCCGCTTCAAAATATGCAGCAGAATCCTTTTGTCATGTGTATGAACATCTTTACGGTTTTAAAGTAAAAATATTGAGGTTTTTTACCGTTTACGGCCCATGGCAACGTCCGGATATGGCGATTGCTTCTTTTATTAAAAAGCTGCTCCGTCATGAAGAAATAACAGTGTTTGGAAAAGGGAGCAGCCGCGATTATACGTACATAGATGATATTATTAACGGGATTTACCTTGCCATGACGAAGTTAGATAAAAGTGAAATTCTCAACCTTGGATCCGGCAAAGCTATTTCGATGGAGATGCTATTAAGTGAGTTGAAACCATTTTTTCCAAACATGAAAGTGAATTGGGAAGCCGAGCGGAAAGGCGATGTTCATGCAACATGGGCGGATATTTCGAAAGCCAATCGTGTATTAGGCTATAATCCTCAAATGGATTTTAAAACCGGCCTTTCAAAAACAGTTGAATGGGCAATGAAAAATGAAAAACTTCTTTAAGAATGTTCCATCTATTCTCATTCTTTTTGTTTTTATCACATTAACGTACAATTTTTTTGATTTCGGGGACTTATGGGAAAGCAGCAAAGTACTTTGGAAAAAGCCGTCTATCATTTTCCTTATCCTGCTTGTTTATTTGTTGTCTTTCGTCTTAAAAGCGTTCGCATGGAAAATATATTTGAAAGGAAGGCCCAGCTTTTTATCATGTCTCGCAGGTCTCTTTTACAGCCTGTTTCTCAACCATATCCTTCCGGTAAAAGTAGGAGACTTGGCGAGGGCAGGAGTGCTGCCTGCCCGTGATCAACATATAACGGCTGAAGAATCATTGCATTCTGTATTTGTTTTACGAGTATTAGATATGCTTTGTTTATCAGGAATTGCTTTGATCGGGATTTTCGCTTTTCATATACACTACCGCATTCCTTTTTGGGCTCTATTTTTTATGCTGGTGATAAGTTTCATTGCCTTGCCGCTGTTAAAAAAGCAGTTTCCTATTTTTATAAATCGTCATGTCGCTATATTAAAAAGTGCGCTTTCAGGAATGAATGGCATACAGGTTTTTCTATTGACATTGGCAAGCTGGATTCTGGAAGCAGCTGTTCTCTATGGGACTATTTTTACCCTTAATAAAGAAATTTCTTTACCGGGTGCAGTTTGGGCGAACAGTGTAACCATTGCAGGCCAGGTGTTTCAAATTACACCTGGCGGCATTGCCAATTATGAAGCATTCATGTCTTTCGCTCTTGGGTTCATCGGTTTTTCATTTAAAGAAGGGTATACGATTGCAATTTTAACGCATGGCTTAAAATTTATTTTTTCTTATCTGGCCGGTTTTGCCGCGATTTGCATATTCCCTGTTCCAATCAATGTACTAAAAAGCTGGATAAGACAGAAAGGAGTGAAGGGGAAGTGAAAAGTGCGTCAAAGTTTGAAAAGTTTGCAGCTAGATGCTGGAATTTATTAAATGAAGGAAAGCCGTTTACACCGATTTTCGTGTTTGGAACGATGCTTCTGTTTCATATTAGCGATCTAAACGATTTATCAGCTGCAAAAGATCTGTTTCTTGCTTTTTTATTTGTTGTTCCTCTTTTAGCCATTTATTTTATATATGACTTTCCGTTATTTTTGCGGAATTATTTGTGGATCCCGTTCGTTGTTTTCCTGATCATTTGGAAAGAAGTGAGTGTTCCGCTCCTTCTCTTTTCTGCAGGGCTTTATTTCTTTTTTACCGTCTTTTTCTGGGGAACGCTTTATTATCATTTAAGAATTGGAACGTCTTGGCTGAATTTTACCCGTTTTTGGAAGCTTGTATTAAAAAACAGTGATTCCACCAGTGGAAACGCTCAGGAGCAGCTCCCGAAGTTTTTCCTCATCCTGTCTGTTTGGGAAATGATCTATCAAGAGACCCCTTTATGGCTGGATGGAAACGTGTTAAAATTGTTCGGTTTTTATGGATTCGTTTTTCTTTTTGCTTTGATTCTTCATCGGAATTTATTTGATTGGAAGCCGGCCATCTATCAGGAATATACGAATAATGCCCCAATTCCTGTTAAAGGAATATCAGACAAAGTTATTGTCATTGTGATTGACGGAATGCGGAAAGAACGTTTTTATGAAGCGAATACTCCATTCTTGGACTATTTAAAGGAGAATGGAACGGAGTATATGAATATGGAAACCGTCTATCCCGCAAGAACGGTTGTATGCTTCACTTCCATGTTTACGGGCACATATCCATTTGAACACGGGATTACATCCAATATGGTTTGGAAGCTTGGAATTAAAGTGGAAAGCATCTTTGATTCGCTGCGAAAGATCGGGAAAACGGGAAGGCTTTTGGGAATTGCCCATTTAGTCGACTCGATGGGCGATGATGTCGAAACGGTAACGGCAGTTATGAATAATGATGAAGCCGATGCAAATATTATCGAAAGAGCGAAAAAGATCATGGAAGAGCAGGATCCTGATTTATTGGTCGTTCAATTGATTGCCACTGATCAAACAGGACACAGCAGAGGCGTTTTGTACGATGAATATTTGCAAAAAATCGAGGAAGCTGATACACACGTTCAACAATTTGTCGAATGGCTGGAACGGGAAGGAAAGATGAATAATACGACTCTTCTCATTTGTGCGGATCATGGACAAGCAGATGGGATCGGCGGCCACGGCCATTTAGATGAAGGAGAGCGATATGTTCCGTTCTTCTTATATGGTCCGAATATCGCGAAAGGAAAAAAAGTAGAGGAGAAACATAGCCTTGTGTCAGTTGCACCAACCATTGCTTATTTGCTTGGAGCTCCATATCCAAGCCACAGCAGGGGGAAAGTGCTCCTTGATGCAATGAATGAAGAAAAGGATGAGGTTAAACATGCGTAAACAACATGTCATTGTCTTTTTGCCTGCTTTTAATGAAGAAGCTTCGATCGGGGATGTCATAAAACGCATTCCTCGTCATTTTCACCCCCAGATCGATGTGAAAGTGCTTGTGATTGACGACGGTTCAAAGGACAGAACTGTGAATATAGCGAAAGAAACAGGAGTAGAATATATAGTAAGTTTTGAGAAGAATAGAGGACTTGGTGCTGCGGTTCGTGCGGGGTTAAAGGAATGTTATGAAAGAGGTGCAGATATCGGAGTTATGATCGATGCCGACGGCGAGTATCCTCCTGAACAAATTCCTGATTTATTACAACCTATTATTGATGGGGAAGCTGATTACACAATGGGATCCCGCTTTTTGGGAACGATTCATGGAATGAAGCTCCATCGGCGTTTAGGGAATTATTTTTTTACTTTTCTTCAATCGGTCTTATTAAGGAAATGGTTATATGACGGCCAATCGGGCATGAGGGCTTTTTCCAGACAGGCAATGGAACATGCTGAAATTATCCATGACTATAACTATGCACAGGTGCTGACTTTAAATTTAGTCAGAAAAGGGTTTCGGGTAAAGGAAGTTCCGATTCGCTATCAAGTACGGACAACAGGGCAATCGTTTATTACATTTAAGAAATATTTGAGGTCTGTGCTTCCGGCTATTATGAAAGAAATGCTGCGCCCTGTCAAAAAGGTGAGAATTGATCAAAGTACCAATGAGTATTTGGAACAAGTAAACAAAAATAATTTGACAAAAAATAGCGGTTTTAAACAAAAATATGATAATTTTGTGAATAATTTGGAACGGCACATTGACATAAACAATGATAATCATTATCATTAACAGTGTAGGAGGGAGACGAATGAAAAAATACTTGTTTTTTTGTTTGACATTGATATTCATTATCAATAATATGTACATCAATCATACATTTGCTTATTCATACGGTGATCCGAATGAAGAAAAGCTTGCTGAAGTGTACAAAGAAATGATGCTACAATTAGATAAAAACCCTCCGGATTTTACTTCGGCAAAAGATGTATTTGAAACGGTAAAAAAAGAAGTTGATATGCATATGGGGCCCGAAACGTCAGAAATCATTTTAAAGAACTTAGAAAAGAAAGATAAAAAGAACGTTACTGAGAATATGGAAAAATTGCTTGTTTTAAACATTGCAAGACGATTGGAAAATATAGAAAGAAATTTTTCTGAATATGATACTAGCAAAAAACTTCTGGCTAAGGCCTTTGCTACATACGAAGCTTTATCTCCTATAGTTGAATCTAAAAACACTGAAACGGATAAAAAACTGAAAGCTGAGTTTGATAATGCTTTAAATTCCCTGGGAAATCCTGGCCTTTTTGGAGTGGGGAAAAAGGAATCTGATATTAAGGCCTTTAAAGCAAGCAAGGAAACGATTTTGACCACCCTTCAAAAAGAATTTGATCTAGCCAGCTTGGAAGTTGGCCATTTCACAGAAAGTGAAAATGAAAGTGGAATGAACACCGGGAAGAAGGACTGGACTGATATATCGAATATCCGAAATTGGATTCCGCTTCTCGTAATTGTGGGAATTATTGCAGGAGTCGTTGGTTTTGCGTTTCGCCAAAGAAAAAAATAGGGATACTATTCGTTGACAACATGACGGGGAGGAGAACATACTTTGGAAATACAAGCATTGCTAATAACCTTTCGTGAGGTATTAGAGGCATTACTGATTGTTGGGATTATCACAACCTATTTAAAAAGGATGGATCATCAAAAATACACAAAATATGTCTGGCTTGGTGCAGGATTAGCGGTTCTTGCAAGCGTTGGTGTTGCGATGCTGTTCCAAGTAGTGTTTACCGGTTTTGCCGCCATGGGAAGTGAAATGTACTTAAAAATAGGTATTATGTTAGTGTCTGCTTTATTGCTAACTCAAATGGTGTTTTGGATGGCGAGTCACAGCCGCGATTTAAAAGGCAATATGGAAGGTAAAATGAATCATTTTATCTCAACCGGAAACATTGTAGGCATGGTGTTTCATTCCTTCCTTGTCGTTTTGCGGGAAGGTGTAGAAACAGTCTTTTTCTTTGCGGCGATTACCGGCGGAAATATCGGTGCTGCAATGCAAGGCTGGGGCGCAATTACCGGGGGTGTCATCGCTGCAATTGTTTCATACTTATTTTTTAAAGGAACAATGCGCGTTCCGCTAAAAACATTCTTTAAAGTAACCGGTGTATTCATTATATTAATTGCTGCCGGTTTGATTGTTCAGGCCATTTCCATGATGCAGGATTTGAATATGATTGGAAGCGTTCTTCCGCATGTTTACGATATTACGTGGTTTCTTCCTGAACATCCTATTGATTATCAGCATTACCTTCGCGATCATGGAGTTGCTCCAGTGCTTTCAGGGGATATCGGTATTTTCTTAAAAGCATTATTTGGCTATTCCTCTATGCCGTCCATCGAAGAAATAATCGCATATGTTGGATACTTAGCCGGCATTTACCTTTTAACTTGGTATCGGCAAAAGGATGCCCATGAGAAAAAAGAAAACAAAGAAACGGTAAGTAATGTGAAATTATTAAAACCGCAGGCAAAGTAACAAATATTTTCAAAATGTTGTAGAGGCTGATTCTTAAGAGGAATTTTGTAAAGGTCGATATTCTTCTCCGAATCTTCACTCAAAGCAACCTTGTCATATTCAAATTTTGGCAAGGTTGTTTTCTTTTTGTGAAAGTGCCCCACTATAGAAAATCTTGATTTTTACTTGTTATCATTTTTATGACATCGACATATTTAACGTGATAAGACGGTGAAGAATGTATGAAAAGAAACAATAAATTTGCGAGTAAAACAGATTTATTTACAATATTTATTCAAATCATTAGTTTACTCGCTATTATTTTCATGCTCGGGTTTCAATTGATATATATAAATTCATTTGCTTCTACTTGGGATCAGGTTGATTTTGCTCTCGGATTGGACAGGTACGATATCATGGCGATGCAGCCCCACTTTCCGGGATATCCATATTTTATTCTTGGTGGGAAATTTGTTCATCTTTGGATCGAAAATCCTGCAAAAGCCTTGACTATTTTTAATATCCTTTTTTTCAGCAGTGCCCTTATACCTATTTATTTTTTGGGCAGACAATATCTTACGAGAGAATATAGCTTGATTATGACAGCCATTTTATATACGGGAAGCTATTGTCTCACAATGGTTAATCAGCCAATGTCAGAAGGAGCGGCACTTTCAGCATTATGGTGGTATGTTTTTAGTCTGCAAACTGCCTTGAAAAGCAGGCATCCGCTTGCCGGCGTCCTGCCGATGTTTCTGTTGAGTATTCTTCTTGGCATTCGGTTATCCTATTTTCCATTTTCAATAGGACTATTTTATTTTTTTTATAGAAAATGGAAAGAAAAACATATTTCAATGAAACAAATTTTTGTTAATACCATCATTGCCTTTTTATTTCAGTTTGTTTGGGTTTTAGCTATAGCTATTTCGGAGGGCGGCATAAAACCATTTATAAAGCTGGCCCTTGCCTTTACAAGCGGGCATTTTCAAAGCTGGGGAGGGGCTGTTACGGCGGTTGATCTAAATTTTGTTGAACGCTTGAGAATTTTCATTTTCGAGAACATTTTTTGGACAGGAATCCTTTCACGTTCTATAATACTGTTGGTTTTCTATTTCTTACTTGCGATTCTTTTTTTGTTTAGCTTTAAATGGAACAATGTTAAGCAAAATATTCAGTTCAAGCTTCTTTTTATATTGGGCTTTTGTTATTTTTTATGGGCTCTCTTTGCTCAAAACATTGATAAACCGAGACATATTCTCCCGTTAGCAATGTTAATTCTTTTTTATATATTTATCGTTGTACTGGCAAAGAGAAACCATATGCCAGTTGTACTCCTTTGTATTTTTATTTTATGCTTGCAATGCTTCAATGCAGCATCACTTATAAAAGAACAGGCAACTCACAAGCCTGCAATATACAAGACGGCAGAGTTTTTGAATCATTATAAAAATCCATTTATCGTTTATACTTGGGAGGAAACAAGGGTATTTGACTATTTAAATGTTCCCTTTTCTCATAAACGTGTTCAAACTTACAATATATTTGTGCATGATGCCGGATATTATTCCGATAAAGAAATATTACTTACAGATAAGGTTGTCCAAGGTTTTAAACAGCAAGGTGTCGATGTTGAAAACAATATTGTGAAAGTACAACATTTTCAATCAAATGAATTATTTGATCCGGTTTATAACGAGATTACGTTATATAAATGGAAACATACATCAGGGGGTGAACATGATGAATGAAACAATAAAGAATAAACTTGCACTTTTGCCGGATCAGCCCGGCTGTTATTTAATGAAAGACCGGCAAGGAACGATTATTTACGTCGGCAAGGCAAAAGTGCTGAAAAATCGGGTCCGCTCCTATTTTACCGGTTCCCATGACGGCAAAACACTTCGGCTTGTAAATGAAATTGAAGACTTTGAATACATCGTTACATCTTCAGATATTGAAGCTCTAATCCTTGAGATGAATCTAATTAAAAAACACGATCCAAAGTATAATGTCATGCTGAAGGATGATAAAAGCTACCCGTTTATCAAATTAACCGGCGAGCGGCATCCAAGGCTTATCACGACAAGAAAAGTAACGAAAGATAAAGGAAAGTACTTTGGACCTTATCCTAACGTTCAAGCCGCGAATGAAACAAAAAAACTGCTTGACCGGATTTATCCGCTGCGAAAGTGCTCTACCCTTCCTGACAGGGTTTGTTTGTATTATCATATGGGACAATGTCTTGCCCCTTGTGTAAAAGAAGTTGATGAAGAAGAATACAAAACAATTACCGATGAAATTACCCGATTCTTAAATGGCGGCTATAAAGAGATCAAACAGGAATTGGCTGAAAAAATGACTGCAGCGGCCGAAGAGCTTGATTTTGAGCGGGCGAAAGAATACCGCGACAAAATTGCGCATATTGAAACGACAATGGAAAAACAAAAAATGACGATGACCGATTTCACCGACCGGGACGTATTTGGATATGCCGTAGAAAAAGGCTGGATGTGCGTTCAAGTATTTTTTATTAGGCAGGGAAAATTGATCGAACGGGATGTTTCGTTGTTCCCGCTCTACAAAGAACCTGAGGAAGAAATTCTTACATTTATGGGGCAATTTTATACGAAACCAAATCATTTTAAACCAAAAGAAATACTAGCTCCAGACACAGTAGATGCGGACATGGCGGAAAAGCTACTGGAAGTAAAAGTCATAAGGCCGAAGCGGGGCCAAAAGAAAGAGCTTGTAAGATTGGCTGAGAAAAATGCGAAGATTGCCTTGCAGGAAAAGTTCTCGCTCATTGAACGGGATGAAGAGAGAACAATAAAAGCAGTTGAAAATTTAGGCAGTCAGCTTGGAATTTATACACCTCGCCGGATTGAAGCTTTCGATAATTCGAACATTCAGGGAACAAGTCCTGTTTCTGCTATGGTTGTCTTTATTGACGGCAAACCTGAGAAAAAAGAATATCGAAAGTATAAAATTAAATCTGTACAAGGACCTGATGATTATGAGTCAATGAGGGAAGTTGTCCGAAGAAGATATACAAGAGTATTGAAAGAAAATCTTCCTTTGCCGGATTTGATTATTATCGATGGCGGGAAAGGCCATGTTGAAGCTGTCAGGGACGTGCTTGAGAATGAACTTGGCTTAGAAATGCCAATTGCCGGACTAGCAAAAGATGAAAAACATCAAACATCGCAACTATTATTTGGAGATCCACTTGCTGTTGTTCCACTAAAACGGAACAGCCAGGAATTTTATTTGCTGCAGCGGATCCAAGACGAAGTTCACCGGTTTGCGATTACATTTCACCGCCAATTGCGGGGAAAAAGTGCTTTTCAATCGTTATTGGACGACATTCCGGGTATTGGTGAGAAACGGAAGAAGCTGCTTCTCAAACATTTTGGTTCCGTAAAAAAAATGAAAGAAGCAACAATGGAGGACTTTACTTCCGCCGGAATTCCGTCAAATGTCGCAAAAGAATTGATGAAAAAATTGCAGGAATGACATTGTCATAAATTGGGGCGTATGTTATACTGAAAAAAATTTTATAGTTTAATCACTTTAGAGCATTAAAGTGAAGATAGAGGTGCGAACTTCATCAGTAAAAGCTTAGAGAAGAATGGGCTTCAATGAAAAGCTTTGAAAGGGAATGTTCGCCGAAGTGAAGAAAAACTCATTTTTTTCTTTGCTGGTCCTGCATTTAAGAGATGCCGGATTGTCAGGGCGTTGCCGCCTTGGAGAGCTATCTCACTGTGTCTGCGTATTTTTTCTTACGTTTTTCACAGCAATGAGGTAGCTATCTCATTGCTGTTTTTATTTTATTAATTTAAAAACAGCTTCATAGTGAAAACTAATTATTTATAGAATGGCGGCACTCCTTTAATGAACTTTATAGAAAGAAGGGGAAAAAATTGGGATTAATTGTCCAAAAGTTTGGAGGAACATCTGTTGGCTCCGCTCGGCGCATCTTAAACGTTGCCAATCGGGTAATTGAAGAAAAAATGAACGGAAATGACGTTGTTGTGGTTGTTTCGGCAATGGGGAAAACAACAGATGAGCTTGTCAATTTAGCAAAACAAATTTCTGCACATCCAGCAAAGCGCGAAATGGATATGCTTCTTACAACCGGAGAGCAGGTGACGATTTCGCTTTTGGCTATGGCATTGAAAGAAAAAGGCTATGAAGCCATTTCCTTCACTGGATGGCAGGCAGGCATCAAAACTGAGCCTGTTTTCGGGAATGCAAGAATAACCAATATCGAAACCGAAAAAATTCAAAAACAGCTAAATGAAGGAAAAATCGTCGTCGTAGCCGGCTTCCAAGGTATTGATGAGCAAGGAGAAATTACGACTCTTGGCAGAGGTGGATCCGATACGACAGCCGTAGCACTCGCTGCAGCTCTGAAAGCCGATAAATGTGACATTTACACCGATGTTACAGGGGTTTTTACAACCGATCCGCGCTATGTAAAGTCTGCTCGGAAACTTTCTTCTGTTTCTTATGATGAAATGCTTGAACTTGCGAATCTTGGGGCAGGCGTCCTTCATCCGAGAGCAGTAGAATTTGCCAAAAATTACGGGGTTCCTTTGGAGGTGCGCTCCAGTATGGAACGAGAAGCAGGAACGATCATTGAGGAGGAAGTAACAATGGAACAAAATCTTGTTGTCCGGGGAGTAGCATTTGAAGACGAAATCACACGAGTAACAGTTTTAGGATTGCCAAACTCGTTAACGAGTTTATCCACTATTTTTACAACACTTGCTCAACATCACATTAATGTTGATATCATTATCCAAAGTGTAACTGAAGCTGAAACAACAAATTTATCTTTTTCGATTAAGAGTGGCGATTTAGAAGAAACAATGGCCGTCCTCGAAAACAATAAGAAATTGCTTAACTACAAAGGGATTGAATCAGAAACGGGATTAGCAAAAGTTTCAATTGTCGGTTCAGGAATGATCTCTAACCCCGGAGTCGCTGCTAAAATGTTTGAAGTGCTTGCTTCAAATGGAATACAAGTAAAAATGGTGAGTACATCAGAAATTAAAGTATCGACAGTGATTGAAGAAAGCCAGATGGTCAAGGCAGCAGAAGCAATTCATCAAGCATTTGAATTGTCGGGATCGGCTGTTAAATCGTAACGCAGATCTTCAAAAAGAAATACAAAAGGGCTGACACTCAAACAAAGGGTCAGACCCTTTATTAATAAAATCATGGCTTTACGATGTCTTTCTTATCCCACTTAACCGTAAATTGCACCTTTGATCCCTTTTTATGCGGGTGTTCGAACGCTTCAGCAATCACTTGTTTTTGCTGTTCGATTTGCTGGGCGATAAAACCGGCTTCAAGCTGAAAAGAAATATCTTTTTTTGACTGCAGTCTTTGAGAAATTATGCCGCCTGTTAATTCTACTTCAAGTTCGTTATTGGATTCATTTGTAATAATCAAGGTTCCCCAGCTTGCTTTCTGAAAAAAAACACGCATTTCATCGAAATTTTCTAACGGAAATTGCCTTGCTAATCGTTTTCCGGCCCAATACAAAATATCGGATGCATCTTTTCCAAGCAGCTCAGGCAGAAGAATGTCACGTATTAATTCATAGCCGAAAGCAGAAACAACAGGAGAATCTGCGTCCTCTTCTTTTATTGTCGCTAATAATTCACTCAATGCTCTTCCCCTCTTTCTATGAATATATTATATACAATTTACCCGCAAAATTAGCATATATTTATTGAAAAAGAGAGGAAGTCAAAAAGAATTTTTTGTTATTTTAATATAATAGAATTATCAGATTTTAATTTGGAATAAAAGCTTTTGTTTATATTATTCTCAATATCAACATATTTCAAAAAAATTTTATGGATTTTTGTATCCGTTTTCTTGACGCTCTTTGTCGATGAGAGTAAAATGAACATGTCACATAAATGTAAAAAATATTTATACAATGATGATAAGGTTGCGTTCCGATAGTGGTGAGCGGAGAGAGAACCTGAACATCAGTCAAAAACCAAGGAGGATAAGTTCGTGGCAGGAAATCGAGAATTTTTTAACCGCAGGCTGCATTCATTGCTCGGGGTAATTCCGGTAGGGCTGTTCCTTACGCAACATCTTGTAGTAAACCATTTTGCTACTGGAGGAGAAGAATCTTTTAACAGAGCTGCTCATTTTATGGAGAGTCTGCCATTCCGTCTTTTCCTCGAAATATTTGTGATTTATTTGCCGCTCTTGTTTCATGCAATCTACGGACTTTATATCGCATTTACTGCGAAAAATAATGTAAGCAGATTTGGATTTTTTCGGAACTGGATGTTTTTGCTTCAGCGCGTTTCCGGGGTCATTACACTTATTTTCGTTACATGGCACGTTTGGGAAACACGCGTTGCTGCAGCTCTAGGAGCAGAAGTTAACTTCCAGATGATGGAGAACATTTTATCAACTCCGTTCATGTTCTGGTTTTATGTTATTGGTGTTATTTCTGCCATTTTCCATTTCGCGAATGGATTATGGTCATTCCTGGTCAGCTGGGGAGTAACAGTATCGCCTCGTTCCCAACAAATCTCTACTTACGTAACGTTAGGAATCTTTGTAGCTCTTTCAATTGTTGGAATTCGTGCCCTAACAGCATTTATTTAAAAAAATCAAGATAATAGAATGAAAAATGGACGGACTACGAATAGGAGTGAACCTCAATGAGTAAAGGGAAGATTATTGTAGTCGGCGGCGGTCTGGCTGGCTTAATGGCAACGATCAAAGTTGCGGAAGCAGGAACTCCGGTGGAGTTGTTTTCTCTAGTACCGGTTAAACGTTCTCACTCTGTTTGTGCCCAAGGCGGAATAAATGGAGCTGTTAATACAAAAGGGGAAGGCGACTCTCCATGGAAACACTTTGACGATACGGTTTATGGAGGAGATTTCCTTGCTAACCAGCCCCCTGTAAAAGCGATGTGTGAAGCTGCGCCAGGGATTATCCATTTAATGGACCGGATGGGTGTTATGTTTAACCGTACTCCGGAAGGCTTGTTGGATTTCCGACGCTTTGGTGGAACATTGCACCACCGCACAGCATATGCGGGAGCAACAACCGGACAGCAGCTGCTTTATGCATTGGACGAGCAGGTGCGCCGACATGAGGTGGCAGGCCTCGTTACGAAATATGAAGGATGGGAATTTCTTGGAGCAGTTTTGGATGACGAAGGAATCTGCCGAGGAATTGTTGCTCAAAACTTAACTTCCATGGAAATCAAATCATTTCCGGCTGATGCGGTGATCTTAGCGACTGGCGGTCCGGGGATTATTTTCGGAAAATCAACAAACTCTGTAATTAATACCGGTTCAGCTGCTTCGATCGTATATCAGCAGGGAGCTTACTATGCGAATGGTGAATTTATTCAAATCCACCCGACAGCGATTCCCGGGGATGACAAACTTCGCCTGATGAGTGAATCTGCACGCGGTGAAGGCGGGCGTGTTTGGACTTATAAGGACGGAAAGCCATGGTACTTCCTCGAAGAAAAATATCCGGCATACGGAAATCTTGTTCCGCGTGATATTGCTACACGGGAAATCTTTCATGTATGCGTTGATTTAAAACTTGGAATCAACGGTGAAAACATGGTGTATCTCGATCTTTCCCATAAAGATCCAAAAGAGCTTGACATTAAGCTTGGCGGAATTATCGAAATCTATGAAAAATTTATGGGCGAAGACCCTCGCAAAGTTCCGATGAAAATTTTCCCTGCCGTTCACTATTCAATGGGCGGACTGTGGGTTGATTATGATCAAATGACAAATATTCCGGGATTGTTTGCAGCAGGTGAGTGTGATTATTCACAGCATGGTGCAAACCGCCTTGGAGCAAACTCGTTATTATCTGCGATTTACGGCGGCATGGTTGCCGGTCCGAAGGCGGTTAGATACATTAGCGGTTTAGAAAAGAGTTCTGATGCTATTTCTTCTTCTTTGTTTGACCGATATGTGAAGCAAGAAGAAGAAAAGTGGAATCATATTTTGTCTCTAGATGGAACAGAAAACGCTTACGTCCTCCATAAAGAGCTTGGTGAATGGATGACTGATAACGTAACCGTTGTCCGATTCAATGATAAGCTGTTAAAAACAGATGAGAAAATTGTTGAGCTGTTGGAGCGTTATGAAAATATCAATATTAATGACACTGCTAAATGGAGCAACCAAGGTGCAGTCTTTACAAGACAACTGAAAAATATGCTGCAATTGGCACGGGTCATTACATTAGGGGCCTATAATCGAAATGAAAGCCGGGGAGCCCATTATAAACCTGAGTTCCCTGAACGTGATGATGAAAATTTCTTGAAGACAACAATGGCGAAGTTTGTGGACGCAAATTCAGCGCCTGCATTCCATTACGAAGATGTAGATACTTCCTTAATCAAGCCTCGCAAACGCGATTATTCGAAAAAGAAAGGGGAATAATAAGGTATGTCTGAGACTAAAACGAGAACGGTTCGTTTCATCATCACACGCCAAGATAATCCTGAGTCAGCCCCTTACCAAGAAGAATTTGAACTGCCATACCGTCCAAATATGAATGTTATTTCCGCATTAATGGAAATTCGCCGGAATCCGGTGAATGCGAAAGGTGAAAAGACAACACCGGTAACATGGGATATGAACTGTTTGGAAGAAGTGTGCGGAGCATGTTCGATGGTCATTAACGGAAAGCCGCGCCAATCTTGTACAGCTCTTATAGATCAACTTGAACAGCCGATCCGCCTAGAACCAATGCGGACATTTCCGGTTATCCGCGATTTGCAGATTGATCGGAGCCGCATGTTTGATTCGCTGAAGAAAGTGAAAGCATGGATTCCGATTGACGGCACATATGACCTTGGACCTGGTCCGCGCATGCCTGAGAAAAAACGCCAGTGGGCATATGAGTTATCTAAGTGTATGACATGCGGTGTTTGCCTTGAAGCATGTCCAAATGTAAACAGCAAGTCAAATTTTATCGGACCTGCCCCATTATCGCAAGTTCGCTTATTTAATGCCCATCCAACAGGTGCAATGAATAAGGCTGAACGACTTGAAGCGATTATGGGCGACGGAGGTCTTGCCAACTGCGGAAACTCACAAAACTGTGTTCAATCATGCCCTAAAGGCATTCCGTTAACAACTTCAATTGCAGCGTTAAACCGAGATACAACAATCCAGGCCTTCCGCAATTTCTTTGGAAGCGACGAAGTTTAACAAAAAGAGGCTGATCCAAAACTATGCACTAGTACCTGTCAAGTAGACACGTATAAAAGAGTGACCCCTTACGCGGTACGAGTTCTGTATTCCACCGGACTCATACCGTATTTTGTTTGAATCCGTTTTTCGTTATAATAGTTTATGTAGTCAACAATGGCTTGTCGCACTTCTTCAACGGTTTGTGGCGAACTAAAACATGGCATCTCACATTTGAGATGCCCGAAGAAGTTCTCAATACACGCATTGTCCCAGCAGTTGCCCCTGCGAGACATGGATTGTGTAAGTCCCATATTGGCTACCATTCTGATGTATGTAGGATTTGTGAAATGGAAGCCTTGATCACTATGGAGGATGGCTCCTTTCGCAAATCCTTTTTCTTTTAGTTGGTGCAGTGTTTGAAGCACAAGCCTCATATCTTGGGTGGTGCTCATATTGTAGGCGACGATTTCATTGTTGTATAAATCTTTCACCGCACATACATACATCCAGCGTTTGAACGGCTTTTTGACTTCTACATACGTGATATCTATACAAAATTTCTCTCCTGGTTGATGAGCCTGAAAATCTCGATTCAAGAGATTAGGAATATCAGCATGTGGCTGCTTTCTTTTCTTAAACTTCTTTTGGCGAATTTTACACACAAGCCCATATTTGCGCATGATTCGTGAAATACACTTGTGATTAACAATTAACCCATAGCGCTTTAGTAAGGCCGCTTTGATTCGCTTTTTGCCGTAAGTTCCTCTTGATTCCACAAAAATTTCAGCTATTAAATGATACAGCTCTTCATCTCTAATATCTCGGATTCGATGGTCTCGTTCCTTTTTCCACTTGTAGAAGCCTGAACGTGAAACATTGGTAACCTGGAGAAGAAGAGTTACAGGAAATTGATCTTCATAAGTAGCGATAAATTCAAATTGTTCCTGTTTCGTTAACACCCCCTTTTCTGTTCTAAGAGCTTTTTTAAGTATAAATTCTCGGCTTTTAATAATTGATTTTCCTCTTCTAATGTGAGAGAAGTTTTACGTGGTCGACCTTTGCCCATTCCTTTTTTGGCTCCGCGCTTATCTCTTAATCCCTCCTCCCCCAATCTTTCGTACTTATTCACCCATTCATTAATCAATCTTTTATTCTTCACTTTCAACATTTCTGCAATTTCTGTACGTGAATATCCAGAATAATATAGTTGAATTGCTTGCATTTTTAATTCAAAGGAATAGGTAAAACACTGATTACGAAATTTTGGTTCCATAAAAAATACCTCCAAAGTAGACATAATGTGATTCTAACACTCCCATTTTAGGGTCATGTTTTTTTCTGTGTCTACTTTAGAGGTACTATATCAACTAACTGGGTCAGCCTCTTTTTGTGTTTAATAAGTCAAAAAGCATGAGAAAACTGTTAGCTGATCATCAACAAGTTAAGATTAGCGGATAAGCTTTTGCACATTTTTCATAAAACCCCCATCCTTTCAGCGAATATAGTCACTCTGTTCCGTTAATTCACATATGATATGGTGACTAAATATATACCCACCCCGCGGTTCATAGCTGGCGAAGGCAAGGAGGGTTACAATACTTGAAGGAGAATGAATATTCGCACAAACCATTACTCACGAAAAGAGAAAGGGAAGTATTCGAACTGTTAGTACAGGATAAAACGACAAAAGAAATCGCTAGTGAGTTATTTATAAGCGAAAAAACGGTTCGGAATCATATTTCAAATGCAATGCAAAAGCTTGGTGTCAAGGGGCGTTCACAAGCTGTTGTAGAGCTCCTTCGAATGGGAGAACTAAAGCTTTAATCAAAACCGGCTATCCTTTCGGGAAGCCGGTTAAATCATTTATTCTTGCACAACCCATGACATGATTTTTTATATCCTTATATTTTTAATTATGAAATAATTCAGATAATTATTCGGGTTTTTATAACCAATGAAACGAACTTTCGCAAACTAAAAAACAAAGCCAATTTTTCCTTCTTGAAATTTAGTGAAAAAAGATAGAAAATAAGAGAAGCCGTGAGATTCGTGAAAGCGTAAATGGGAGTTGTGTTGAGATGAGACTGGAAGATTTGCGAAAAAACGATGGAGCAGAAATTGTAGCAGATATTGAAAAAGAATTACGATACATATCCGGCATTATTAAACAAAAGGGAAGAGAAATTTTAAGCAATTATACTATTACTCCTCCCCAGTTTGTGGCGCTGCAATGGCTTTTCGAAGAAGGAGACATGACAATCGGTGAACTCTCTAATAAGATGTATCTTGCATTCAGCACAACTACAGATCTCATTGACAGGATGGAAAAAAATAAACTTGTAATGCGCGTAAAGGATCCAAATGACAGGAGAGTCGTCCGCATTCATCTTTTGGAAGAAGGCGGAAGGATCATCGAAGAAGTAATTAAAAAAAGACAGGCATATTTGCAGGAAGTTTTAAAAAATTATTCAGTTGAAGAAGTAATTGCGCTGAAAAATAATTTAATAAGATTGCATCAAGACATGCGTGAAGAATGAGGCGAGATTTTTGAAACAACCAATAGGCATCATTGATTCGGGGGTTGGCGGATTGACAGTAGCAAAAGAAGTCATGCGCCAGCTTCCGAATGAACAGATTTTTTATCTAGGGGACACAGCTCGGTGTCCTTATGGTCCAAGGACAAGTGAAGAAGTAAAAACATTTACATGGCAAATGACCAAATTTTTGCTTGAGAAAAATATAAAAATGCTTGTTATCGCATGCAATACGGCTACAGCTGTTGCACTCGATGAAATTCGCCGCGAGCTGCCGATTCCGGTCATCGGGGTTATCCACCCCGGAGCGAGAACTGCGATAAAAGTAACAAAAAACCGGAAAATCGGGGTTATCGGAACAGAAGGAACGGTAAGAAGCAGGGCCTATGAGAAGGCATTGAAATTGATAAATCGCCATGTAACCGTCAAAAGCCTTGCTTGTCCGAAATTTGTTCCCCTTGTTGAGAGCGGTGAATATTTCGGACCGGTTGCAAAAAAAATTGTAGCTGAGACATTACAGCCTTTAAAAAACAAAGACCTTGATACGCTCATATTAGGATGCACCCATTATCCTCTTTTAGAGCCTTTAATTAAAAATTTCATGGGTAAAGGCGTAAATGTCATCAGCTCAGGTGAAGAAACGGCAAGGGAAATAAGTACGATTCTTCATCACAACGGGCTCCTTTGCGAAAGCAATGAAGAGCCAATCCATCAATTTTTTACGACAGGCTCGACTGGCATTTTCAAAAAAATTGCTTCCCAGTGGCTTGAAAAACCGATTGAAAACGTAAGTATGATAAAGCTTGGATAATAAGGCTGACTCATAAGGGTCTGACCCCCTCTATTGTAGGGGTCTGGCCCTTTACATTTGAGTCAGCTTTTTTCTGTGGAAAAGGGGCGGAGCTGCGCTAACAAAGATAGAAATGGCAACTTATTTTTAGCAAGATACTTGTTTAGCTTTGTAAATATTTAGAGCTTGGCTTCGCTCACACCGCCTTATTATGTTGGTTATGTATTATAATGAAACCTATTTCCATGGTAGGGTTGGGAGTTTAAAACTCATGCTCGTTTTTTGTTCAAAAATAATGCAAAAAATTTCTGATAAGAATGTCCAATTTTTTTGCGAAAGACGGTCTATTTTATTCGAAAGTTCGTATATATGTAGTACAAACTGTATCAGGAGGGATATTATTATGTCTATAAATAAAAAAACGCTCCTTGTATTAGCGGCTTTAGTATTATCAATAATTTTGTCCGGTTGCGGATCTTTCGGAAGTAAAGAAACAAAAATAGATCCGCCTCA
The DNA here is from genome assembly GCF_028888695.1 of Bacillus methanolicus. Classification (NCBI taxonomy): domain Bacteria; kingdom Bacillati; phylum Bacillota; class Bacilli; order Caryophanales; family Bacillaceae; genus Bacillus; species Bacillus methanolicus. The sequence continues at coordinate 2,133,803 of NZ_PNFF01000001.1, read as the reverse complement.
AGACGTCAGTTATTTAGAAGAGGGAGAAAAAGCTTTAACAGAAGAAAATGAAAATACTGTTAAAGAGAAAACAACTGACGGAAAAGAGAAAGCTGCGGAAGAAACAGTAAAAACCGAGCTTTACTTAATTGATAAAGAAGGCTATGTAGTTCCGCAAACATTGGCTCTTCCAAGAACAGAAAGTGTAGCGAAACAAGCGCTCGAATACTTGGTTGAACAAGGGCCGGTTACAGAACTTCTTCCTAATGGATTCAGGGCTGTATTGCCGGCTGATACGAAAATGACGGTAAAAATAAAAGATGGAACTGCTGTTGTTGATTTCTCAAAAGAATTTGCCAACTATAAACCTGAGGATGAATTAAAAGTCCTGCAGGCTGTTACATGGACGTTAACCCAATTTGATTCTGTTGAAAATGTCAAAATACAAATGAATGGAAAAGAGTTAACAGAGATGCCGGTTAATGGAACCCCAATCGGCGGAGAGTTAAGCAGAAAAGACGGTATAAATATGGATACGGCCGGAGTGGCAGATATTACAAATTCGAAAGCTGTAACCGTCTATTACCTTGGCGGGGATGAAGATTCTTATTATTATGTTCCGGTCACCCGGCGTGTAGAAAATAAGGTTAAAGACGGCATTGTTGCGGCTGTTACAGAGCTGATTAAAGGACCGGGATATGCCTCTCCGCTATTAAGCGAATTCAATCCGGATACAAAACTCTTGGACCATCCAAAAGTGGAAAACGGAAATGTTACTTTAAATTTCAATGAAGCTATTTATGGCAGCCTTGAAGAAAAAATGATTTCCCAGCATGTGTTGAACTCTCTCGTTCTTTCTTTAACAGAACAGAAAGGAATTGAAAGCGTGTCAATTACGGTGGACGGAAAAACAGAAATAGTAAATGAAAATGGAAAAAAGCTTACAGAACCTGTATCCCGTCCTGAAAAAGTCAACACAGGTAGTTTTTAATAAATCTTTTTTGCTATACTATATTATGACAACGTAAGAGGTAGGCATTTCATGCCGCCTCTTCTTTAATGCTGAAAAAAGTTTGGCAGTCTTTTTAAATTAGACATTGCCAAACTGAAGGAGGAAAATAAATGCGTGTTGATGGCCGAGAATCAATGCAATTAAGAACGATACATATTGAACCGAATTTTTTGAAACATCCCGAAGGTTCGGTCCTTATTACAGTTGGTGACACGAAAGTTATTTGTACGGCCAGTATTGATGAGAGGGTTCCGCCATTCATGCGCGGGGAAGGAAAAGGATGGATAACGGCAGAGTATTCGATGCTTCCTAGAGCGACTGAACAAAGAAACATAAGGGAATCTTCAAAAGGTAAGGTATCAGGCCGCACAATGGAAATTCAGCGGCTGATCGGCCGAGCTTTACGGGCAGTTGTTGATTTAGAGAACATTGGAGAAAGAACAATTTGGCTTGATTGTGACGTTATTCAAGCGGATGGCGGGACAAGAACCGCAGCGATTACCGGTGCGTTTGTAGCAATGGCTATGGCATTATATAAGCTTTATGAAAAAAAGTCGATCGGAAAGTATCCCGTAACTGATTTTCTTGCTGCAACAAGTGTAGGGATTCTCGAAAATAAACAAATTGTATTAGACTTGAATTATGTGGAAGACTCAAAAGCGGAAGTAGATATGAATGTAGTAATGACAGGCAGCGGGGAATTTGTTGAATTGCAAGGAACGGGTGAAGAATCTACATTTTCCTACGGAGAATTGCAGGATCTTTTAAAAGCTGCGCAGGAAGGGCTTATGGAACTGTTTGAAATTCAAAAAGAAGTGCTTGGAGATGAAATTTCTAACCTAATCAAACGAAATAGAGAAGCTAAAGAGGGGAAAAGTTAGGTGAAAGAGGTTATTATTGCTACAAAAAACAGAGGAAAAGCGAAAGAGTTTGCAACAATGTTCGAGCCAAAGGGCTTTCAGGTAAAAACCCTTCTCGATTATCCTGAAATTGGCGATGTTGAGGAAACAGGATCAACTTTTGAGGAAAATGCTATATTAAAGGCTGAGTCTGTTGCCAAGCAATTAGGAAAAATGGTCATTGCTGATGATTCAGGATTAATGATTGATGCTTTAGACGGCAGACCGGGCATTTATTCGGCAAGATATGCAGGCGAGGAAAAAAACGATGAAGCCAATATTGACAAAGTGCTTAAAGAGCTTGAAGGCGTCAATGATGATGAACGGACTGCCAGGTTTTATTGTGCCCTTGCCGTTGCATTTCCAAATCAGCCGACACTTACATTTTCCGGTACATGTGAAGGATTGATTTTGAAAGAAAGAAGGGGTGCGAACGGATTCGGCTATGATCCGGTTTTTTATGTAGTGGAGAAAGGGAAGTCAATGGCAGAACTGCTTCCGGAAGAGAAAAATCAAATCAGCCATCGTGCCAATGCATTAAGAAAATTAAAAAAACAGCTTGATACCCTTTTAGGAAGGAAAGAAAGGCCATGACCAAAATTTTGATTGTCAGTGACAGTCACGGGTCTGTTGCAGAGCTGGAAAAATTGCTTGAAAAGCACGGAGATGAAGTGGACATGATGCTCCATTGCGGCGACTCCGAACTTTCAACATCTCATCCAATTATTGAACGCTTTCGGGCGGTAAGAGGAAATTGTGATTTTGACAGCGGGTTTCTTGAGGAAAGGCTTGAAGAAGCAGGTGGTAGACGGATATTTGTTACGCATGGACACCGCTACTCCGTAAAATCGTCTTTAATGAATCTTAGGTTTCGCGGAAAAGAATTGAACGCGGATATTATTTGCTTTGGACACTCTCATGTTCTTGGTGCTGAAAAGATTGATGATCTGTTGTTTATTAATCCGGGAAGCATTCTATTGCCCAGGATGAGAAAAGAAAGAACATACGTAATCATAGAGTTGTCCGGAGAGTCAGTATATTTGCAAGTGTATGATATTGAATCAGGGGAAATGCAGGATTTATTTTCGGAATTTACACTTCCAAAAAGATAGAAATGTCATTGGAACACGAGGGAAGCGGATTTTCTTCCCTCGTTCCATTGTTTTAAAAAAATATTTCAGTTTGGTGTTGACATTTAATTATTACGCTAATATAATAAAACTTGTCTTTGATATGATTATGTGTGTCCCAGTAGCTCAGCTGGATAGAGCAACGGCCTTCTAAGCCGTCGGTCGGGAGTTCGAATCTCTCCTGGGACGCCATCTAACTACATACACTAACATATTCCGTTATGTTTAATGAAAGTTCCGGCCTGTCAGCTGGAACTTTCGTTTGCATAACGGTTTTTTATTATATTTTTTTCGATCTTCCTCTTCGGCAACCAAAATTGAAAGCGTTTTATTGTTTGTGAGGAAACGTAACATAAATGACGGATTTTTTCTATTATATTAAGCTGCGTTTTTCCTTTTGGCACGAATGCAAAATACCTCCCCGATCAAATAAAAATTTTAAAAATTTTTCAACACGAAGAAATATTAGCATGTCAACATTGTAAGCGGATACAAAGAAAATGATATATCAAAATTATCGAATAATTCATAAAAAGACTATTGACTCTCAGATGAAATGAGCGTAAGATAGTCCTCAAATAAACCGAACTTTCTGTCAATAAAGATCGGCAAAAACCGTTTCTGTACTTACTCATGATGTAAAATAATCACAATTTGAACGGCAAGTAATAAGGTTTATGGTTACTTCCGTTTTTCATCTTTTTACAATTTATAAATTTAACAGTTTAAAGTGTTCGTTTATTACAGTATGGAGGTGCGTTTTTCGTGTCCGAACAATGGATATATTTAAACGGCGAATATGTGACAAAAGAGAACGCCAAAATTTCAGTATATGATCATGGGTTTTTGTACGGAGACGGAGTTTTTGAGGGGATACGTGTATACAGCGGCAATATCTTTCGTATGAAAGAGCATTTGGATCGCCTCTACCGATCGGCAAAGTCGATTATGCTTGAAATTCCTCATACTCAGGATGAGTTAACAAAAATTATCGCTGAAACAGTGAAAAGAAACCGGTTCGAAGATGCCTATATCCGGGTTGTTGTCTCCAGAGGAGTAGGAGATCTCGGTTTAGATCCATATAATTGTAAATCAGCCAGCGTTGTTGTCATTGTCGAACCGTTGACTATTTATCCTAAAGAATTATATGAAAAAGGACTGGAAATAGTTACAGTAGCTACAAGGCGAAACAGATCGGATGTATTAAGCCCGAAAGTAAAATCATTAAACTATTTAAATAATGTACTCGTAAAAATCGAAGCCCATTTGGCGAACGTGAAAGAAGCGCTCATGCTAAATGATCAAGGCTATGTCGCTGAAGGCTCGGCAGATAACATTTTCATCGTCAAAGACGGGGTTTTCATAACACCGCCCGGTTATGTCGGAGCACTTGAAGGTATTACGAGAAACGCTGTAATGGATATTGCTGAGGAGCTTGGCTACGAGGTGAAAGAAGAGCCGTTTACAAGACATGATGTTTATACAGCAGATGAGGTTTTCCTTACAGGAACCGCAGCTGAAGTTATTGCAGTCGTAAAAGTGGATGGCAGAGTCATTGGCGATGGTGTACCTGGGGTCCACACGAAAAAATTATTGGAAAAATTCAGGGAACGGGTAGTTAAAGAAGGACTTAAAGTAAATTATCAACAGGAAACCACACATGTTAGCTGAATAATCTAAAGCGTTGAAGAGGATAAGTAGTTTTATGGACCGCCATTAACAGAGAGCCGGAGAAGCTGAGAACTGGCAATGGCACCATAAAATGAACTCACCTCCGAGCATTGGCTTGAAAGAGAATTCAAGTAGGGCCGGTCGGGTGCACGGCACCCGTTATCAAAACGAGCAGCAAAATGTTTGCTGTTCATGAGTGCACGCATACGTTGCGTGAATAAGGGTGGTACCGTGGAACAGGTTTCAAAGCCTTTTCACCCCTTAGGCCCAAGTGAAGTGGGCTGTTTAGGGGATGGAAGGGCTTTTTTTAATTTATTTTTTAATCAGTGATTAATAGGAGGTCTCAAAAATGTTGCAGGAAACTGCCTTTACGAAAAAAAAGGCTGAAAAAAAGGCGATGAGTGGCGCAGAATTATTGCTCGAAGCACTGGTAAAGGAAAATGTTGAAGTGATATTTGGATATCCGGGCGGGGCTGTCCTTCCGATTTACGACAAGATTTACGATTCTAAGATCTTACATGTGCTCCCGAGGCATGAACAAGGAGGAATTCATGCTGCCGAAGGTTACGCAAGAATCACCGGGAAACCAGGGGTAGTCATTGCTACATCGGGTCCTGGTGCAACTAACATTGTAACCGGATTGACAGATGCGATGATGGATTCTTTACCGCTTGTTGTATTCACAGGGCAAGTAGCAACTAGCGTAATCGGGACAGACGCATTTCAGGAGGCAGATATTCTCGGTATAACGACACCAATAACCAAATACAATTACCAGGTTCGCAACATTGAAGACATTCCTCGGATCGTAAAAGAAGCATTTTATATTGCTTCAAGCGGAAGACCGGGTCCGGTCTTAATCGATATTCCGAAAGATATGGCAGCGTCTGTTGCATATGTTCCGGATGATGTTGAAGTCAATTTGCCGGGATATCAGCCGAATACGCAGCCGAATTATTTGCAGATTAGAAAATTAACAGAGGCTGTAAGCAGTGCAAAACGTCCTGTTATTTTAGCCGGTGCAGGTGTCCTCCATGCAAAAGCATCAGAAGAATTAAAGATATATGCCGAACAGCAGCAAATCCCTGTTGTCCATACGCTCCTTGGTTTAGGGGGATTTCCTGCAAACCACCCTTTGTTTGTAGGAATGGCAGGTATGCATGGTTGCTATTCAGCGAATATGGCACTGTATGAATGTGATTTACTCGTCAATATCGGAGCCCGTTTTGATGACCGGCTTACCGGAAACCTGCAGCATTTTGCCCCTAAAGCGACAGTGGCCCATATTGATATCGATCCTGCAGAGATCGGCAAAAATGTACCAACACAAATTCCGGTTGTTGCCGATGCCAAGGAGGCATTAACCCAACTGATTGCTCAAGAAGGAAGGCCGCCAGAGAACAAGGAATGGTTGAATACTATACAGGAATGGAAAACAAAGCATCCGTTCCACTATGAGGAAGATGCTACACTAAAACCGCAAAAAGTTATGGAGATGCTGTATGAGAAAACGAATGGTGAAGCAATTGTTGTCACCGATGTTGGACAACATCAAATGTGGGCAGCTCAGTATTATCCTTTCAAAAAGCCGGACAGATGGGTAACGTCTGGCGGTTTAGGAACAATGGGTTTCGGGCTTCCCGCAAGTATTGGGGCCCAGCTGGCAGACCCGGATGCATGCGTCCTTTCAATTTCAGGTGATGGCGGATTTCAAATGTGCAGCCAGGAGCTTGCAGTTATTGCTGAACTCCAGCTTCCGATAAAAATCATTATTCTTAACAACCAAGCGCTCGGAATGGTCCGGCAATGGCAGGAAATCTTTTATCAATCCCGTTTCTCACATAGTAAGTTTCCGACACTTCCTTCATTCGTAAAATTGGCGGAAGCTTACGGAATAAAAGGTTATGAAATTCAATCCGAAGAAGAAGCAGAAAAAATCCTAAACGAAGTTTTGCATACTCGGGAGCCGGTTCTTCTTGATTTCCGTGTAAATCCTGATGAAAATGTCTACCCGATGATCGCACCAGGAAAAGGGATACATGAAATGGTAGGTGTTAAAGAGTGAAGCGGATTATATCCTTAACAGTTTTAAATCGTCCAGGTGTTTTGAACCGAATTACCAATCTATTTTCTAAACGGAATTACAATATCGAAAGCATTACAGTCGGACATTCGGAGCAAGAAGGGGTTTCAAGAATCACCTGTGTCGTTCACGTAGATAATGACAGGGTCGTCGAACAAATTACGAAACAATTAAACAAGCAAATTGATGTCATAAAAGTCACTGATATGAGTGATCAATCGATTGTAGCCAGGGAACTTGCGTTAATAAAAGTTCTTGCTCCACCTCATACAAGAAGTGAAATATATTCGCTTATTCAGCCGTTTCGGGCATCTGTTATCGATGTAAGCAAAGACAGCTTGGTTATTCAAATAACCGGTGAAACCGATAAGGTGGAGGCATTCATTGAATTGATAAAACCATATGGAATCAAAGAGCTGGCAAGAACGGGAACGACGGCATTCCCAAGAGGAATCCAGCGTTCAGCAAATTCAGTCAAAACAATTTCAATTGTTTAAATATACAAATTTTAAATAGGAAAGGAAGAAGAAATATGGCAAAAATGTACTATAACGGAGATGCAAATGAACTTTATTTAAAAGGGAAAAAAGTAGCAGTGATCGGGTACGGCTCTCAAGGACACGCCCATGCACAAAACATGCGCGACAGCGGAGTTGAAGTTGTAATCGGATTAAGGAAAGGGAAATCATGGGAGAAAGCTGAGCAAGACGGTTTTAAAGTTTATTCGGTTGGTGAAGCAACAGCACAGGCAGATGTGGTTATGATTTTGCTTCCTGATGAATTGCAGCCAAAAGTGTATAAAGAAGAAATCGAACCAAATTTAACAAACCAGGCATTGATGTTTGCCCACGGATTTAACATTCATTTTAACCAAATTGTTCCGCCAAAAAACTGTGATGTGTTGCTTGTCGCACCAAAAGGCCCAGGTCATTTAGTAAGAAGAACGTATCAAGAAGGGGCCGGAGTTCCTGCTTTGTTTGCGATCTACCAAGATGTTAGCGGAGAAGCAAAGGAGCTTGCGCTTGCTTATGCAAAAGCAATCGGTTCTTTACGCGCAGGGGCTCTTGAAACAACATTTAAAGAAGAAACAGAAACGGATTTATTCGGAGAACAGGCTGTTCTATGCGGCGGGCTTACATCTCTTGTTAAGGCAGGATTTGAGACGCTGACAGAAGCAGGTTATCAGCCGGAACTCGCTTATTTTGAATGTTTGCATGAACTTAAATTAATCGTGGATCTAATGTACGAAGGCGGATTAGCAGGTATGCGCTACTCCATTTCAGACACAGCTCAATGGGGTGATTTCGTCAGCGGCCCGCGTGTCATAAATGATCAAGTGAAAAAAGAAATGAAAGCAGTGTTGAAAGATATTCAAGAAGGAAAATTCGCGAAAGACTGGATCTTAGAAAATCAAGCAAACCGTCCTGTCTTTAACGCCATCAATGAGCGCGAAAAAGAACATCCAATTGAAAAAGTCGGAAGAGAATTAAGAAAAATGATGCCATTTGTCAATAAAGACAAACAGAAAGAAGTGGTCGCAAGTGCGAAAAATTAAAATTTTTGATACGACATTGAGAGACGGGGAACAATCTGCCGGCGTTAATCTGAATCAATCAGAAAAGCTTGAGATTGCCAGACAACTTGAACGGTTGAATGTCGATATTATCGAAGCCGGCTTTCCTGCCGCTTCAAAAGGCGATTTTACTTCTGTAGAGCAAATTGCTCAGACAGTAAAAAACTGTTCCGTTACAGGTTTAGCCAGATCGGTTATGTCGGATATTGATGCAGCATGGGAAGCATTAAAAGGAGGTGCAGAGCCGAGGTTGCATGTATTTATTGCAACCTCGCCGATTCACCGCCAATATAAACTCAAACAAACGGCTGAACAAGTAAAAGAAACGGCGGTAGCGGCCGTTAAGTATGCAGCAAAGAAATTTCCAATTATTCAGTGGTCGGCAGAAGATGCCAGCCGGACTGAGCTTCCTTATCTTGCTGAAATTGTAGAAGAAGTTATTCAAGCCGGCGCTCATGTCATTAACATTCCGGATACAGTCGGCTACAGTACCCCGCATGAATATGGAAATATATTCCGTTATTTAAAAGAAAACGTTCCTTCCATTCATAAAGTCGAGCTTTCGTCCCATTGCCATGATGATCTCGGATTAGCAATTGCCAACGCCCTTTCTGCAGTCGAAAATGGCGCCACACAAGTTGAAGGGACGATAAACGGAATTGGCGAACGGGCAGGTAATGCAGCCCTTGAAGAGTTGGCTGTCGCACTTTATATTCGAAAAGATCATTTTAATGCAGAGACAAGATTAAATTTAAAAGAAATAAGCAGAACAAGCAGCCTTGTCAGCAAATTAACTGGAATGGTTGTTCCAGCAAATAAGGCGGTTGTTGGGAAAAATGCGTTTGCTCATGAATCAGGCATTCATCAAGATGGTGTTCTAAAAGAAAAGACTACTTACGAAATTATTTCTCCTGATCTTGTCGGTTTCCAATCAAATTCACTTGTACTTGGAAAGCATTCGGGCCGCCATGCATTTAAAAATCGTTTAATGGAACTCGGTTTGGCAGTGCCTGATGAAGATATTAACCATTTGTTTAAAGTTTTTAAAGATTTGGCGGATCGGAAAAAAGAAATGACTGACGATGACTTAGCTGCAATTGTATTAGAAGAAAAACTTTCAAAAGAAGCCCGTTTTTACGACTTGATATCGATTCAGATCCAATATGGAACAAATCAAGTACCGACGGCTACGGTTACACTTTCTGGCCGTGATAATGAAATAATCCAAGAAGCCGGAACCGGTTCAGGCAGTATTGAAGCGTTATATAACACACTTGAAAAATGTATGAATGAAAAAATTAATTTGCTTGATTATCGAATTCAATCAGTTGGAGCCGGCAGGGATGCACTTGCACAGGTATATGTCAAAATGCGCTATGCAGGCAAAGAAACAAGTGGAAGAGGGCTGGCTCAGGATGTTCTCGAAGCTTCAGCCAAAGCCTATCTAAATGCAGTCAATCGTGTCATTTACGTAGAAGAGAAATCGGAAGTGGTTACTAGCAATTAATGTAAATTAACGGAGGAGATTTCCGATGACAAAAAAAATTGCTGTATTGCCTGGAGATGGGGTTGGAAAGGAAGTAACTGCCGGTGCAATTCAGATTTTACAAGCAGTTGGAGAACGATTTGGCATACAATTCCAATTTTCCTATGGAAAGATTGGGGGAGAAGCATACGATGCCACCGGAAGCCCATTACCTGAAGAAACGGTTACGATTTGTAAGGAAAGCGACGCAGTTCTGCTTGGAGCGGTTGGAGGTCCAAAATGGGATCATCTTCCTGTCCATCTTCGGCCGGAACAAGGTTTGTTAAAGATTCGCAAAGAATTAAATTTGTATGCGAACTTAAGACCGACAACTTATTACAAAAGTCTTGCTGATTCCTCGCCGCTTCGACCGGAAGTGATCGAGGATGTGGATATGCTGATGGTAAGGGAGTTGACAGGGGGCTTATACTTTGGAAAACCGAGCGAGCGTTTGAGCAAAGACGGTAAGGAAGCCGCTGTTGATACGCTCTTTTACCATCGGGAAGAAATGGAACGCGTGATTGAAACGGCGTTCAAGCTAGCAAAAAAAAGAAAGAAGAAGGTTACATCGGTAGATAAGGCAAATGTTCTTGAAACTAGCCGAATGTGGCGGGAAGTCGCTGAAGAGATTGCAAAAAAATTCCCTGACGTAGAACTTCAGCATATGCTTGTTGATAATGCTGCGATGCAATTAATTAAAAATCCGAAACAGTTTGATGTCATTGTAACTGAAAATATGTTTGGAGATATTTTGAGTGATGAAGCATCCGTCTTGACCGGATCGCTTGGAATGCTTCCGTCGGCAAGCCTTTCACTTACAGGCCCTTATTTATATGAACCAATTCACGGATCAGCTCCTGATATACAAGGCAAAAATATCGCGAATCCAATTGCTATGATTTTATCTGCCGCCATGATGCTTCGCCTCTCGTTTGGGCTGGAAGAGGAAGCGAAAGCTGTAGAAAACGCTGTTAATCAAGTTCTTGATGCAGGATACAGAACAAAAGATCTCGATTCAGCCGGCGCGAAAGTTATTACCACTACAGAGATGGTAGAAAAAATAAAAGCGGTTCTCTTAGATAATGAAGCAACATTAAGTATCATGAACGCTCATGCATAGGAAGAATAGGGGCGGGTCAGACCCCTCCAATACAACATATAGACAAACAAAAAAACCATTCTTATTGTCATTTTCGGAGGGAGCCAGACCCTAAAAATTAAGCCCCTGTTTTCATCAAATTTTTTACTACAACAGAGGGGGATCGACATGGGAAAATCGATTATCGATAAAATATGGGAACAACATGTCGTGTATCGCGAAGAAGGAAAGCCGGACTTGCTTTATATTGATCTTCATCTCGTTCATGAAGTGACATCTCCTCAAGCTTTCTCAGGTTTGAGGCTCAAAAACCGGAAGGTGAGAAGACCTGACAAGACGTTTGCGACAATGGACCATAATGTTCCGACAATTAACCGGTTTAAAATTGATGATGAAGTGGCTTTAAACCAAATTAGTACACTTGAAAAAAACTGTAAAGAGTTTGGAATTCCGTTAGCGGATTTAAATAGTCCGGAGCAGGGAATTGTCCATGTGATCGGACCTGAGCTCGGATTAACGCAGCCCGGTTTGACGGTGGTTTGCGGAGATAGCCATACATCCACTCACGGCGCTTTTGGGGCTCTTGCATTTGGTATTGGAACTAGTGAAGTGGAGCACGTATTGGCAACACAAACGCTCTGGCAAACAAAACCAAAAACATTAAAGCTTGAAATAAATGGAAAGCTTGCTCCGATGGTTAGCGCAAAAGACGTAATTTTGTACATTTTGGCTAAATTTGGAGTGAGGTTTGGAACAGGGTACATCATTGAATATTGCGGAGAAGTTATTGAAAATATGTCGATGGAAGAACGGATGACGATATGCAATATGTCAATTGAAGGTGGTGCGAGAGCAGGTTTAATCAGCCCTGATGAAACTACTTTTTCTTATTTAAAAGGCAGAAAATATGCACCGAAGGGAGAAAGCTTTGAAGAAAAGGTATTGCAATGGAAGAAACTCGCATCAGATCCTGATGCCCATTATGATAAAGTACTTTCCATTAACGGGAGCGATATTGAACCGATGGTAAGCTGGGGAACGAATCCGGGAATGACTTCGCCAATATCCGGACATATCCCTTATTTAAGTGAAGCAAAAACAGAGACAGAACGGAAATCAATAGAAAGAGCTTTATCATATATGGGTCTTTCAGAAGGAACGAAAATTGAAGATATTGAGATTCAGCATGTATTCATTGGCTCCTGTACGAATTCTCGAATTGAAGATTTAAGGGCGGCTGCAGAAATTGCGAAAGGAAAACGTGTGCATCCAGGGGTAAGAGCTCTTGTTGTGCCTGGGTCGCAACAAGTAAAAATGCAGGCGGAAGAGGAAGGGCTTGACAAGGTTTTTATTGAAGCAGGATTTGAATGGAGAGATTCCGGCTGCAGTATGTGTTTAAGCATGAATTCCGATGTAGTTCCTCCGGGAGAACATTGTGCCTCGACTTCAAACCGAAACTTTGAAGGACGGCAGGGGGCAGGCGCCCGTACTCATCTTGTAAGTCCGGCCATGGCTGCCGCGGCTGCCATTTACGGCAGGTTTGTGGATGTTCGTAAATTAGCTGTCACAGAGGCTGTCTAGAAAGGAGGATTTCCAATGAGCGGATTTCAACAATTTAAAGGAAAAGCAGCTGCACTTGATCGAGCAAATGTTGATACGGATCAAATAATTCCTAAACAATTTTTAAAAAGGATTGAAAAGACCGGATTTGGGGAATTTTTATTTTATGATTGGCGCTTTTTGCCGGATGGCACTTTGAACCCGGAGTTTGAATTGAATTTTCCGGAAAACCAAGGAGCAACAATATTAATTGTCAATGAAAACTTCGGCTGCGGCTCTTCCAGGGAGCATGCACCATGGGCGCTGTTGGATTATGGTTTTAAAGCGATTATTGCTCCATCGTTCGCTGACATCTTTTATCAAAATTGTTTGAAAAACGGAATGCTTCCTATAACTCTTGAAGCAGAACATGTTGCTTATCTTCTTGAGCAGGCCAAAGACCAGCCGTACACATTAACCATTAACCTTGAAGAACAATATGTGTCCGATGAATCAGGGTTCAAAGCTTCTTTCGATATTCATCCGTATTGGAAGAAACTACTTCTAAACGGCTGGGATGAAATTGAAATTACATTACAGCTTGAGGATTATATAAAAGCCTACGAAAACAAATCATTAAATGTTTAGATTCACAGTTATTACTGTGAATCTTTTTTTCACGGTTCCTTTCGTGCTAAACTATCCTTAACTAAATTAGTAAGGCGGTAACAGTATGAAAAGACGGGATCTTAGCAATAAAGGGAATATAATACTGTTTCCCGATTTGGAAAAAAGGTTAAAGGAAAAAGGATTGGAAAAACTGCAGCAAAAAAAATACCACGAGGCGATCCATTTATTTTCTGAAGCAAAGAATCTTGATCCGAAGAACACCGAAATTCATATTGGACTTGTCCTTGCCTATTTTGAATCGGGAAATCTTAGAGAGGCAAAAATGCTGGCGAAGGAGATGCTAAATGAGGGAATCGGCGACTATTTTCAGATTGTTGAATTGTATATTAGCATTCTCGTTCAGTTGAATGAATATGAAGAAATAGCAGCTGTGATCGAAGCCCTTCTGGAAGAAAAGGAAATCCCGCCGGAGAAGTTTGAACAGTTTTCAAGAATGCTCCACTTAAGTAAAAAAATGTTCAAGGGTAAAAATGAAAAGCGGGATGAAGAAGAAAATTTGCACTCATTACAAGAGAATAAAAACAATTTGTTTTCAAGTAATGACCCTAAAGAGCAAATACTAAAAGTTGCAAAGATATCGAAGCAAAACATTCGGCCATTTGTTGAAGAAATAAAAACTTACTTCATTTCGGAGGAAGGACATCCTTTCTTAAAAACAATGCTGCTAAACATTTTAAAAGAGCAGGAATATGAAAAAGAAGTCCGTGTTTATAAATTTGGCAGATCAGAATACTTTATTCCAGTTAAATTAGCGGATATTCGGGAACAAAACAAAATGTTCGAGATCACTTATATGTTAAAAGATACACTCGAAAACGAGGATCCGGTTTTGTTTAAAAATATTAAAACGTTAATTGAGCGGCATTTCTTTCTTATGTATCCATTTGATTTCGGTCCAAGTAATCCTTCCGTTTGGGCAGCTGCCTACCATTTTATAGGATCGGAATACTTTGGATCAGCGCATTCAGTTGGCGAATTTGCTGAAAAATATAATGCTTCCCCAGAAGATATAAAAAAGGCTATGAAAATTATCAGGGAAGTAGAAGAAATTTCTTATCCGATTATTTAGGCTTGGGCTGTTGAAACAATGTAAACGTATGGTATAATGTAATGGTTGTAATATGCAAACAGAATAATTTTATATGAAAACAATGGATTATGACTTGCAAGACAAGACATATTCAGACGATTTTCGATCATTGAAAATGATAATAGATTTGTTGGAGGGAAAAAACGGTATGTCTGCGAATTGGGAAAAATTAGAAGGGAGCCGCGGGGTTCTTACATTCGAAGTAGATGCAGAAAAATTCAACGAAGGTTTAGACTTCGCATTTAAAAAGGTAGTAAAACAGGTCAGCGTTCCTGGTTTCCGTAAAGGAAAAATGCCTCGCTCCCTTTTTGAAAAGCGCTTTGGCGTTGAATCTCTTTATCAGGATGCAATTGATTATCTATTGCCTGATGCATTTGTAAATGCGGTCGAAGAAACTGGTATTGAGCCTGTTGGCCGCCCTGAAATTGATGTTGAACAAATTGAAAAGGGCAAAAGCTTAATTTTCAAAGCAACTGTTACAGTAAAGCCGGAAGTGAAACTTGGTGAATACAAAGGAATTGAAGTAGAAGCATTTGATACAAGTGTAACAGACGAAGATGTAAATAATGAAATAAAAGCTCTTCAAGAGCGCCATGCTGAGATTGTAGTGAAAGAAGAAGGAACTGCTGAAAATGGCGACACAGTTGTGATCGACTTTGAAGGATTTGTTGATGGGGAAGCGTTTGAAGGCGGAAAAGGAGAAAACTATTCTCTTGAACTTGGCTCAGGTTCATTCATTCCTGGCTTTGAAGAGCAATTAGTAGGTACAGCTGCAGGGGAAGAAAAAGAAATTCAGGTAACATTCCCTGAAGAATATCATGCGGCAGAATTAGCAGGTAAACCTGCAGTATTTAAAGTGAAAGTTCATGAAGTGAAAACAAAGGTCCTTCCTGAGCTTGATGATGAATTTGCAAAAGACGTGGATGATGAAGCTGAAACTTTTGAAGAGTTGAAAGCAAAAATCAAAGAACGCTTAGAACATGATAAACAGCATGAGGCTGAGCACCACGTTCGTGATACAGTTGTTGAAAAGGCAGCAGAAAATGCAGAAATTGATCTTCCTGAAGTAATGGTTGAGAATGAAGTGGATCGCATGTTGAATGAATTTGAACAGCGTCTGCAAATGCAAGGCATGACCCTTGACTTATACTTCCAATTCTCAGGTCAGGATGAAAATGCTCTTCGCGAACAAATGAAAGAAGAAGCTGAAAAGCGCGTTCGTGTTGCCCTTACTCTTGAAGCCATTGCAAAAGCAGAAAATATTGAAGTAACAGATGAAGAAGTAAACGAAGAACTGCAAAAAATGGCAGATATGTATAACATGTCAGTAGATGACATTAAAAAAGCTATAGGAAGCCTTGATGGTATAAAAGGAGATCTTCAAAATCGAAAAGCGATCGATTTCCTTGTAGAAAACAGCAAAACAGTTGAAAGCAAACCCGTAGAAAAATAATAGAAAATAACTACAAAAAGCAAGGCGCGATGCAATCGTGCCTTGTTTTATACATATACATATATTATAAAGTTGTAAAATATAGGATTTAAGCAGCGTGTTTCTGGATAAGATGAATTAGTACATATTTTTTTATCAGTGAATGCCATGCCAAAGTTTTGCAACTAAACTTATTTAAGAGTAATTAGTACCTGTCTACCTAAAAAATGTGATACAATGCAATACATAACTGCTAGATTTTTTCTTATAGAAGGCTGAATAATAAAAATAGTTCGCTTGTGATCCACATGTGTATATAGAAGTTCTCGAAGGGGTGAATTAAATGTTTAAATTTAATGATGAAAAAGGACAGCTAAAGTGTTCTTTCTGTGGTAAAACACAAGATCAGGTCCGAAAATTAGTTGCCGGTCCGGGTGTATATATATGTGATGAGTGTATTGAATTATGCACTGAAATTGTGGAGGAAGAGCTAGGTACTGAGGAAGAAGTAGAGTTCAAAGATGTGCCGAAACCAAAAGAAATTCGTGAAATTCTTGATGAATATGTCATCGGGCAGGATCAAGCAAAAAAATCACTTTCTGTTGCTGTTTACAACCATTATAAACGGATTAATTCCAACAGCAAGATTGATGATGTCGAGCTTTCAAAAAGCAATATTTGCATGATCGGACCGACAGGAAGCGGTAAAACATTGCTTGCCCAAACATTGGCCCGAATCTTAAATGTACCTTTTGCCATCGCTGATGCGACTTCACTGACAGAAGCAGGGTATGTCGGCGAAGACGTTGAAAACATTTTGCTGAAACTGATCCAGGCGGCAGACTATGATGTTGAAAAAGCTGAAAAAGGAATTATTTACATTGATGAAATTGATAAGATTGCCCGTAAATCTGAGAATCCTTCAATTACAAGGGATGTTTCCGGAGAAGGTGTACAGCAGGCATTATTGAAAATTCTTGAAGGTACGGTTGCAAGCGTGCCGCCTCAAGGAGGGCGCAAGCATCCACATCAAGAGTTCATTCAGATTGATACAACAAACATCCTGTTCATTTGCGGAGGAGCATTCGATGGCATTGAACCAATTATTAAAAGGCGTTTAGGACAAAAAGTCATCGGATTCGGCGGCGATTCAAAACTTCCTGAAGTAGATGAAAAAGAACTTCTTTCAAAAGTTCTTCCGGAAGACTTATTGAAGTTCGGATTAATACCAGAATTTGTAGGGCGTTTACCTGTTATTGCAAGCCTTGAGCAGTTAGATGAAGATGCTTTAGTAGAAATTTTAACGAAACCAAAAAATGCATTGGTAAAACAATATCAAAAAATGCTTGAACTTGATGGTGTGGAATTGGAATTTGAAGACGGCGCACTTCAAGAAATCGCGAAAAAAGCAATCGAGCGCAAGACAGGAGCTCGCGGACTTCGTTCGATTATTGAAGGTATTATGCTTGATGTAATGTTTGAACTTCCTTCAAGGGATGATATTACAAAATGCATCATTACAAAAGAAACTGTTGCTAACAACAGCGCACCGAAGCTGATTCTGAATGATGGAACAGTGATTGACGAAATAAGAAAAACTTCAGCTTAAGCGGGGGTAGATGAGCATTTGTTAAATGGACCAAATCCTAGTGCAGGGTTTGGTCTTTTTATATGATAAGGTTTTTTCTCCAAATTCTTGATTATTCCAACTCAGTGCCGGAGATACTACCATATATCAGATAGAACTTTATTTTATGCAGGAGGGTACGCGATGAGTTGGACGGGGATTGCCTTATTTATTCAACTTTTTTTCGGAATCATCATCGGACTTTATTTTTGGAATTTGTTGAGAAGCCAGCGAACACAAAAAGTTTCCATAGACCGAGAGTCAAAAAAGGAAATGGAGCAGCTGAAAAAGATGAGATCAATCTCATTGACTAAACCATTATCGGAAATAGTACGCCCATCCCGTTTTGAAGATATAGTCGGACAAGAAGATGGAATTAAATCATTAAAGGCGGCTCTTTGCGGACCGAATCCTCAGCATGTCATTATATACGGACCGCCTGGAGTGGGAAAAACTGCTGCAGCAAGGCTTGTGCTGGAAGAAGCTAAGAAAAACCCGAAATCTCCTTTTCAGCGTTCATCAGTATTTATCGAATTAGACGCAACGACAGCCCGATTTGATGAAAGAGGGATCGCTGACCCGCTAATCGGATCCGTTCACGATCCGATTTATCAAGGTGCAGGAGCGATGGGGCAGGCCGGCATTCCGCAGCCGAAGCAAGGTGCGGTGACAAATGCGCATGGAGGAGTTTTGTTTATTGATGAAATAGGAGAACTTCATCCTATTCAAATGAATAAGCTCTTAAAAGTTTTGGAGGATCGAAAAGTTTTTCTTGAAAGTGCCTATTATAATGAAGAAAATACACAAATTCCTACTCATATCCATGATATTTTCAAAAACGGTCTACCGGCTGATTTTCGCCTTGTCGGCGCTACAACGAGAACTCCAAGCGAGATTCCGCCGGCAATCCGTTCAAGATGTATGGAAGTTTTTTTCAGGGAGCTTAACCAGGAAGAAATTACAACCGTTGCAAAAAAAGCAACTGAAAAAGTCCGCTTGTCAATAACGGAAAAAGGGCTCGATATTCTCTCAACATATGCAAGGAACGGGCGTGAAGCAGTAAACATGGTGCAAACGGCTGCCGGATTGGCCATTAATGAAGACCGAAATTACATTAAAGATGAAGATATAGAATGGGTTATCAATTCGAGCCAGTTAAGTCCAAGAATTGAAAGAAAAATACACCCTAAATCTGATATTGGCCTTGTAAACGGACTTGCCGTTTACGGCCCGAACACTGGGGCGCTCATTGAAATTGAGGTGACGGTCATACCCGCCAAAGAAAAAGGATCTATCAATATTACCGGAATTGTTGAAGAGGAAAGCATCGGCGACCGCGGGAAATCGATCCGACGAAAAAGCATGGCAAAAGGGTCAATTGAAAACGTGATTACTGTTCTCCGTTCCATGAGAGTACCGGCTGATGAATTTGATATTCATGTGAATTTCCCGGGCGGAATTCCGATCGACGGCCCGTCTGCAGGCATCGCCATGGCTACTGCTATTTATTCTGCGATTTATAAAATTCCGGTTAAAAACACGATTGCTATGACTGGAGAAATCAGCATTCATGGCAATGTAAAGCCGGTTGGCGGAGTGTATCCGAAAGTTGTCGCAGCGAAAAAAGCAGGCGCCAAAATGGTGATTATTCCGGAAGAAAATATGCAATCCATTTTAAATGAAATCAAAGATATAGAAATTGTTCCGGTTACTCATATAAATGAGGTGTTTGATCTTGTATTTGTGAACGGGATGCCCCGGGGGGATCAGGCCATTCCTGCTTCGATTGAATTAGCTAAGAAAGAAAGCATATAGTTCAACCGAGACTTCGGTTTGCCAGACATTTTTGACAAACCGAAGTTTTTGTTTGCTCATTCTCTAGTAAATAAGTTAGAATTGTACAAAGAATTATCCTGTAATTACATATATATAAGATTCCATTGGAGGTGCAATGATATTGGCATATAAAGAAGAAATCATCGTCCCCCTCCTGCCGCTTCGGGGAGTGCTTGTTTATCCGACAATGGTCCTTCATTTAGATGTCGGACGTGAAAAATCAGTTCAGGCCCTTGAAAAAGCAATGGTCGATGACCATCTAATATTTTTAACAACACAAAAAGACATATCAATAGATGATCCAACAGAAGAAGACGTGTTTCATATGGGAACATTAACAAAAGTAAAGCAAATGCTGAAACTCCCTAATGGTACGATTCGAGTTTTAGTGGAAGGCTTAAAGCGTGCCGAAGTCATTTCTTTCTTTGATGAAGTCGATTACTATCTGGTTTCATTAAGAACATATGAAGACAGAGAAACAAAAGATGCGGAAGATCAGGCCTTAATGAGAACAATGCTTGACTACTTTGAGCAGTACATAAAAATGTCCAAAAAAATTTCTGCTGAAACGTATTCATCTGTTGCTGACATTGAGGAGCCGGGAAGAATGGCGGATATCATTTCCTCACACCTTCCGCTAAAGCTAAAAGAAAAGCAGGAAATTCTTGAGATAGTTGACATTAAAGAAAGAATGAACCGCATTATTGAAATTCTTCATAATGAGAAAGAAGTATTGAATTTAGAGAAGAAGATCGGACAGCGCGTAAAACGTTCAATGGAAAGGACGCAAAAAGAGTACTATTTGCGCGAACAAATGAAAGCCATTCAAAAAGAATTGGGAGAAAAAGAAGGAAAAACCGGAGAAATTGCCGAGCTTACTGAAAAAATTGAGCAAGCAGGCATGCCTGAACATGTCAAAGCAACCGCTTTAAAAGAACTCGACCGATACGAAAAAGTACCTTCAAGTTCAGCCGAGAGCGCAGTGATCCGAAACTATATTGAGTGGCTTATTTCATTGCCTTGGACAAAGAAAACAGACGATGACCTTGATATTCATAAAGCTGAGAGAATATTGAACAAAGACCACTATGGCCTTGAAAAAGTGAAGGAGCGGGTTTTAGAATATTTAGCCGTACAACAATTGATCCGTTCACTAAAGGGCCCTATTCTTTGCCTTGCCGGGCCTCCCGGAGTCGGGAAAACAAGTTTGGCCCGTTCGATCGCAACTTCATTAAATCGTAAATTCGTTCGAATTTCTCTCGGCGGTGTCCGCGATGAGTCGGAAATAAGAGGGCATCGACGCACCTATGTAGGAGCAATGCCCGGCCGAATCATCCAAGGGATGAGAAAAGCCGGAACAATAAATCCGGTGTTTCTTCTTGATGAAATCGATAAAATGTCGAGTGATTTTCGCGGCGACCCGTCTGCTGCCTTGCTTGAAGTGCTTGATCCGGAGCAAAATCATAATTTTAGCGACCACTATATTGAAGAGCCGTATGATCTTTCAAAAGTAATGTTCATTGCAACGGCAAATGATTTATCGACGATCCCGGGACCGCTCAGAGACAGAATGGAAATTATTACAATTGCCGGATATACAGAGCTTGAAAAGATCCATATTGCAAAAGACCATCTATTGCCTAAGCAAATAAAAGAACACGGGCTAACGAAATCGCAGCTTCAAGTCCGCGAAGATGCGATTCAAAATGTTATCCGCCATTATACCCGGGAAGCCGGAGTGCGCGGATTGGAACGCCAGATTGCCGCCATTTGCCGTAAGACAGCTAAAATTATCGTTTCAGGAGAGAAGAAACGTGTTGTTGTTTCCGAGAAGAATGTTGAAGAGTTTTTAGGAAAGCCGAAATTTCGTTATGGACAGGCCGAGATGGAAGACCAGATTGGCGTTGCCACCGGCCTTGCTTACACAACGGTTGGCGGAGATACGCTGCATATAGAAGTCTCATTGTCACCAGGAAAAGGGAAGCTTGTCTTAACCGGAAAACTCGGTGATGTCATGAAAGAATCAGCACAGGCCGCTTTCAGCTATGTCCGTTCAAAAGCAAAAGAGCTTGGGATTGATGAAAATTTCCATGAAAAGTATGATATTCATATCCATGTTCCGGAAGGTGCGGTTCCGAAAGACGGGCCTTCTGCCGGCATCACAATCGCAACGGCTCTTGTCTCCGCTTTATCCGGAAAGCCAATTAAAAAAGAAGTCGGAATGACAGGAGAAATTACACTCAGAGGACGGGTTCTTCCAATAGGCGGCGTTAAGGAAAAGACATTAAGCGCCCATCGTGCCGGATTAACGAAAATCATTCTTCCGAAGGAAAATGAAAAAGATATTGATGATATTCCTGAAAGTGTAAGAGACGATCTCGATTTTGTTTTAGTCTCTCATGTAGATGAAGTACTCAAACACGCCCTTGGCGGCGGTGAGGTTCAATGAAAATAAGCAGTGCAGAAATGGTTGTTAGTGCGGTAAAGCCTGACCAGTATCCCGGTGAGGCTTTACCTGAATTTGCATTAGCCGGCAGATCGAATGTAGGGAAATCTTCGTTTATCAATAAAATGCTAAACAGGAAAAACTTGGCCAGAACTTCATCGAAACCAGGGAAAACCCAAACATTGAATTTTTACTTAATTAATGAAGCGTTCCATTTTGTCGATGTTCCCGGTTACGGTTATGCAAAAGTTTCAAAAAGCGAGCGTGCAGCATGGGGGAAAATGATTGAAACGTATTTTACTTCAAGAGAACAGCTTAAGGCTGTTGTTTTAATTGTGGATTTGCGGCATCCGCCGACTGCGGATGATGTGATGATGTATGACTTTCTAAAGCATTATGAAATCCCTTGTATCGTCATTGCCACGAAGGCGGATAAAATTCCGAAGGGGAAGTGGCAAAAGCATTTAAAAATAACAAAAGAAACATTAAATTTGGATCCAAATGACCATTCCGTTATTTTTTCATCTGAGACGGGTGAAGGAAAAGAAAGGGCATGGTCCATTATTGAAAGTTATATGTAATTTAAACCAAATGATTGTTTATGAAAGGAAGAGACAGGAAAAAATAGACCTGTCTCTAATTTTTTTTAAAAATGATTAAATAAAATCCGATCAACACAAGGGCAGCCGGCCAAAATTTCCACGCCATGGAAACGTTGTTTTCAAGATGGCCGAACCAGCCGGTAATCTTGTCGTAAAACAGGAGTAATGCTGCAAGAATCAAGAATAGCACGCCTTGAAATAATCCTGTACCAACTTTTTGATAGCGCAGAAAAAAGCCTAAAGAAATAATCATGATAAAGGCGCCAATATGATCGGGCCATATGGCCAGGCGGTTTACAACATGAAAATGCAGTCCGAATCCGAGCAAAATAACACCTGGCAAGATCGCTTCATAATCTTTTGCCCAATAGCCTTGTCCCAGAAAGCCCAGACCGACAATCATCAGTAATGTTGGCCATGTGTAAAACTCTTGAAATACCGTAATATTGGCTTGCTGAAGGTAAAAATAAGCCCCGAAGCCAATTAAGATGATACCAGGGAAAATACGTTGATTTTTCACTCTTTTCACCACTTCCAATAACGATCACTTGAATTTGCAAGTTATATTTGGTACTGTACAAAAGGGAGATCATGTCGATAATTGCTAAAAAAATCTTATTTAAAAATATTACCTTTGTCCAGCTTTTCGTTGTTAGATTCATTCCATAAATATGATGACAACTTTTCGAATTCTGTTCACAATTCGTTCTAAAAAGCAAATATGGAAGTGTTATAATAATATAAGCGACTTATTGATTTTTGGGGGTGTCAACTTAAAAATGCATATTCTAGCTGTCGGACTAACTTATAAAACAGCCCCTGTCGAAATCCGTGAGCGTTTGACGTTTAATCCGGCGAACCTTGGGGATGCGATGAAAACACTTAAAGAGAAAAAGAGCATATTGGAAAACGTCATTCTCTCTACGTGTAACCGTACGGAAATATATGCGGTTGTGGATCAGCTCCATACTGGCCGCTATTATATTAAGGAATTTTTGTCTGAATGGTTTGGAATTAATCAAGATGAATTTTCTCCATATTTGTTTATATATGAGCATGACGGTGCAATTGAGCATTTGTTTAAAGTAGCTTGCGGACTGGATTCAATGGTATTGGGCGAGACGCAAATATTGGGACAGGTTCGATCCAGTTTCTTGCTGGCACAAGAAAAAAACACTGTTGGTACGGTATTTAACGAATTATTTAAGCGAGCGGTTACACTTGCCAAGCGTGCCCATTCCGAAACAGAAATCGGTGCAAATGCTGTTTCTGTAAGTTACGCAGCAGTTGAGCTTGCGAAAAAGATTTTTGGTTCTCTTGAAAACAAACACGTACTAGTTTTGGGCGCCGGAAAAATGGGTGAACTTGCCATTCAAAACTTGTATGGGAATGGAGCAAGCAAGGTAACGGTGATCAACCGCACCTATGAGAAAGCGGAAGATCTGGCGAATCGATTCAACGGACAGGCCCGGACACTGCAGGAACTTCAATGCGCACTTGTTGATGCGGATATACTTATCAGTTCAACCGGATCAAATGATTTTGTTGTGACAAAAGAAATGATGGAAAATGTTGAAAAGATGAGAAAAGGAAAGCCGCTGTTTATGGTTGATATCGCTGTTCCGCGTGATTTGGACCCGGCAATTGCCGAACTGGAAAGTGTATTCCTGTATGATATCGATGATCTTGAAGGAATTGTTGAAGCAAATATGCAGGAACGAAAAAAAGCGGCCGCTAACATTTTGATTATGATTGAGGGCGAAATTGTTGAATTCAAGAAGTGGCTTGATATGCTGGGAGTGGTTCCCGTTATTTCGGCGCTCCGCGAAAAAGCGCTCGGCATTCAGGCTGAAACGATGAAAAGCATTGAAAGAAAGTTGCCAAACTTAACTGAACGTGAAAAGAAAGTGCTGAATAAGCATACGAAAAGCATCATCAATCAGCTGCTGAAAGATCCGATTTTGCAAGTTAAGGAGCTTGCGGGACAGCCGGATGCAGGCCATGCACTGGATCTTTTCGTTAAGATCTTTAATATTGAAGAGCTTGTTGCCGAGCAGCAAGAGATGAAAGCAGCTGAATCTAATCGGGTTATGGTTCGTTCACAACGGGCTTCCTTTCAATCATAAAAGGGGTTCTGTCAATGTTTGATATTTATATGACAAGGTTGCATGAACTGACCGTTATTCTGTATGCCTTTAGCGTCCTCTTATACTTTATTGATTTTCTTCACAATAACCGGAAGGCGAACAAAGTAGCCTTCTGGTTACTTGCATTTGTATGGGTTTTGCAAACGCTTTTTTTGTTTTTATATATGTTGGAGACTGGAAGATTCCCCGTTCTGACTATATTTGAGGGGCTTTATTTTTATGCGTGGGTTTTAATTACCTTGTCGCTTGGCATCAACCGGTTATTGCGCGTTGATTTTATTGTCTTTTTTACGAATATACTAGGGTTTATCATTATAGCCATTCATACCTTTGCACCAGTACAGATTGAATCCGAAGTGATGGCACAGAAACTCGTTTCAGAACTTCTCTTTATCCATATAACAATGGCTATTTTATCGTACGGGGCATTCTCCATCTCATTTGTGTTTTCGATTCTTTACTTGATTCAATATGATTTGCTCAAAAGGAAAAAGTGGGGGAAAAGACTCGTTCGGATCGCCGATTTATCAAAGCTCGAATATATGTCATATGTATTAAATGTCATCGGGGTACCAATGCTGATATTGAGTCTGATTTTAGGAATGCAGTGGGCATACATAAAAGTTCCTGACATGCATTGGTATGATACAAAAGTGATCGGGTCGTTTGTTGTCCTGACAGTTTACAGTATTTATCTTTATTTGCGGGTAGCGAAAGGATTGTTCGGTAAATCTCTTGCCCTCTGGAACATTGCTTCATTTTTGATTGTTTTGATTAACTTTTTCCTTTTCGGAAAATTGTCAACATTCCATTTTTGGTATACGTAATTTTAGGAGGCAGTTAAGTCGTGAGAAAAATAATAGTTGGCTCAAGGCGAAGCAAACTGGCACTTACACAAACAAACTGGGTTATCGAGCAATTAAAAAAGCTTGACCCATCTTTTGATTTCGAAGTCAAAGAAATCGTGACAAAAGGGGACAAGATTTTAGATGTTACCCTTTCAAAAGTTGGGGGAAAAGGCTTGTTTGTAAAAGAAATTGAACAAGCAATGCTGAATAAGGAAATTGATATGGCAGTTCACAGTATGAAAGACATGCCTGCAGTTCTTCCTGAAGGCCTTATGATTGGTTGTATTCCTGAACGAGAGGATCATAGGGATGCTCTGATTTCGAAAAATCATATCCCTTTAAAAGAACTAAAACCTGGCGCGAGAATTGGAACAAGCAGTCTGCGCCGGGGGGCTCAGATACTGGCAAAGCGTCCTGATCTGGAAATAAAATGGATACGAGGAAACATTGATACGCGATTGGCGAAACTGGAAACAGAAGAATACGATGCGATCATTTTAGCTGCTGCAGGCTTGTCGAGAATGGGTTGGGCTTCTGATGTTGTAACTGAGTTTTTAGACACGGATTTTTGCCTTCCTGCTGTTGGCCAGGGGGCTTTGGCAATCGAGTGCCGCAGTGATGACAGTGAGCTTCTGCAATTATTTGAAAAATTAACTTCTGATAAAACATCAAGAGCGGTCCGCGCAGAAAGAGCATTTCTGCAAAAAATGGAAGGAGGCTGTCAAGTTCCAATTGCGGGTTATGCTTTTATCAATGACAACGATGAAATCGTTTTGACCGGGCTCGTTGCTTCTCCAGACGGCAAAGAAATTTATAAGGAACAGATTGCCGGCTATAATGCGGAAGAATTAGGGAAATGTGTGGCTGATAAGCTGATTGAAAAAGGGGCCAAAGCTTTAATAGAAAAAGTGAAGCGGGAGCAGGAAAGCGTATGAGTCAATCTCTTCCTTTACGAGGTAAAAGCGTTTTAATTCCAAGAGGGAAAAATCACTCAAAATCCTTTGCAGAGCTTGTAAGAGACTATGGAGGAATTCCGGTAGAAATACCTCTTATTGCCTTTCGTCCTGTTTCTGAAACAGAAGCAATCCGAGAGATATTAAGAAATTTGGATACCTATGATTGGATTATCTTTACGAGCAGTGTTACTGTTGATATTTTCTTTTCATTCTTAGGTGACGGAAAGATTGTTTCAAAGATTGCTGTAATCGGGGAAAAAACGGAACAAACTCTGAATGAGAAAGGCTATAAAGCGGACTTTCGGCCCTCTGAATATGTAGCCGAGAGATTCGTTAATGAGTTTTTGCCATATGTAATGAAAGGGTTAAGGATTTTGCTTCCTAAAGGGAGCTTAGCAAGGGATTATATTGCTTCTTCCCTGCAGGAAAGAGGAGCATATGTCGAAGAAGTTGTCATCTATGAAACATATTTTCCTGAAACGAGCCGTACGCAACTGGTAGATATCATACAGGACGGGAAACTGGATATACTGACATTTACGAGTTCATCGACAGTTAGTCATTTTATGAAAATTGTTCAAGAGAACAATAGTTTTGAAAAAATAAAAGATTGTATTGTCGCCTGTATTGGCCCTGTAACGGCAGAAAAAGCTTCCTCTCTCGGACTTAAAGTAGATGTTGTTCCGAAAATTTTTACAATCGAGGAAATGGTGAAAGGTATTGTGAAGTATATTGAAATTAACAATTAACTGGAGGTTAAGTGCTATTATGAATCTTCAATTTACCCGGCATCGCCGTCTGAGACAAACAGCTAATATGCGCGCGCTTGTCCGAGAAAACTTTTTGCGATTGGAAGATTTAATCTACCCGCTATTTATTGTGGAAGGAAACGATATAAAAAATGAAGTCTCATCTATGCCCGGAGTTTTTCAAATGTCCCTCGATCACCTTCACGAAGAAATGACTGAAGTAGTGAGCCTTGGAATTAAATCGGTTTTGCTTTTTGGCATTCCGGCGGAAAAAGATGAGTTCGGAAAAGAAGCGTATCATGATCACGGGATTGTTCAAGAAGCAATCCGTTATATTAAAAAGCATTTTCCGGATATTATTGTAATCGCAGACACTTGCCTGTGTGAATATACAAGCCATGGCCACTGCGGCGTAATTGAAGGAGAAAAAGTATTAAACGATCCTTCTCTTGATCTGCTTGCGAAAACAGCCGTAAGCCAGGCTAAGGCCGGTGCTGATATTATTGCTCCTTCAAACATGATGGACGGTTTTGTTTCTGCGATCCGTCATGGCCTGGATGAAGCCGGTTTTGAAAATGTTCCGATTATGTCATACGCGGTAAAATATGCTTCATCTTTTTATGGGCCGTTCCGTGATGCTGCTGACAGCACACCGCAATTCGGCGACCGAAAAACTTACCAGATGGATCCTGCCAACAGGCTTGAAGCGCTTCGGGAAGCTGAATCCGATACACTAGAAGGCGCAGATTTTCTGATTGTAAAGCCGGGTATGCCATACTTGGACATTGTACGTGACGTCAAAAACAACTTTAAACTGCCTGTTGTGATTTATAACGTTAGTGGTGAATATTCAATGGTGAAAGCAGCTGCCCAAAATGGCTGGATTGATGAGAAAAATGTAGTAATGGAAATGTTAACGGGAATGAAACGTGCGGGTGCGGACTTGATTATTACATACCATGCCAAAGATGCAGCCCGCTGGCTGAGAGAACAATAAGACGAAAAGAGGGGAAGGGTTTATGCGCTCTTACGAAAAATCGATTTCCGCTTTTAAAGAAGCTCAAACCTTAATGCCGGGCGGAGTGAACAGTCCTGTACGCGCTTTTAAATCGGTAAAAATGGATCCGATTTTTATGGCAAAAGGGAAGGGCTCAAAAATTTATGATATTGATGGAAATGAATATATTGATTACGTTCTTTCATGGGGCCCGCTTATTCTAGGGCATTCAAATGACCGTGTCGTAGAAGCCATTAAGAAAGTCGCGGAGCTTGGAACAAGCTTTGGTGCACCGACACTAATTGAAAACGAGCTGGCAAAACTTGTGAAAGAACGGGTTCCGTCTATCGAAATCATCAGGATGGTTTCTTCCGGAACAGAAGCAACGATGAGTGCTCTTCGCCTGGCACGAGGGTTTACCGGAAGAAATAAGATTTTAAAATTTGAAGGCTGCTATCATGGGCATGGCGACTCCCTATTAATTAAAGCAGGTTCAGGTGTGGCGACGCTAGGTCTTCCTGACAGCCCGGGGGTACCTGAAGGGGTAGCCAAAAATACGATTACTGTTCCTTATAATGATCTTGAAGGCGTAAAATACGCCTTCGAACAATTCGGTGAAGATATTGCCGGAGTCATTGTGGAACCTGTTGCCGGCAATATGGGCGTCGTTCCGCCGCTTCCGGGATTTTTAGAAGGTTTGCGGGAAATTACAACCGAATACGGAGCATTGTTAATTTTTGATGAAGTAATGACAGGCTTCCGCGTAGGATATAACTGTGCACAAGGGTATTTCGGCATTACACCTGACATCACATGTTTGGGAAAAGTTATCGGCGGAGGACTTCCTGTAGGTGCATATGGAGGAAAAGCGGAAATTATGGAACGAATCGCTCCTAGCGGCCCTATTTATCAGGCTGGCACTCTTTCCGGAAATCCGCTGGCAATGACGGCAGGTTATGAAACACTAAGCCAGCTGACTCCTGATTCTTATAAAGAATTTGAACGGAAAGCTGACAAGCTTGAAGAAGGATTTAGAAGAGCTGCAGAGAAATATGAAATTCCGCATACGATTAATCGAGCCGGATCAATGATTGGTTTCTTCTTTACAAATGAAGAAGTAATCAATTATGAAAAAGCAAAAACATCAAATTTAGATTATTTTGCAGCATTTTATAAAGAAATGGCAAACGAAGGCGTCTTCTTGCCTCCATCCCAATTTGAAGGTCTGTTTTTATCAACAGCCCATACCGATGAAGATATTGAAAAGACTATTCACGCTGCTGAAAAAGCATTTTCCAAAATAAGGGGATAAGTTCTGTTTTTAAAAGCACACTCACGAATGATCATGAGTGTGCTTTTCTTTTTTATCATAAAACAGTTTGGCGATTCATAAAGTGTAAATGACATTGAGTTTATACGTAGGAGGATATGAAAGGAGGAGTCGCTTTGTCTCAAGGGAATCTATCGAGTTTGCGATTTTCTTTGGAAGAATCGGTTTGGTTTCAAAAAGGACAGGAAGTCGAAGAGCTAGTATCGATTTCTCTTGACCCAAATATAACGATTCAGGAGAATGAACAGTATGTGACAATTCAGGGCACTCTGGAATTGTCGGGAGAATATAAACGATATCAGACAGAAGAAACTGTAGAAGAAGAAACTGTTTCAGCCGCCCGGTTTATCCATTCCGTTGAAGAACGTGAAGAAGGAATTTGTGAATTTTTGCATCGGTTTCCGGTAGATATCTCCATTCCAAATAACCGCATTCAAAGCGTTTATGATATCGACGTAGTTGTGGAATCGTTTGATTATCTTTTTCCGGAAAGAAGTTGCATGAAATTAACTGCTGATTTAAAAATATCCGGCTTGTACGGCGAACAGCAAAAAGTGCCTGTTTCGGATGAAGAACTTGAATTCATGCAAGACGATTCTGTCCGCGATGATTACACTCCGGTTGCGGAAGAAGATGATGAAGCAGAAAAAGTAACTGAATTATATGAAGAAGACGATAAAGGAAAAGAATTTAAATTAAATGAAGCTGAAGATGTATTTGAAGAACGTGAAGAAGAATTACAGCTCCTTTCCCGATTTTCTCCTTATTTAGATTCGGAAGAAGAGGAAAAAGAAGAAAATGTATATGAACCGTTTGAAGCAGAGGCAAGAAAACAGCCTGAAGCAGAACTGGATCAGCAGCCTATTCAGGAACAGGAAGCCTCTTCAGATTCAATATTTGAATTGACACCGGAAAGCGAAAGTGCCGAAAAAGCGCCAGAAGAAGTGCCTGTAGAATTTGGAGTTTTTACCCCTGAGATTTCTTTTTCTTCACAAAGAAACGAAGCTCCTGCACCAAAAGCAGTAGAACTTTTCGAAAACAATCAAGAGGAAGAAATTGCTGAAGAAACAGAAACAGCAGAATTAGAAGTTAAGCAGGAACAAGAACCTGTTTTAGAGGAAGCGGATGAGAGCGAATCTTCACCGGAGCAAGCAGAGAAGAAAAAAAAGAAACTTTCGAAAAAGAAGTCTCTTTCAATCACAGAGTTTCTCGCGAGAAAAGAAGAGGAAAGGCATGCTAAATTGAAAGTCTGCATTGTTCAGCAGGGTGAAACACTCGACCAGCTAGCCGAACGGTACGACATTACGATTGCCCAATTGCTTCGGGTAAACCATTTGGAAGCTAATCAGGATGTATATGAGGGGCAAGTCCTATATATACCAGTGGCAGTAAAGCAAAAATAATAATTAAAAAAGATGGGCAGGTTCAATCAACCTGCTCAGGCTTTTTTCTTTTTGTCTTCACCTTTTGGAGGTTGAAAGTAATGATTGATCAAAGTCGATTAAAAGAAGTTGCACCAATTTTACGAGCATATCAAGTTGAACCTTATTTTGTAGAGGATTTTGGCAGAGTCCAAAAGATCTATTCAAATAAGGGCGTTTTCGCTCTTAAAAAGATACCTCCTTCAAACGGCACCGATTTTATCCGCCATGTGCAATTTTTATATCAAAAAGGCTATAACCGGATTGTTCCAATCTATCCTTCTGCTGATGGGCGGTATGCGGTCCTGCATCAAAATCATCTTTATTATTTAATGCCGTGGATGCCTAACGAAGAAAGGGATAACCAATCTGAAAGGAATAAACAGCTTGTCCGGGAATTAGCACGGCTCCATATTTTATCAGCTCGAGAAATAAACATTAATAAAGAAGAACGAAAAGAACATTATGAAAATACATTGCTAGAGTGGGATAAAGAGAAAGAGTTTATTGAAGGGTTTATGGAGACAAGCGAAAAAAAGTGGTACATGTCCCCGTTTGAATTGCAGTTTTGCCTTTACTTCCATGAAATAAGCCAGGCGCTTTTGTTTTCGAAACGAAAGCTGGAAGATTGGTATGAAAAAACAAAAGACCAAGAAAAAGCCCGCTCTGTTTTGGTTCACGGGAAAGTTTCAGCTGAACATTTTCTTTTCGATGAAAGGGGATACGGATATTTTACTAATTTTGAAAGATCGAAGTTCGGCTCTCCCTTTCATGATTTGCTCCCGTTCCTTTCAAGATCATTAAATAGCTTGCCAAAACAGGGTGAAGATAACGTTGACTTGGTTTACACTTATTTTAAATACTTTCCTTTTAAAGAGGACGAGATGCTTTTATTCCTTGCATATCTTGCTCATCCCGGCAAAATCATCCGCACCGCAGAAAATTATTTCAAAAAACAAGCAAGAAAAAATGAACGGAAGTTTGTCCAGCAGTTCCAGTGTAATTATTGGCAATTAAAAAATACGGAGTATGTCGTTATGAGGATTGAAGAAATAGAACAAAGAAAAAAAGAAGCCCAAGAGAAAGCCCAGGAATAGATACTTCTTCCAGGGCTTTTCTATATGATGTCAAAATGGAGAGCAAGTGCCAGTAAAACAAAGATCGTTAACAGCAGAACATCAAATGTTGTCGGGAGTAAAATCGTTCGAATTCCTTGGAATACGCAAAATGGGATGATAAACTGGTTGCAGACGTTTCTGAGTGTTTTCAACCATGGAGGTAGTGTATACGGGTTGTATCTTCTCCTCAATTAAGCTCAACCCCTTTATGTTCGTTTATCTTCATTCTATGTTTTCGCCCTGCCGAACGTGTCTTTCGAAAAATCTTATTGTAAAATGTATATTATATAAAAAATTAGGTTATTCTTATTGACGAGAATTGCCTTTTTCCGTAGTATAACTAATAGAAATTGAATAGATATTGCAAAGACAGGGAAGAGTACGAAGAAAACAGCTTTAAGAGAGGGAAGCCAACAGCTGAGAGGTTTCCTAAGCGGGTGCTTCGGAAGGTCGCCCTTGAGCATCTTCTGCGAACGGATTTTTTTCTTAGTAGTGGAAGACGGGAAAACCGTTATCTGAATGAGAGCCAATCAATATTTTGGTTGGAAAAAAGGTGGTACCGCGAAATTCACTCTATTCGTCCTTTTATGGCGAATGGAGTTTTTTATTTTTTGGATGGATTGGAGGAACTTTAGAAATGAGTACAAAGGAAGTGACGATGCCTACCAAGTATGACCCTAAAGCGATCGAGCAGGGTCGTTATGAATGGTGGCTGAAAGGAAAATTTTTTGAAGCGAAAGATGATGAGAAGAAACAGCCTTATACGATTGTAATCCCACCTCCAAATGTGACAGGTAAACTGCACCTTGGCCATGCGTGGGATACGACTTTACAGGATATTCTTACACGGATGAAACGGATGCAAGGCTATGACGTTCTCTGGCTGCCGGGAATGGATCATGCCGGGATTGCCACTCAGGCAAAAGTTGAAGAAAAACTGCGCAATGAAGGCAAAAGCCGCTACGATTTAGGCCGGGAAAAATTTGTTGAGGAAACGTGGAAATGGAAAGAAGAGTATGCTGAACATATTCGCCAGCAATGGGCAAAGCTTGGACTCGGCCTTGATTACAGCCGCGAGCGTTTTACACTTGATGAAGGCTTGTCAAAAGCTGTTCGTGAAGTGTTCGTCAGTCTTTACCGGAAGGGCTTGATTTACCGCGGGGAATATATCATCAACTGGGATCCGTCGACGAAAACTGCACTTTCCGATATCGAAGTTATCTATAAAGATGTTCAAGGTGCCTTTTATCATATGAAGTATCCTCTTGCTGACGGTTCAGGCTATATTGAAATCGCAACGACCCGTCCGGAAACGATGCTTGGTGATACTGCTGTTGCTGTTCATCCGGAAGATGAGCGCTACAAGCATTTGATCGGGAAGACGGTCATTTTGCCAATTGTCGGCCGGGAAATTCCAATTATCGGCGATGAATATGTTGATATGGAATTTGGCTCCGGGGCTGTAAAAATCACCCCAGCCCACGACCCGAACGATTTTGAGATCGGAAACCGCCATAACCTTGAACGTATCCTGGTCATGAATGAAGACGGTACGATGAATGAAAAGGCCGGCAAGTATCAAGGCATGGACCGGTTTGAATGCCGAAAACAAATTGTGAAAGATTTGCAGGAACAGGGAGTTCTCTTCAAAATTGAAGAACACATTCATTCTGTCGGACATTCTGAACGAAGCGGTGCGGTCGTAGAACCTTATCTTTCAACACAATGGTTCGTAAAAATGCAGCCGCTCGCTGATGCAGCGATTGCACTTCAAAAAGGGGAAGACAAAGTAAACTTTGTTCCGGAACGCTTTGAAAAGACATATCTTCATTGGATGGAAAACATTCGTGACTGGTGCATTTCGCGTCAGCTTTGGTGGGGCCACCACATTCCTGCCTGGTACCATAAAGAAACAGGGGAAATTTATGTGGATCATGAACCGCCTGCCGATATTGAAAACTGGGAACAAGACAAAGATGTTTTAGATACATGGTTCAGTTCTGCGTTATGGCCGTTCTCGACAATGGGCTGGCCGGATACTGATTCAAAAGATTACAAGCGATACTATCCGACTGATTGTCTTGTAACCGGTTATGATATTATTTTCTTCTGGGTATCCCGTATGATTTTCCAAGGAGTCGAGTTTACAGGAACGCGCCCATTTAAAGATGTATTAATCCATGGACTTGTTCGCGATGCACAAGGGCGCAAAATGAGTAAATCCCTTGGCAACGGGGTTGATCCGATGGAAGTGATCGATCAATACGGTGCTGACTCGCTTCGCTACTTCTTGGCTACAGGAAGTTCACCCGGTCAAGATTTGCGCTTCAGCATTGAAAAAGTTGAAGCTGCGTGGAACTTTGCAAATAAAATTTGGAACGCATCAAGATTCGCATTAATGAACATGGATGGTTTAACATTTGATGAAATCGATCTAAGCGGTGAAAAGTCTGTTGCTGATAAATGGATTTTAACAAGGTTAAATGAAACAATTGAAACGGTTACCCGCCTGGCTGACCGCTACGAATTCGGTGAAGTGGGCCGCGTTCTTTACAACTTCATTTGGGATGATTTCTGCGATTGGTATATCGAAATGGCGAAGCTCCCATTATATGGGGAAGATGAGGCGGCGAAAAAAACAACCCGTTCCATTTTAGCTTACGTACTTGATCATATAATGCGTTTGCTCCATCCGTTTATGCCGTTTATCACGGAGGAAATTTGGCAAAACCTTCCGCATGAAGGAGAGTCGATCACAATTGCAAAATGGCCTGAAGTAAGGCCTGAATTGAATGATGTACAAGCTGCGGAAGAGATGAAGCTTCTTGTAGACATCATTCGGTCGGTTCGTAACATTCGTGCTGAAGTGAATACACCGATGAGCAAGAAAATTAAAATGCTCCTTAAAGCAAAAGACAACGATGTTCAGGCAGTTCTCGAAAAAAACCGTGCTTATATTGAGCGGTTCTGTAATCCGGAAGAATTAACAGTAGCAACCGAAATCGCAATTCCGGATAAAGCTATGACAGCGATTGTAACCGGAGTGGAGATTATTCTTCCGCTTGAAGGACTCATTAATATTGAAGAAGAAATTGCCCGTCTTGAAAAAGAACTTGAGAAACTGAATAAAGAAGTCGAACGGGTACAGAAAAAATTAAGCAATGAAGGTTTTTTGAAAAAAGCGCCTGAAAAAGTAATTGAAGAAGAGCGTGCAAAAGAAAAAGATTATAAAGAAAAGAGAGAGGCTGTCGAAGCCCGTATTCGTGAACTGAAAGGCGAATAAATATAAAACACTTATTAAATGAGAAGGCGAATCCGGTTTTTGGATTCGTCTTCCGCTTTGTTCCTAAACAAAAGGAGATGGTAATATGTTTCATACATATAGCGAAGCTCTTAACTGGATTCATTCACGTCTTCGGCTCGGCATGAAACCGGGATTAAAACGAATGGAGTGGATGATGGAAAAACTAAATCATCCTGAAAGAGAAATAAGAACCGTCCATATTGGCGGAACAAACGGAAAAGGGTCAACGGTAACATTTCTTCGTTCTATATTACAGAATGCCGGATATAGTGTCGGTACATTTACATCGCCGTATTTTGAACAATTCAATGAACGCATCAGCGTAAATGGAAAACCAGTTACTGATCAGGAAATTATCGAGCTTGCCAATGTTATTTTTCCGCTGGCAGAAGAGCTTGAAAAGACCGAACTCGGCGGGCCGACGGAATTTGAAGTGGTCACTGCGATGTCAATCTATTATTTTTCAAAAGTAAATCCGGTCGATATCGTCATCTTTGAAGTAGGCCTTGGCGGGAGATTTGATTCAACGAATATTATCTATCCGCTTCTTTCAATCATCACAAATATCGGGATGGATCACACGAACATATTGGGGCATTCCCTGCGCGAAATTGCTTTTGAGAAAGCAGGCATTATAAAAAACGGTGTGCCGGTCGCAACCGCTGCCAAGCAAGCGGAAGCTTTAAATGTAATTAAAGAACAAGCGGATTCTAAAAAAGCTTCTCTTTTTCAACTGGGGAACGACATCCTGATCAAAGACTGCTCCTCATTGCCTAAAGGGGAAAGATTTACAGTTTCAACGTTGTTTAAAAGTTTCCCAGAAATGCAAATTGAAATGATTGGTCAGCATCAGATCGAAAATGCTGCTTTAGCGGTAATGGCTTCAGAACTGCTTGTACAATATTATTCTTTTCAAATTGAAGAAAAACATGTAAGAAAAGGCTTATTATCAGCCCGCTGGCCGGGGAGATTTGAGATTCTTTCCGAAAACCCATTTGTTGTCATCGATGGAGCCCATAATGAAGAAGGAATTACAGCTCTTATAAATGAAATTAAAAACCGTTTTAAAGAGAAAAAAATAAAGATTTTATTCGCAGCTTTAAAAGACAAAAAACTGGATAACATGATTGCAAAGTTGGACAGAATTGCTGAAAAAATCACGTTTACTGATTTTGATTTCCCAAGAGCAGCATCCTCTCAAGAACTGCTTAAGTTGAGCAAGTCGGTAAATAAACATGCTGTTCAAGATTGGAAAGCTTTTTTGCAAACAGAAATTGAGCAATTAAAAGAACAAGAAGTTCTCGTAATTACCGGATCTCTTTATTTTCTTTCCGAGGTAAGGTCTGAACTTGTTGATCTATTGAGAAATTGACTTGGCATCCAGTGGAAAAAATTGAAAATTTGCTAAAATGTTAATTGAAACGTGACTTTTGATAAGCCCTTTGTTTTCTAACATAGGGCTATTAATCGTTTACAAAATATTTATTTTTTGCAGATTGGCACAGATAGGTAATTTGGTATAATAGTAGTAAAAAAGTTCGGTTAAAAAGAGAGTGGTATGCGTGGAGAGGAGGGGGCAGTTTGAAAAGATTTTGCTTTACGTTTTTAACTTTTACATTATTGATTGTTTTTTCTTTTTCACTAAGGGGCTCTGCCCAACAAGAAACGCCATCTGTTGAATTGAATGTTAACCCTTCCCAAAATGTTATTGTAAAACCAAAAACAGGAAACGCAGAAGGAAGTCTGAATTTTCATCTTGCACCGAAAGGCAAAGCGACAAGCGCCGACAGGGAACCGATTGATGTCGTTTTTATTTTTGACAAATCAGGTTCTATGAATGAATTAGGAAAAAATCCGAAAAAATTTCAAAGTGCTAAAGATGCAATGACAGAAGCAACTAATTTTTTCAAAGAGAATGCCGGACCAAACGACCGTTTTGCGTTTATCCCATTTAGCTCGGATGTGGAAACCGATAAAATTGTTTATTTTTCACCAAATAATGGAAAAGAAAGTTTAGATTTAATTTATCGAACTGCCAACAGCTTATCAGCGTCCGGTGGAACGAACTATACTCAATCATTTGAAAAAGCGCTAGAAATGCTTGAAGGCGGAAATAACAACAAATATATCATTTTTATGACTGACGGAGAACCTACTTTTTCTAACGTTAAAGAGAAAATAACTTACAAAAAACGGGTGCAAGTTGGTACTGAAAAAAAATGTTTCTTCTTTGTCTGCTGGGATGAACCGGTATATGACTACAAAACCGTTACAGAGGATATTGTTGTTCATTATGAACTTTATGGACAAGGATCCAAAATGTATAGTAAGGTTTACTATTACTTGAATGGCGAGCAGCACTTTAAGAACATAAATGTTAAAGATACAATAGCAGCGATTAGGCAGCATGGAATATCGATGTCTGAAAAGCTGGCGGAAAAAAATATTAAACTGTATTCAATAGGTTTTGGCAACGATTCTGAGGTAGATATGGATTACTTGCGAAAACTGTCTGCTATAACCGGGGTAACGGCAAGACAAGCTTCACAAGAAAATATTGCTCCAATTTTTGAAGAAATTTCAAAAGATATCGATACGCCATCAATCAGCGGCGAAATAAAAGTGGATTTAAGCCGATTTAACGGAAAAGTTAAGGTAATGGAAGGATCAGATGCAAGGGTTGATGAAAATAATATTGCCATCTTTAACTTTAACTTTAGTTATCCAATTAATCAGAATCCGCCCCAGCCGATTGATTTAACGCTTCCGTTAAGTTTTTCAGAGACAGGGACATATACTTTCAATAATATTGAAATGACGTATAATGATTTATCCGGTAAAAAAGTCAGTGTAACCTATTCTCCGGTTACGATAGAAGTAAAAGATGATGCACCGCCGAGTTTTAAAGGTACGATGACTTTAAAGGGTGTCGAAAATACCCCGGATAATTTAATTAAGATTTCAAATTCTACAGAGCGCACGAACGAATTTACAGTTCAGTATGACTTGGAACCATACGGTCTTGTGGACAACCGTGTGTCTGGCTCAATTACAAACATAAAAATCATTCAGCCTCTTCCTGAAGGGATTTCAGCCGTTTCAACTGCTGGAGTAAGTATTGAAAATGTTTCAGGCACACCTGCTGCAGTAATCATGGTTCCTTCAAGCATAAACTATACGAACGGTGTGTTTAATCCTAATAAGTTAACAGCAGCGATCACGCTTAAAGCAGATTGGGCATTAAGCAATGTGAAGATGCCGCTGGCAACTGTTCAATACAAGGACAGCCGATTCGGACATCAGGAAACAACAATACCTGCTTCTAATCAGGTCATCAACTCGAAGGTACGATTGAGAGAGTTTCCAAACAATGCTTATGACGGAGATTCATCAGGTATTATCACGAAGTTAAATTTAGATGAAAATGGCAAAAAACTTGCACAAACCGAATATCCTAATAATTATGGACTGAAAAACAAGGCAATCAAAGAGATGGTTTTTCAGGATGGATCGGCTAACACAACGATCAAAATCACTTATTATGATAACGATATTGCATTTGCTTATTTAAAGCCTGACTATGAGTTAAGAGGAAACAAAACCGGCCGGCTGTACAAAAATGGCGATTCTGCAAATGAACCGATTGATATAAAACTAAGCAATTTAGTTGCAGGAAAAGGTGTCAAGTATTCCCATTTAATTGAAAATGGAGACGAAAAAGGTACATGGGTTGAATTTTCTCCTGATGACACCATAACTATAACAAAACCGGGTGTGAACAAAATTAAAGTGAAAGCAGAAGGCGGTTTTGCAATCAAAGATTTGATAGTTGAAAAAGTTATTACGATTGAAAATCGAATTGAATCGATTACGATTGAACCGGACCCTATTGAAATTGATGTTGGAAGTACTGCATCCTTTACGGTGAAGATTCAACCTGAAGAAGCGACGAATAAGACTTTAGACTTTGAAATTAGAGACCGAACAGTTGCCGATTTCACTGACACAAACCGGATTTTAGGAAAGACAGAAGGCGAGACTGTGCTGGTTGTACGAACAAAAGACGGATCAAATATTGTAAAGACTGTTCCGATTATAGTTAAAGATCCATATATACCACTGGAAGAACTTAAATTTAAGAAATCGGTCTTTAAATTAGGCCTTGGCGAAAAAATCCCGTTGACAGATTTGCTCATTTTCAATCCTGACAATGCGACACAAAAGAAAATTGATCATGTTGTTTCAGAAATGGATCATAAAGTTCAAGTTGTCAATGAAAATGGTATATGGTATTTAATCGGAAAGGAAGTCGGCTATTCAACAGTAACAGTAACTGCTGAGGAGCAACGCAATGGCAATCAGCCGCATGCATCTGCGCTGTTTGAAGTAATAACAGCTTCTACCGATGATGAAGATGACGGGTCACCAGACGCCGGACGATGGTAAATAAAAACAGCTGCCTCCAAAAAGGGCAGCTGTTTTTATTCGAAGATTAATTCATCTGAAAAAATTTGCACATGGTTAACGATCGGCAATGCATCAAATTTATTAAGTAATACATCTTTATCGTACTCAACAATAAATCTGGAAAACTTGTCATCTTGAATGGAGAAATTCAAGTCATCACCGCCATCGCTTACTTCACCGCGTACAGCGTTGATTTCCAGCTTTTCTTCTGCGAAGATTCCTCCGTTAATGTAAAAAAGAGATCCAACGCCGTACAATACAGCATTATCTTCTGTGTAGAAAAATGCTTTTAGAGGTTTTATCCTATCGTCGCGAAACGGCAAGTACGGTTTTTCCTTTTCGTCTTTATCCTGAAAGTAATCAAACTCATTCATTCTCGTTATTTCAAGCTCGCCTTTCGTCATCAACACAAGCTGTTTCTCATTATCTTCCGCTCCTAAAATATTTACATTTGATAAAAATGCCTTACCTCCTGCATATACAACGGAATCAAATATAATCTCATCATTTTCAAGTCCATCGTCTGATTCATCACCTGTTATTTTTAAATTGTCATTGACAATAATAATATTGTTAAATTCTATAGCAGTATTCAGCGCCTTAACAGAAAGATCATTGCCCGTAACGATATCCCCATTAAATTTTAACCCTTTAGTTTCTCTATCGCTTTTGTTGTCTGCGTAAGATTTTATATTAATCGAGTCAGCACATATGATATTATTCTCAAATGCTATTTTTCCGTCAAAGTTGATGATGTGAAGCTTCCCTGAGATATAAACATGATCCAGAAACTCGATATCATAATAACTTTCTAAATTCAAATCCCCGCCTGTAACGACTTTCCCAATGATTTCTAATCCTTTAGATTTCGTGTCGCTTTCATAAGATTGTAC
Source organism: Bacillus methanolicus (assembly GCF_028888695.1). NCBI lineage: Bacteria > Bacillati > Bacillota > Bacilli > Caryophanales > Bacillaceae > Bacillus > Bacillus methanolicus. Next base: position 2,093,340 of record NZ_PNFF01000001.1, on the reverse strand, counting down.
ATTAATCGAATCAGCACTTATGATATTTTTCTGAAAGGATATTTTCCCGCCAAAGTTGAGAATGTGTAGCTTCCCTGAAACATGTACATTTTCCAGAAACTCGATATCATTATAGCTTACTATATATAAGTCCCCATTCACGGCCAGTTTTTTTTCAAAAGCAATTGGATTATATTTACTGTTGATAACGAGATCACCGTCAAAATATTCCGGGATTGGTTCTTCTGTGCTTTCGATTAAATAGCTGTCTTTAAGTTCATTTGCCGATCCTCCGGTTAAAGATAGAGGATTTTGTTGGTTCTCTAATTTTTGGATGCCGACATTTTCATCAGTAGAACCAGAAAAGAAGGATAGGCCGGAAATTTCATCTTTCAACTGCTCAGAAAAATCAGTCCCATTTCCATATCTTTCAGTGGAAAGTTCATTTGTTTTTAATATTTTGTTCGTCTGATCATTCATCGTCCGTTCGAAGTCAATGTTAATAAATTGACTGTCATGCTTAAGATCCGGAATTTCCCCTTTATAAAAATTTTCTTCTTTCATGAGGTCAAGAAGGTTTGCTGTACTGCTAAAAATGTCACCATTGATCGAACTCATCGGTGTTGATTGTTCTGACCAATCACCGTTCCTTTTTTGGTACTTTGCTTTTTCATTGATCGACATTTGGTTTGCATAAACATTTCCTAATATATTTGCAGAACCATTTAAGAACAAGCCATTATTTTTCTCTTCGGAATAAGAGCCCACTGCATATTTAAGAAAACTCGGCAAAGGGGAAAGGATGAACCTTTTTCTAATGGTCCTCGTAATTTTTCCTTCATATTCAATCGGATTTTTTGTGACAAGCACAATTTCAAAAACTCTTGTAAAATCATCATTCGTATCTATTTCATAAGTATCTAATTTATCAATTATTGAGTTTTTGCCGATTGACTCAAAACAACTCCTTGATGAAGGATTAACATATTCAGGAGAGGAGCCGCTAATGTCTATCACCGTTAAACAATCAACAGAATCTTTTTTTTCATATTTTTCAATACTTTTCGTTAATATTTCTTCTAATTTATTCTCGTAATCACTTATATTGTTCTCGATACCGCCTGCTTCCCATTCCAATTCAAATGTCCCTATTGTGGTTGCCAAATCAGTTATCATCTTTTCGATTATTTCCACTGCATTATATGTTATGTGGATGTCGCTTTCTCTCGTTTCAACCCTCTTTGCTCCACCTATGGAAGAAGCAATAATGGCAAGGCCGAGAGTCGTAAAAACAAGGGAAACTAACAAAACGATTATTAAACTATTTCCACGTTCATTTTTCAGCATGCTGTTTCCCCCTTTTAGAATCCAAATTCGCTCTTTAAGTGCAGCGGTTTTTCCAATCTTTCATGGTCCAAAATAAAGTCAAGATGAATGATGCCGCTTTCACATTTTTCCTTGCTGTCTAAGTCTTCTTTATAGCATGTAAACGAAATCGTTGAGTCTTTAAAGTCAGCAATTCCTTCCAAGGGAGTTCCGTCAATAGTAATCTCGGTTTTTTCTTGATTATTTTGATCTGTTAAAGTGATAATAATTTTCTTTTCATTACCTTGTTTTTCTTTATTAATATCGTAAAAAAATCCGCTTTGTCCTTTTTCAAATTTTTTGATTTTGGTTTTTTGGCTATCAATAAGCTCGATACAATTATCCCCGCATCCTTCCACATAATCAAAAGGGAATGAATGAAAAGTATTCATAATCATTGTTGCAGCATAGTCTGCGTCATCCCGCAGCTGCCCCTCAATTTGAATTTTATTGTATAATTTGATACCGGAAGAAAAAACACCATAAATAACCGGGAGTACAATCATCGTGATCGTAAAGGTTGCGAGAAGTTCATATAAAGTTACCCCTTTTTCATCGAATATCTTCACTCTTCATTACCCCTTCAATCTCGGTCTCGTTCACCTTCCCATTTATGGCCCATTCTACTTTTACTGTAATTGGCAGAATGTAATTGCGATCGTAATCGTTTTTGTCTGAATTAGCCTGAATTTTTACATCATATTTTACATTGTTAATCGTAATTGGCGAGCACGATGGACCTGGAGTTTCTCCTTTCCAAAACTTACCGTATGGATCATTCGGTTCATCTTTATCTTCTGAATTAGAGCAAATCATTAAGGTTAGTTCTTCTTCCGGATTTTTTTTAAATTTTTCACGGATTTCAATAAAGCTCTCATTTTCGATATACATCATCGCATTTCTTGCCACATTTATGGCTGCTGTTTTCTTTTGATTCATATTCGTATAGGAATATGCTTGTGTGAAAAATTTCATACAACCGATTAAAATAATTCCTAAAATAGTAAGGGATGTCAGAATTTCGATTAAAGTAAATCCTTTTGAACTATCGAGGATTTTTTTTAGATTCATTTTGCCCCCTTCTTTCAAAAAATCTTATATTATTATACAATACTTGTAGTCTAAATCTGTCCTAATAGGTCGAAATAAGTAAAAACGTAAAAAAACCGTCAAAAATTAACAAAAACTTCTAAAAATAATTCTTTTATAATATTACGGAAGGGGTGAAACATGATTTTATTTTTATTCTCCGTACTTTCACTCGTTTTTTTAGTACCTATTCTTTATTTTATTCCTGCCGGCTTTTCAAAAAAAGGGAAATTAACAGTCTTAATCATTTCTTTTTTACTATCTTCATTTGGGTTGCTGGCTTATGGTACTTTAGATTTATTGAAAACGATATCAATGCTTTTCGTACTTATCATTTTAATAACTTATCTCTTAAATAAAAGAATGGGACCAGCTCTGTTTGAAGCTGTTGAAGAAACAGTCGAGATTGATCATTCGTTAGAAACAAATGAACTTGTGAGAACGTTTCAATCTCACTCATATCAAGTACATTCCCCGAGCGAAAAAATCGAAAAAGAGGAAACGATAAATATTTTGAATGTTTCGCAAAGAGATGAAATCGATGGGATTGAACGAAGCGCTTCTCTTGAAAATGAAAATGACGTGAATGGAATAAGCGAATCTTTAAAAAGTGAAAATGATGAAATTGAACCTCTCGCATTTCTTGAAAATAAGAATGACGAGATTGAACCGCTCCCTACTCTTGAAAACGAACCTGCCGAAAGCTTTCAAGAGAGCGATGACATTTATGTACGAAACACAGAAATGATTGAAGAAATAGTACCTTCATCGGTTGAAGAAGAAGAGAATCCTTATTTAGATGATTCGTTATTACTAGACTTTGAAAAAGATACGAATGATATTTACGAGAAAACAGATGATCAAATTGTTTTTGATGAAGAAGGAACGAGTAAGGAAAACATTAAAAATGAAGGGGATTACATGGCTGAACTTGAAAAAATCATTATGGAATCTGAACTTGGGCATGAAGACATAAGAGATGAAAAGATTCAGACCGAATTTTTTGAAGAACAGAAAATAAATCATACTGAAATTCCTGATGCACCGGTATGGGAAGAAATTGAACTTCTTGATGAGGAGGAACTTCCTCTAAATCCTCAATCGGGAACAATGGAGGAAATGATTCCTTCTGATCAAAATAGTTTCGGAAATGAAGAAGAACAAATAGAAGAGAACACGGCGGCGAATGAAGAAAGTGTAAACGTTCTTGTTCAAGAAGAACAAACTTTAACTCAAGAAGAACAAAAGGAACCGATTGATGAAGCAAAGGAAAAGCTGCAGCGACAGATGTTCCAAATCATGCTCTCGCAAATTGAAATTGCAAGAAAGATGATCGATAAGAATAAATATGAACAATTGGTAAAAGACTATATGCACCCTGGGCTTCCATTATCTGAATATTATACGTTTGCAAGTTTGCTTATTCAGCATTACCTTTCCAATAAAGAATTTGAAAAACTGAAAAGTCTTCTGAATGATCTTGAAGCGAAATATGTAGAATTTCCAATAATATTGCAAGAAATTAAATTCTTACAAACGCATTATTTTAATCAATGAATTAAATTTCGTGAGCAAAAGGTTAGGTGTTGAAAAAATCATGAAAAAAAGCACGCAAATAACAGGTTTGCCGATTATAAGCATTGCGGACGGACGGGAAATTGGAAAAGTAAAGACGCTAGTCATAAATCCGGAAAAAGGTTCTATTGACTTTTTAACAATTGATGATGAGGATTGGCAAACAAGTGTAAAAGCAATACCGTTTAAAAAAATTGTTGGTATTGGCGATTATGCGGTGACAGTTGAAAGCGAAAATGCAGTTATTGATTTGAATGAAATACCGATTGCAAATCAATTGGTACATAAAAAAATTAAAATTACGAATACGAAGGTTATGACAAGAAAAGGCGAGCTGCTTGGCGAAGTTCTTGAATATTATGCCGATGAAGAGAACGGGCAAATCCTTGGCTTGGACCTTCAATTAGGAAATAGAAATGCAGTTCTTCCTTCTGACTTTGTCCTGACGTATGGAAAAGATATGATCATTGTGAAAGAGGAAGCTGTCGACGGGTTTTTGGAAAGCTCCGAGCAGCTGCTTGCTGCTAAAGAACTTCAGCCGATTGCAGAAGAAAATGATCAAGTTATTTCGGAATTAGAAAAGGATTCAGCTGTTACTGAAAAGCTATTAGAAGATGATAAAGAAGTTCAAGTCTTGAAAGATAAGCAGATTGAACTTTTGAATGGGAAAAGAGTTACGAAAGATATTACAGATTTACAAGGAAATGTCATAATAGCCGAGGGAACAGTCTTGACAAGGGAAGATATTATTAAAGCCCAGGAAGAGGGCCCAAGTGTTGTTGTTGAATTGTCTATGAATGTAGAAGCATGATAAAGGGAGGAAACCCGTTGTGAGGAATCCTCAGACTGCTAAGCTATTTCTCGTCTTGGTTTTTTGTACTGCCTTTCTATTCAGTTTTTCTCATTTTGGTGCAAAAGCGTTCGATAAATTCACTTCGAAAGATACGTTTGAAAATAACACGAGGATAAGCAAAATTGAACTTTCCGGTTTATCAAAAACTGAAGCTCTTAATCTCTTAATTGAAAAACAAAAAGAGTGGTATGAAAATACAACCGTATCGTTTCATTATAAAGAAACCGTAAAGAAAATGGATTTGGATTATTTTCTTTTTAACCTTAAGAAATCGATCGACAAGGTTGAAAACGGAAAGACAAACGAGCTTATTGTAAAAATTGACGAAGAGTCTTTGAGGTCATTTATAGAAAAATTCACGCTGCAAGAAATTCATGCTGATACATTTGATTTTGAACGGTTAATCCATGATCTTCTCATGTTTGCCTCTATGCTTGAAGAAGGGGATCATAATATTAAGATTGATCAATATTTTTTGGCAAGAGAAAAAAATGAAGTAATTTCTGAAACCGCGATAAAAGCAGACAAAAATGTGGAGATTTTGCGGAAATGGACAGAGCAATTTCCTTCCATTGAGATCGCTCCGCAATCACAATTTTCTATTTTAAAAACTGTCAAGGAAAGGAATACTGATTTTTTTTCTTCGGAAGCATTAAGTATGATTGCGACAGCGGTTTATAAAACAGCGCTTCCGACAAATTTTGCCATTACTGAACGCCATATCGGCAGAGAATTGCCGTCATATACAGATGCAGGGTATGAGGCAAAAATTAATCAATATAAAAATATGGATCTTGTGTTTACGAATCCGAATAATGAAAAATATTTATTAGAATTTAAAATGATTGATAATCTTTTCTATGTATCATTAAAAGGGGCAACGTTTGCCTATCAATACAACGTAAAAACTGAAGATAAACAAACGTTTAAACCTAAGACTATTATTCAATATAGTGCGCAGCTTCCTTTTGGCAAAAATATAATACTTGATGAAGGAAAAGATGGTATTTTAGTGAAAGTGATTCGGGAAACTGTTGACAAGAACGGAAATGTTTTGAAAAAAGAGCAGATTTCTGAAGATTTTTATCCACCCGTTCCGAAAGTGATTAGCAGAAGTTTAATTGTTGATAAATCTTCGCCAACGAAAAATGAAAACAATCTTGATGATCAAAATACTGTGCGATCACCGGAAACACCTTCCGTGTCCGATGCTGAAAATGCCGATAAGCCAAAGGAACCTTCTGTTCCAAAAAGCGGCAGCGGTGAAGACCAATCAGATCAAACTGATAAAAAGATAGAAAAGGAAAACGATTTATGGGGAAAACCTAACGAAACCGAAAAATAAGGAAATAAAGCAGGGATTGATATGAAACAAACACGTAAAAGGCTGGGAGATCTCTTAGTTGAAGCAGGTTTAATAACAGAAGAACAACTGCAAACGGCACTTAAGGAAAAGAGTAAAGATCAAAAGCTAGGGGATGCCTTGCTCCAACGGGGCTATATTACCGAACAGCAATTAATAGAAGTTTTAGAGTTTCAGCTTGGGATTCCTCATGTGAGTTTATATCGTTATCCTTTTGACCCGAAACTTTTTCATATTGTTCCAAAGGAAATCGCAAAAAGAAATCTTATTATTCCTCTTAAGAAAGACGGGGAAAAGCTATTTATCGCCATGGCGGACCCGATGGATTTTTACACGATTGATGATTTAAGGCTTTCGACCGGCTTTCAAATTGAACCGGCGATTGCCACGAAAGATGATATTCTTCGAGCGATCAACAAGTACTACGACATGGATGAGGGTTTCGAGGAGCTTCTAACGGACGCACCGGCAGGTCAGGAAGTGGAAGAAGAAAAAATTGTCGATCAAGATTCCCCTGTTGTTCGTCTCGTTAATCAGATTTTATCGACCGCCGCAGCGATGAAAGCGAGCGATATCCATATTGACCCGCAGGAGACAAAGGTCGTCATTCGCTACAGAATTGATGGTGTGCTGCGAACGGAACGTGTTCTGCCAAAGCATATGCAAAGTGTTTTGACGGCAAGAATTAAAATAATGGCGAATCTTGATATTACGGAGCATCGCATTCCCCAGGACGGGCGGTTTAAGATGAATTTGGATTTTCATCCTGTCGATCTTAGGGTATCCACACTGCCGACCGTATACGGCGAGAAAATTGTTATGCGCCTGTTAGACTTAAGCAGCGCATTGAATGATATTCACAACCTGGGGTTTAATAAAGTAAACTTGGACAGATTTATCGGCATGATTGAAAAACCGAATGGGATTGTTTTGATTACAGGGCCTACCGGTTCAGGAAAATCATCTACTCTGTATGCAGCCTTGAATCGCTTAAACAGCGAAGAAGTGAATATTATCACCATCGAAGATCCTGTCGAATACGAGCTCGAAGGCATAAACCAAATTCAAGTAAACCCGAATGTCGGCATGACATTTGCTAAAGGGCTCAGAGCTATTTTGCGGCAGGATCCGAATATCATTATGGTCGGGGAAATTCGCGATAAAGAAACGGTTGAAGTGGCAATTCGCGCGTCTTTAACAGGGCACCTTGTACTCAGCACACTTCACACAAATGATTCTTTAGGATCAATTACCAGGCTGTTGGATATGGGAGTCGAGCCATTCCTTGTTGCTGCTTCCATAAACGGCATTGTAGCCCAGCGCCTCGTCCGGAAAGTGTGCCGCGATTGCGCGGAAACGCAGCTTCCGACGAAACGGGAGATTGAAATTTTCGGAAGACGCGGTTTGAAGATTGAGAAAGTGATGAGGGGCAGAGGATGTGCATCTTGCAACATGACCGGTTATAAAGGAAGGATCGCCATTCATGAAGTACTTGTTGTTGATGATGACATGAGAAAAGTCATCATGAATGGAGAACCTTTTTCGAAATTAAGAGAACTGGCAATTAAAAACAAAACGATCTTTTTAATCGATGACGGTTTATTAAAAGTGAAGCAGGGCATTACGACGACAGAAGAAGTTTTACGCGTCGCCATCCATGATTAGGAGTGAGTGCAAGCCATGAAAAACAAAATTGATCATTTGCTTCGTGCCGGCTTTGAATTAAAAGCATCGGATATCCATCTTACCGTCGGGGTTCCGCCAGTCTTTCGCATTCATGGCGAATTGAAAAGATACGGAAAGGACCCGCTCGCACCTTCCGATACGGAAGGAATGGCAAAAGCAATCATTCCGGAAACTATGTGGGAACAATTTAAGGAAAAAGGGGAGCTTGATTTCTCATACGGCATTCCCGGAGTTTCCCGTTTTCGAATCAATACGTATTTTCAAAGGTCGTGCATTGCGATGGCCATCCGCATCGTTCCGACAAAAATTCCGACACTGCAAGAACTGGATCTGCCGCCTGTCCTGGCAAAAATTGCCGAAAAGCCTCAAGGACTCGTTCTTGTCACCGGACCGACAGGGAGCGGCAAATCGACAACACTTGCAGCGATGATCAATTATATGAATCAAACAATGCGAAAGCATATTATTACTCTCGAAGATCCAATTGAATATTTGCATAAGCATGGAACATGCATTATTGACCAGCGGGAAGTCGGGTTTGATACAAATAATTTTGCAAACGGATTAAGGGCATCGCTCAGACAAGATCCTGATGTCATCATGGTCGGAGAAATGCGTGATCTTGAGACGATTCAAACTGCCATCACTGCAGCGGAAACAGGGCATCTTGTGTTCGGTACGCTTCATACGGCAAGTGCTCCGGACACGATTAACAGAATTATCGATGTATTTCCGTCTTCACAGCAAGACCAAATAAGAATTCAGCTTGCATCCGTTCTTGTGGCGATCATTTCACAACGCTTATTTCCGAAAGCGGACAAAAAAGGAAGAAAAGCCGCAACTGAAATTTTAATAAACAATTCTGCAGTTGCAAATTTAATCAGAAATAAGAAGATCCACCAAATAGTCAACATCATGCAAACATCGAGAGCCCAAGGAATGCATACGTTAGATGCGAGCATAAAAGAGCTTGTTGAGTCGGGCCAAGTGTCGGCTGAAGAAGCGAAGCCTTATATGATGGAAAAGGTGAATTAACATGCCCCGTTACAAATATAGCGGACGCGACCTAAAAGGGAAAAAGTCAGGAATTATTACAGCTGTCTCAAAGAGAGAAGCGATGCTTCAATTAAAGCAAAAAGGCATTCGAATTCTTGAAATTAATGAAATTCCCGAAACACTGTGGACGAAGGAAATTACGTTCGGAAATCCTGTTAAGCTGCAGGATTTTGTCATTTATTTGCGGCAGTTTTCAACGCTGTTAAGGGCAGGAGTTCCAGTCGTTGAGGCCACATCGATATTAGCGCAGCAGACCGAAAGCAAAGCGTTAAAGAAAGCGCTTATTGCGATTGAACAAGACTTGCGTGAAGGAAACCCGCTGTCGGAGGCAGCTGCAAAGCATAAAAAGATTTTTTCGAGCATGTTTGTCAATATGGTGAAAGCCGGGGAAGCCGGAGGAAATATGGATGACACACTTGAAAGATTAGCCGTCCATTTTGAGAAACAGCATTTTACAAAGCAAAAAGTCGTTTCAGCGCTTGCTTATCCGATTACTGTCGGCCTGATTGCCATAGCTGTTGTTATTTTCCTGTTAGTAAAGGTTGTTCCGACGTTTGTTGAAATGTTTAAAGATTTTGGCAGTGAACTTCCGGCAATCACAAAGTTTGTGCTGAACTCCAGTGAATTTATGCAAAAATTTTGGTGGTTGTTCATTTTATTCTTTATTGCCTGTATTATCGGAATCGGTGTGATCAGAAACAATAAAAATACGAAGTATTATTTAGACTATTTTCTCCTCAGAATTCCGATTTTCGGGAAGCTGCTTCAAAAAGCGGCCTTGGCAAGAATGGCGAGAACGCTCAGTTCGCTTTTTGCTAGTTCAGTGCCGATTCTTCAAGCCATTGCTATTGTTGAAAACATTGTCGAAAATGAGGTAATCGCAAAAGTGCTCCGCCAATCACGTGAATCTCTTGAACAAGGAAAATCACTGACAGAACCGATGCGAAAACATTGGGCTTTTCCGCCATTAATATCGCAAATGATCGCGATCGGGGAAGAATCGGGATCACTTGATGCGATGCTTGCAAAAGTAGCTGACTTTTATGAACGTGAAGTCGAAACTACTACCGACCAATTAAAGTCATTGATTGAACCGCTAATGATCGTCTTCCTTGCCGCTTTAGTCGGAACAATTGTGACTTCGATCATGGTTCCAATGTTCGAGATTTATCAACAAGTTGGCTAATAATTTTACAAATTTTTAACAGACTCACCTTTATATGCTTCAGAATTCTAGTATAATAGTGTAAGAGAATTATTTAGTTCAATATTACTATGGAAAGGGAGATAGTTATGCTGCAAAAATTAGGGAAAAGACTGAAAAACCAAAAAGGGTTAACGTTAATTGAGCTTTTGGCGGTAATTGTTATTTTGGGGATTATCGCAGCGATTGCGGTGCCGAGTATCGGGGGGATTATTCAAAAATCGAAAGAAGATGCAGTGAAAGCCGACGCCATTCAAGTACTAAATGCGGCGAAAACGTATGTTGCTGCTAATGGAATACCGGCAAAACCGCTAGAAAAAACTGATTTAGAGAATTATATAGATGAACCAAATTTAGATGCTGATTTTAAAGTTACAGTTACTTCAGATGGAAAATCAACAACTTTTCAATTAAATGCAACTAAAGACGTAGGTGATGTAAAACTGACCTTCAAAAATGCAACAATTAAGCAGATTGACGCCGATAAAGGTAAAGGTTCTAGAACTATCGGGTCATAAAGAGTAAAATGAGCTTTTTATATATTTATATTTTCATTACTAGTTTAATGCTCGGCTCCTTCTTCAACGTCGTCGGTCTTCGGGTGCCTTTAAAGCAATCCATTGTCAAGCCGCGCTCGCATTGTCCGAGCTGCGGCCATACGTTAGGGCTGCTTGAATTGATACCGGTTTTGTCTTATATCATACAAGGGGGGAAATGCAGACGCTGCAAGGCGTCTATTTCTCCCTTATATCCAATTGTTGAACTGATGACAGGAGTTTTATTTGTTTTTGCCCCGTTTGTTATCGGTTGGGTACCTGAGCTCTTCATCGCTTGGACGCTTATTTCTCTTTTTGTCATCGTTTTTGTGTCAGATGTAAAATATATGATTATTCCAGACAAAGTCCTGCTTGTATTTGCAGTGATTTTTTTATTAGAACGGATCTTCCTGCCGCTCATCCCCTGGTGGGATTCGATTGCGGGGGCTGTAGTCGGCTTTGGTCTGTTGCTTTTCATTGCAGTGATCAGTAATGGCGGCATGGGCGGAGGAGACATTAAATTATTTGCTGTTATCGGCTTTGCGCTTGGAACAAAGCCTGTCCTTCTTTCCTTTTTCTTTGCAACATTGTTCGGTGCCGTTTTCGGCCTTGTGGGGCGCTTGATCGGAAAGCTAGAAAAAGGAAAACCAATCCCTTTTGGACCGTTTATCGGATTGGGAACTCTATGTGCATATTTCTACGGCGACACAATCGTTTACTGGTATCTAAATTCTTTCATTTAGGGGTTTTCATCATGGGAATGCTTTTTCAGTTCGGGAATAAACGGACAGTTAATTTAATAATGAAAGATTATGTAATTCGGTTTACCGAACTAAAACAAGCCCATCCGCCTGTCGTTTCCCGATGGGGCGAACGTATTCTGCCGCCGGGATTAATAAAAGGCGGCAAAATACAAGATTTTGAGATGCTTGAATCGATACTCGAAGAATGCATAGCAGACTGGAAAATAGCTAGAAGGCCGATTCGTTTTCTCGTACCGGACCAATTTGTTGTCATCAGAAAAATATCGATCCCTTCGGATATTAAAGATGATGAAATAAAAGGGTACTTATATATGGAACTCGGAACGAGCATTCATTTGCCGTTTGATGACCCTGTATTTGACTATTTTCCGATCAATCGTTCAGATAAAGAGAAACGAGATCTTCTTTTATTTGCAGCTCCGGAAAATATTGTAACTGATTATGCCAATTTGTTTGAAAATGTAAAATTAAAACCTGTCACAGCAGATATTTCATGTTTGGCATTGTACAGGTTGTACTTTGAACAAGGCAATCGCTCGCAAGATGAAAATTTAATGATGGTCCAAATAGATTTACAAGCAGTTAATATCAGCATCTTTGAAGGCTATATACCTGTCTTTATGAGGCATCTGCCGATGGATATTGATATTTCAAAATGGGATCATTACTCTTCCGGAGACAAAGAATACAGCTATAGAGGCGACCGCTCAGAAGTGTTGAATCCGTTCGAAGACATTTATAAAGAAGCAGAAAGAGTCATGAATTTTTACCGCTATACTCTTAATCAAGGAAACCGGCAAATTACAAAAATACTGATTGACGGGGATCATCCATGGATTCATGATGTATTTGATGAAATCAACGAGCGATTTGATATTCCGACAGTCAAAATTGATAGCAGTTATTTCGAGACTTCCGATGACAGCCATTTATTTTCTCCGTTTCACTTGATTGTCGGCTTAGGATTAAAAGAGGTGTAGGCATGCTAGTTGAGATCAACCTCCTTCCGAAAAAAGAACCGAGAAACCTTTCCTTTTTTATTGTCTTAGGCACATTCTTAGGATTGGTCCTTATCGGTGCCTCCCTTTTTTTCTGGCAAATGAACGAAAAGAAACAGGAACTTGAAAATGTTGAAAAAGAAATTCAATTAACGAATGAAATTTTGGAAGCCGAAAGAACAAAGCTCGCTGATTTCCAGTCCTCTAACTCTGTGCAGGAACTCGAAAATGCCATTAAATGGGCAAAAGAGCAGCCTTATAATATTGTTTTTGTTATGCAAAAGCTAACGAAAGTACTCCCGGAAAGAGGTTTTATTACTGAATTTAAACTTGAAGAGGGAAACAAAATCAACCAAGTCGTCCAATTTGATACGAAAAGTGAAGCGGCTTATTATTTGAACTCTTTGTTGAATTATAAATGGATAGATGAGGCGGTCATTACAGATGAAAAAGCAGGGGACTGGGAAATTATTAATAACAATACGAATCTTTCAGACGATAAAATAATAGAATTAGCAAAAAAAGAATTTTTCCCGCGTTATTATGCCAAATATGAACTGAGGTTAAATGTCGCAGAACTGAAAAAATCATATAAATTAGAAATCGAAAAATCAGCGAAACGAAATAATGGCGAAGAGGAAGGGGGAGACTCCCCGTGAACCTTCACCTTTCAAAAAAGCAAATATTGCTTATAATCCTAATATTTTTTTTATTCATCACAATTTTTGCAGGAAGTTATTATCTGTTTTTGGCACCATTAAAACAAAAGATTGATAGAAATAAATCAGAACTGAAAATGTTGAATCAGCAAACAGCAATTATTGAAAGCCGGTTAAGCCAAATAAAAGAAGAAACAGTGGTAAGCACGATGGAGCTTCAAAAGCAAGTCCCGGTTAAACGGCTTTTAGATCAATTGCTGCTCGATATTGAGAAAGCGGAAATCGTTTCTGATACATATATTAGCGAAATTAGATTAAACGGTACAGAAGTAGATGAAACGATCGAAAGCACCGGAGATGATTCTCAAGATACGGCAGAAAATAATGCTGATGCAAACAATAATGAACAGAATAATGAAGCGAACAAAGAAGAGAATAATGAAGCAACCTCTTCAAACGAAGATGCAACATTGCCAAATGGAATAAAGCAAACAACGATCACCATTAAAGGCGAAGCCGATACGTATTTCGAAATGGAAAAGTTTATCGATTCACTTCAATCTTTGCAGCGGATTGTTAAAGTAGAGAACTTAAGTTTCACTGCACCGAAAGAGATTTATAAGGTTGACCAGGATCAAAAACCGATTGAATTTGAAATAACGATCGCAGCCTATTATTATCCAAAACTTGAAGATTTGCAAAAAGAATTGCCGCCTTTGGATACGCCGAGAATTTCCAACAAGAAAAATCCATTCAGCGGATTTTCGGATGTGGATAAAGATGAAAAAAATAACAAAGACGGTCAACCGTAAGAGGAGCGGAATGATTCATAATGACAAGGGGATGACTCTAATTGAACTTTTGGCCATTATCGTGATCCTCGGGATCATTTCCGCTATCGCTGTTACGGTTATGACAAAGGTAATTGAGAATACGAAGGACAGGGCATTTGTAGCGAATGCTCTTGCATTGAAGGAAGCGGCAACTTTTTATATCAGACAGGAAATTGCTGAAGGTAACAATCCAAAAGAGAGAATTACATATAAAGAGTTGGCTGATCGCCAATTTATTGACAGTTTTACAGACCCCGATACCGGGAACTATTTGCAGCCATCGGAAGAGTCATATGTGGAAATAATCGGAACCCGGGTTGCCGCTGTATGTCTGAAAGGTGAAAAAAGAAATCTTTGCTCCAAAAACGGCTTGGATACCGCAATACCGATAGACGAACTGTCCACAGATTTAATTTCACCAAACTAGCAAAAAATTTGACGAAAGCATTCGATAACAAGACGACAAAAGTCTTGTTATTTTTTTTTGCCGATATGATAGGATGTAACAAACTAGAACGGATGATTAATGATGGGAGGATGGAAAGTGGACAAGCGTGAAAAAGGACAGACGATTACGATCAAAATAAACGGTAAAGACCGTCCGTTTAAAGAAGCCCATTCGGAAGACGCTGAAATAGAAAAAAAGACCGGATATAACAATCGTTTGGATAAGGATGAATACGTAACAAGAAATGAAACGGCAGCTGCTGAAGAATCTTTAGAAGAGAGTTTCGATTGGATTCTTCCAGAATTGTCTGATGAACCGAAAGTGGCAGAAAAAAAAATTGCAGATGAGACAATAAAGAATAAGAACAAAGGATGGAGCGGAAATGCAAATCAAAAAAACAATTCATCGCGAGGAATTTTCACCTCTATCTTTTTTTCCATTTTTCTTGCCATTCTATTAGGAGTCAGCTTTGGTCTTATCATATTAAAGCCCGTCATCTCTGATAATACGGCAGAAGAAATTGAAGAACCTATTCCTTCAGCCGATGAAGCAAAACCTGCAGGTGGAACTGCTTCGGTCAATGTACCGCCTATTTCTGCTTTTATTGTCCAGGAAGGCGTTTATTCAACGAGTGAAGCAGCAGAAAAAGCGAAATCTGCAGTTGAACAAAAAGGAGCTCCGGTCCATATCGTGAATTTGAACGGAAAATTTTTTGTATATTTGAGTGTGGCAGACAGTATGGAAAATGCAAAGGAAATCGGGAGTGGATTGAAAAAGGACGAGATCAACGTTTTTGCAAAGCCTCTTGATTTTGGCGGCAAACAACTGAGCGGAGTACAAGAAACAGAGAGAAAGCTTCTTGAGTCAGCCCCCCCTCTTTATGAAACACTTGCGAAAGCCGCATCAGAAGCGTCCCTGACCAACTCTGTCTCCAAGGAAACTGCTGAAAGCCTCAATAATCAGGGAAAAGCAATTTTACAAATAGAAGAGACCGCCCTAAAAAATAAAAATGTAAAAAAAGTTAGAAGTAATCTCGTAAATGCAATTGAGAAAGCAAATGCCATTCAAAAATCTCCTGAACAAGAAACTGCAAAAGAACTGCAAAATGAACTCCTTTCTTTTCTTGCTGCCTATCAAAGCCTGTAAAAAGACTTCAAACATTTGTCTCTCAGCAATCATTCCGATAAAAAGATAATTTCCGCATATTTTCTGGGAAATAAGACAAAATATCAAAAGTCTGTTTGAATATCATTCGACAGACTTTTTTTGTGGAAATGGGGCGGAGCTGCGCAAACCAAAATAGAAGTGTCAACCTATCTTTAGCAAGATACATGTTGAGCTTTTAAATATTTATAGCCTGGATTCGCTCACACCGCCTTTTTTGTTGGTTATCTTTTAAAATAAAGCCTCTTTCCATTTTAAGGGGGGTGGGTGTTTATAAATTTTGTTTGTTTTTATATATGTTATAAATTGTTTGATAAGAGAAAGTTTGATACGATTATCTTGTATCTCCCGAATTGATGCGATTGTAAAGGTAAGGTGATTTTTATGCAACGCCTCATTTTAGCCTCATCTTCTCCACGGCGAAAAGAACTTCTTGAAAATCTTCACTTAAATTTTGAAATCTCCAGCAGCAAAGTTGATGAAAGCTATGAACCAAGAATGAAACCGGAAGAGATTGTAATGGAATTGGCGTTTCGAAAGGCAAGCTTTGTTGCCGAAAGAAACCCATCTTCATTTGTTATTGGCTCCGATACGATTGTTGTTGTCGACGGACAGGTGCTTGGAAAACCGCAAACAAAGGAAGAAGCTTACGGAATGCTGAAATTATTGTCTGGCAGAACTCATTCTGTTTTTACAGGGGTGGCCATCGTCTCGCCTGAAAAAATCGCAACTTTTTTTGAAAAAACAGATGTGACATTTTGGGAGCTGACCGATGAGGAAATCAAAGCTTATATCAGCACAGGGGAACCGTTTGATAAGGCGGGAGCCTATGGAATTCAAGGCTTTGGAAGCATGCTCGTCAAACAAATCAGCGGAGATTATTTCAATGTAGTCGGCCTGCCGGTGTCAAGAACGGTTCGAGAACTTCGGAAGGCAGGATATTCGTTGCCTTATTAAAAAGCATAACTAAAAATCAACTCCTCGGAAGCTCCCTTTGACACATTAAGGAGGAATGAATTTGGATACACAATCTTTAATGATTCGGGATTTTCCTGAGGACGAACGGCCGAGGGAGCGCTTCATCCAGAGCGGTCCGGAAAGTTTATCCAATCATGAATTATTGGCGATTTTATTAAGGACCGGTACGAAGCAGGAATCGGTATTACAGTTAGCAAACCGGCTGTTAACTCATTTTGAGGGGTTAAGGCTCCTTAAAGATGCGACACTGGAAGAAATCACGGCAATTAAGGGAATTGGAAAAGCGAAAGGAATTCAAGTTTTGGCTGCTGTTGAAATGGGACGGAGAATTGCAAACCTTTGTTATGATGATCGTTATGTGATCCGTTCTCCGGAAGACGGGGCAAAATATTTAATGAATGATATGAGGTTTTTGTCACAGGAACATTTCGTTTGCCTTTATTTAAACACGAAAAATCAGGTGCTTCATAAACAAACGATTTTTATTGGGAGTTTGAATGCATCTATCGTCCATCCGCGGGAAGTATTTAAAGAGGCGTTCCGCAGGTCTGCTGCATCAATCATTTGCGCTCATAACCATCCTTCGGGAGACCCTACACCAAGCAGAGAGGATATTGAGGTCACAAAACGGCTTGCCGAGTGCGGGAAAATCATTGGAATTGACCTCCTCGATCATTTAGTAATCGGAGAAAATAAATATGTGAGTTTAAAGGAAAAAGGTTATTTATGACACTATGATTTTAATTGACGTTGCGATATAATATTATTTATGATTTTTGCTGGCTGCAAGCAGCAAATCAACCATTATAACCAACAATTAGAAACCATTCATTATAAATCGCCTAATTTTATTTTGCAAAAGTATCAGAAAGGGAGATACAATTATGTTTGGAATTGGAACAAGAGATCTTGGAATTGATTTAGGTACAGCGAATACCCTAGTGTACATAAAAGGGAAAGGAATTGTTGTCAGAGAACCTTCCGTTGTTGCAATACAAACGGACACAAAGCAAATTGTTGCGGTCGGAAATGATGCGAAAAACATGATCGGCAGGACACCGGGCAATGTCGTGGCTCTCCGGCCGATGAAGGACGGCGTAATTGCTGACTTTGAGACCACTGCGACAATGATGAAATATTATATTAAACAAGCACTGAAAAACAAGGGCTGGTTTGCGGGAAAGCCATATGTCATGATTTGTGTTCCATCCGGAATTACTGCTGTTGAAGAACGTGCCGTTATCGATGCAACCCGCCAGGCAGGGGCGCGTGATGCATTTACTATTGAAGAGCCATTTGCGGCGGCAATTGGCGCCAATCTGCCTGTCTGGGAACCTACCGGGAGCATGGTTGTTGATATTGGCGGCGGAACGACAGAAGTGGCGATCATCTCTTTAGGAGGAATTGTTACAAGCCAATCCATCCGCGTTGCCGGTGACGAAATGGATGAAGCGATCATTAACTATATCCGTAAAAATTACAACCTAATGATTGGTGAGCGTACTGCAGAAACGATTAAAGTAGAAATTGGCTCTGCCGGCGATCCGGTTGGAATTGAAAACATGGAAATCCGCGGCCGTGACTTGTTGACAGGGCTGCCAAAAACGATTGAAATTACTGCTGAAGAAATTGCAAGTGCTTTGCATGATACGGTTTATGCAATAGTTGATGCTGTAAAAGTAACGCTGGAAAAAACACCGCCGGAATTAGCAGCGGATATTATGGACCGAGGAATTGTGCTTACAGGCGGCGGGGCTTTGCTCAGCAATTTGGACAAGGTGATCAGCGAGGAAACGAAAATGCCTGTCTTAATTGCAGAAAATCCGCTCGATTGTGTGGCAATTGGAACAGGAAAGGCGCTTGACCATATCGATTTATTTAAGAACAAAGCGAAGGAATCTCGCTAATGCAGAAAAACAGAGGTGTAAATCATGCCACAGTTCTTCCTGAATAAAAGACTGATTGTGTTACTTGTCAGCATCATTATTCTAGTGGCATTGATTGGGTTTTCTTTAAGGGATCGGAAACAACTCACCTGGCCGGAACAGCTGATCAAAGATACAACCGGCTGGGTTCAATCCCTTGTTTCAAGGCCAGCACAATCTATTGCCGGTTTCATCGAAAACTTGCAGGACTTGCAAAATACATATAATGAAAACAAAGAGTTGAAAGCACGTCTTGATGATCTGGCCCGTCTGGAAGCAGAAGTACATGAGTTAAAGAAAGAGAATGAAGAGTTGAAAGATATTCTTGAAAAAAAAGACTCTTTACGGGATTATGATCCTGCCCAGGCGACTGTTATTGCAAGGAACCCTGATCGCTGGCATGAACTGTTGATTATAAATAAAGGTGAAACAGATGGAATTGAAGCCGATATGGCTGTTATAACATCCCAAGGGCTGATTGGAAAAGTAAAAAGTGTAAGTAAGTTCACATCGACTGTTCAACTGCTAAGCGCAATGGATCCTAAAAATCGGGTTTCAGCGGTTGTTCAAGGTGAAAAAAATTTTTACGGCTTTATTGTAGGGTATGACGAGAAGAAAAAATTATTACTGCTTAAAGAAATCCCTTATGATGCGAAAATAAAGAAAGGCCAAAATGTGATTACTTCCGGTTTGGGCGGCGTTTTTCCAAAATTGCTGCAAATTGGAAAAGTAGTGGATGTCGTTCCCGACCAATACGGCTTAACACAAACGGCCTATGTAAAACCGTCAGCTAATCTTTACGATATTAGCCATGTGATGGTTGTAAAAAGAAAGATGACAAAGCCAGATGTAAGTGATATTGATGATAATGAAGAGGAGGAGGAACTGTGAATCGCTTCCTTCTTCCTGTTATGTTGGCAGCATTTTTTGTAATTGAAAGTGTTTTTGTCCAACTATTGCCTGATGGAACTTTTACCAGTGACCGAATTTTAGTTCCCCGTTTTTTAATCATTGCAATTTTTTTCTTGACGGTTTACGGAAATAAACAATATGGAATCATTTACGGATTTGTCTTCGGGCTTTTATTTGATGTGTTTTATACGGAAATTCTGGGAATCTATTTGTTCCTTTTTCCGCTGATGGCTTACGTAGTGTCGAAAATGATGAAGGTTCTTCAAACGAATATTGTGATCGTAACAATTGTATCGATTATTGGAGTAGCCTTGCTTGAACTGGGAGCGTACGAAATGAATTTTTTAATTCATCGAACCGATATGGACTTTCCTCAATTTGTTTCATTAAGGCTTCTTCCTACTATCATTTTAAATCTCGTATTTTCGATTATTGCTGCATACCCTTTGAAAAGACAATATGAAAAATTTGCGGAGCATCTGACAGAATGATTCTATGGATTTTTGCAAGATGCTCCAAAGGGCCTTATTTTCTTATATGAAAAAGAGGAAAAAAAGCAGTTTCTGTCGAATTCGTTTTTTTGTGGGAACAGGAAAAGGGTCTTTTTGGTTGTGAAAGAATATGATTTTTGCTTTGTAAAGAAGCGAACTCCGCATATTTTTTTCTATGCTTGTCTGGGATGAAGGAGCCGCTTCCGCTTTTCTTTTTACTTTAACCTGACGGGGCTAAGCGAGGCGATTTTTGCTTTCTAATTTGAGGTGAACATCCTGCTATGAAAAAATTACAAAATGTAACAATTAAAGGCACTAAGTCCGGTTTAACCCTCTACTTGGATGATACCTGTTCTTATGATGATTTAAAGAAGGAACTGAATGAGAAGCTTTCTGTTGCGTACCGGGCTAATGAGGACCGCCAGCTTATCTCGGTAAAAGTAAAAGTTGGGAATCGATATTTAACGGACGAACAAAAAGCAGAAATAAAAGAGCTTATTCGCTATAAAAAAAATCTTGTTGTCGAAGAAATTGAAACAAATGTAATGACGATTGAAGAAGCTGAACGCTTAAAATCAGAAAGTGAAATTGTGACTGTCGCAAAGATCGTTCGGTCCGGACAAGTCCTCGAGGTTCCTGGGGATCTTCTCTTGATTGGAGATGTGAACCCGGGCGGAACCGTAATGGCAGGAGGAAATATTTTTATCATGGGCGCCTTAAAAGGTATTGCCCATGCCGGTTGTTTAGGGAATAAGCAGGCAATCATTGCGGCTTTCGTCATGAAACCTTCCCAGCTTCGTATAGGTGATTGTATCAACCGTGCTCCCGATCAGTATCCTGAAGGAGAACCTCGGGAAATGGAATGTGCATACATAGATGAAAACAATCAAATTGTCGTTGATAGAATACAAGCATTAATGCATCTCAGACCAGAGTTAACAAGATTGGAAGGGGGACGCTAATATGGGAGAAGCAATAGTAGTGACATCGGGAAAAGGCGGGGTCGGAAAGACGACAACTACAGCAAACTTAGGGACGGCATTGGCTCTTCAAGGTAAACGTGTATGTCTTATAGATACAGATATCGGCCTTCGCAACTTGGATGTGGTTATGGGGCTTGAAAACCGGATTATTTATGATCTTGTTGATGTTGTAGAGGGAAGATGTAAGATTCATCAGGCCCTTGTAAAAGATAAGCGTTTTGAAGATTTGCTATTTCTGCTCCCAGCTGCACAAACAAGCGATAAATCAGCCGTCGCTCCCGAACAGATGAAGAATCTCGTAATGGAACTGAAACAAGACTATGACTATATTATTATCGACTGCCCTGCCGGAATTGAACAAGGTTATAAAAATGCCGTAGCAGGTGCAGACAAAGCTATTGTTGTTACCACTCCTGAAGTGTCAGCCGTAAGGGATGCAGACCGCATTATCGGGTTATTAGAAAAAGAAGAAAATATTGAACCGCCGAAATTAATTATTAACCGTATTCGTACACACATGATGAAAAACGGAGAAATGCTGGATGTGGATGAAATTACAACTCATCTGTCCATCGATTTAATCGGAATTGTCGCCGATGATGATGAAGTGATTAAAGCTTCCAATCATGGGGAGCCGATTGCCCTCAATCCAAACAGCAAAGCTTCTATTGCATATCGCAACATTGCCCGTCGGATTTTAGGTGAATCTGTCCCGCTGCAACAGTTAGAAGAAGAAAGCAAAAGCGTCTTCTCGAAGATCAAGAAATTCTTTGGAGTTCGTTCATAATCATCAAGGAAGAGGCCGACTCATAAGGGTCTGACTCCCTCCAAAATAGACAATATATAGAATGGTTTTATTAGTGTTTGTCTATATATTGTATTGGAGTGGTCTGACCCTTTGTTTATGTGTCAGCCTCTTTTCTTTTTCCCTTTTTAACAGTCATTTTCTTAATGAACCACTCATACACTTGTACAAATTTTAAAAGTGATTGGTGGGGAGAGAATGGGTTCTAGAGCTGACGATATCCGGAGAAGAATTGCAAAAAGAAAGAAAGAGAAGGACCGGGCAGCCCGGGATTTTCAAAACCGTTTTTTCGTGGCTGAAGACGAAGAAAAATATGGCTTTGAAAAGCTTTCCACTTTTGAAGGCGGACCGGGAGAAGGAGAGCATCCTCTTTTTCGAAAAGAGATTGTCATGTTGAAAATTTTGTTTTCGGCCTGTTTAGTATTGATTATTGCGATTATTTTTCGCAATCCATCTGAAATGTTAGAACCGGCGCGCAATTTTGTGAAAAATTCTATGGAAAAAGATTTTCAATTTGCTGCTGTATCGGACTGGTATGAAAAACAATTCGGAAAACCCCTTGCGCTGCTGCCCTCTACAGATGAAAGGGAGAAAAGCCAAACGGAATCAAATCAGGATTATGCACTTCCAGCGTCCGGGAAAATACTTGAAGATTTTGATGCGAACGGACAAAGGATTATGGTTGAAACCGGTAAGGGTGCTGTTGTAGAAGCGATGAGTGAAGGATATGTTCGTTTTACCGGTGAAAAAGAAGGATTTGGCAAAACCGTGATAATTAAGCATGGTGATGAAAGCGAGTCATGGTATGGCAACTTAGAAAACATCAACGTAATCTTATATCAGTACATTGAAAAAGGCACGCCGGTCGGAACGGTTTCGGAAGGGAAAGACGAGACAAAAGGGGCATTTTATTTTGCAATAAAAAAAGGGGATGATTTTATTGACCCCATTCAGGTGATCCGCTTTGAATAAAATCATTTCCATGCTTTCGTATATTCACATTCATCCACTTTTGTGGGTTGTCATTGCAATTGCGGTTTTGACCGCACGATTTATTGAGCTTTGCCTATTCCTGTTGATTATTTTTATTCATGAAATGGGACATGCTGCAGCAGCTTCGTTGTTTTCTTGGAGGATTAAGAAAATTTCTTTGCTCCCTTTTGGCGGCGTGGCGGAGGTTGAAGAACACGGAAATCGCCCATTAATGGAGGAAGCAGCTATTATTCTTGCAGGTCCTCTTCAACATATTTGGATGATGGGCTTGGCTTTTCTTTTTAATGAACTTTCCTTGTTGCCGGATTATTTGTACGGTTTATTTATTCAATTTAATTTTATGATTTTGATATTTAATTTTCTGCCGATTTGGCCGCTGGATGGAGGAAAACTCTTGTTTTTAATGTTTTCATTAAGACATTCGTTTCCGGATGCACACAAAATTACTTTACTCATTTCAATTGGCTCCATCGTTCTTTTTACTTTTATTACTTTATTAACGGCCCCTGTGAATTTGAATGTTTGGATCGTTATCGCATTCTTGGCATATTCCGTTTATAATGAATGGAAGCAAATGCGGTTTGTATTTATCCGTTTTTTACTGGAAAGATATTACGGAAAGAATAGTAATATCCGCTCTTTAAAGCCGATTACAGTCAGGGAAGATGAATTGGTCATCAAGATTCTGGAACGGTTTCACAGGGGATGCAAACACCCGATTATTATTGAAAAGAACGGGAAGGAAAAGGGAACTCTTGATGAAAATGAACTGCTTCATGCCTATTTTTCTGAAAAAATGACCTCTGCGAAAGTCGGAGATTTGCTTTACACTTATAAATGGTAGAATAATAATCATGATCAGGATTCAAAGCGAGGAAACATTTTGATGAAATTAATTGTCAACAGTCTCACGAGGGAAAAGCGGTTTGCTCTTCTTAACGGACAAACAATTGAAAAATTTTTTATCGAGCAGCCTAAAAGCCATTCAATCGTTGGAAATTTGTATCTTGGAGTTGTATCAAAAGTTCTCCCTGGAATGAACGCGGCATTTGTAGATATTGGCGAAGAGAAGTCAGGATATTTGCATAGAGATCAATTGCCGGCGTTTGTAAAATCGGATGAACCGAAAGAGGTGCGGAACAGCCGGTCTATATCGTCTTTTGTTCACCAAGGTGAAAAAATTCTCGTTCAAGTGGAGAAAGATGCTACCGGAACAAAAGGGCCCAGGCTTACCGGAATTATCGAACTTCAAGGCGAGAATATTATTTATATGCCAAGTGGCCGGTATGTAGCAATATCAAAAAAAATTGCTGATGAGAGGAACAGGGATCGCTTGAGACGGTTCGGAAAACAGATAAAAACAGAATACGAAGGGCTCATTTTTAGAACTAGTGCAGAAAATCAATCAGAAGCAGTCATAGCTAACGAACTTGAGGAGCTTAGAAATATGTATCAGGAGCTTGAAAGGACTGCCGCCTCAAGGAAAAAACCTGCACTTCTCTTTGAAAAAGACTTATTTTATGAACAATTGATTTCGGAAATAAAAACGATTGGCAGAGGAGAAGTTGTTGTCGATGATATTAGGCTAAAGAATAAAATCGACCAATATGTCAAAGCTGCAAAAATTAATATGAATGTAACATTATATACAGGCAAAGAAAATATTTTTAGTGCCTGGGAAATTGAACACCAGATCGAAAAAGCATTAAAGCGTATTGTCTGGCTTGAAAATGGGGCCTACCTTATTTTTGATGAAGCGGAGGCACTTACAGTCATTGATGTAAATACAGGGAAATATTCAGGCAAAAATGATTTGCATGATACGGTTGTTTCCGTGAATTTAGCAGCTGCAGAAGAAGCTGCGCGCCAAATAAGGCTTAGGGACATTGGTGGAATTATTTTGATTGATTTTATTGATATGAAGAAAGAGGAAGACCGGGAACGGGTCCTTCAGAAAATACAATGCGAGTTAACAAAAGATGACAGAAGAACAAAAGTGATTGGGTTTACTCCGCTTGGAATTTTGCAGCTGACAAGGAAGAAAACGAAGGTGGCCATTTCCGAGGCATTAACCGTAAAATGCGCGGTTTGTGAAGGAACAGGCAGGGTATTAAGCCCTGAAACGGTTGCTTTTCGGCTTGAAAGGGAACTTTGGGAACACCGGCATTCTGATTATGACGGTGTGTTAATTGAAACAACAAGAGAGGTAGCCGATGTTTTTGCCGGTGGAAATGATATTAACCAAAACCGGCTTGAAGAACTGCTTGGATTGAAAATAAAATTTGAGATCACAGATGATTCTCCGAAACCCTTTTATCATATCAAACGCTTTGAGAGGCTGACTTTTAAGGGGCTGGCACCCTCCAACAATGACAATAGATAGAATCACTTTATTTATTTTTGTCAAGATGTAGTATTTGAGGGGTCTGACCTTCCTCTTGACACTCAAAAAGAATCGTGATAGTATTTTCATGTTATGTTTGTAGCGCACCCGTGCTACAACCGCACAGAACAGGTATTAAGATTTTGTTGCTGCAAACACCTGTGATGGCGAGTCTTAGTCAATAAGGAGGTGCAATTCATGTACGCTATTATCGAAACTGGCGGTAAGCAAGTAAAAGTAGAAGAAGGTCAAGCGATCTACATCGAAAAGCTTAACGCCGAAGTCGGCGACACAGTTACTTTTGACAAGGTTCTTTTCGTAGGCGGCGATAATGTAAAAGTAGGAAGCCCATTAGTTGAAGGCGCTACTGTTACAGCGAAAGTTGAAAAGCAAGGCCGTCAAAAGAAAATCATTGTCTTCAAGTACAAGGCGAAGAAAAACCAGCGCAAAAAGCAAGGTCATCGTCAGCCTTACACAAAAGTTGTGATTGAAAAAATCAACGCATAAGGTTGTTATCCGATGATTAAGATTACGATTAATCGTACAGAATCCGGACAAATTCAATCATTTACAATGAGTGGACATGCCGGATTTGCCGGGTATGGCAATGACATTGTTTGTGCAGGTGCTTCTGCTGTATCTTTTGGCGCTGTCAATTCAGTGATTGCGTTAACTGGCATTGAACCTGTCATCAAACAAGGAGATTCCGGCTTTCTCCGATGTGATTTTCCAATGGATATCCCAAAAGAAACACAAGAGAAAGTACAAATCCTTCTTGAAGGCATGGTCGTTTCATTGCAAACGATTGAAAGAGATTACGGAGAGCACATAAAAATTACCTTCAAATAGGGAGGTGAAACAAATGCTAAGATTAGATCTTCAATTTTTTGCTTCTAAAAAGGGAGTAGGTTCTACAAAGAACGGCCGTGATTCAATCGCGAAGCGCCTTGGTGCTAAGCGTGCGGACGGTCAATTTGTAACTGGCGGTTCGATCCTATACCGTCAACGCGGTACGAAAATCTACCCGGGTGTAAACGTAGGCCGCGGAGGCGACGACACTCTTTATGCGAAAGTTGACGGTGTCGTTAAATTTGAGCGTTTTGGTCGTGACCGCAAGAAAGTGAGTGTATACCCGGTTGCAAAAGAGGCGTAAGCCGATAAAAGAAAACTCTAACCTCTTATGGTTAGAGTTTTCTTTTTATCTTTCGAAAAAAACAATTTTGACATTTATGTGTAATCTTGCTTACGCGTTCACACTTTTTTGATATACTATCAGCAAGCAGTCTTCTGTCACTTAATAACTATGTAGGGGTTTTTTTATGAAAAAAGACTGGAATATTGTCGAGGTGCTTCGGCATGTCCGGCATGATTGGTTAAATAAACTTCAATTAATAAAAGGAAACCTGGAGCTGAACAAAATTGACAGGGCCATCGAAATCATTAATGAAATTGTCGTAGAAGCACAACATGAGGCAAAGCTGTCTAACCTTGAAATAACTGAATTTGCATCGCTCCTTCTTACATATAATTGGGAAAATCAGGCCTTTCAACTTGAATATGAAGTAATGGATGATATGGAAACACTAGCAGGGAATGATCAATTAATTACGGAATGGACAAGGTCGTTTTTTTCGAGCTTAAACAACTCAATTGAAACATTCCACAACAATCATCTGTCAGTTTCCATTGAAGAATGTGAGAAAGGCACTTGTTTCTTTTTTGATTTTAGCGGGATAATAACAGATAAAGAAAAAATCTCAGCATTTTTGGCTGAAAACAACTCATCTTTAAAAGTTGAGGTTCAGGAGTTCTCTGATCAGGAACTTGCACTTGCTGTTTTTTTGCCTAATGCATAGGGAATTGAGATATGAATGATTCATCTAAGGATAAGTCAACTTTTTGGAGGAACAAAAAATGTTTGTCGATCAAGTAAAAATATATGTAAAAGGCGGAGACGGCGGTAATGGAATGGTCGCTTTCCGCCGGGAAAAATATGTGCCAAAGGGCGGTCCCGCAGGCGGAGACGGCGGGAAAGGAGCAGACGTCGTTTTTGAAGTTGATGAAGGCCTGAGGACGCTAATGGATTTCCGGTATCAGCGGCATTTTAAGGCTCCGCGCGGGGAGCATGGCATGTCAAAAAACCAGCATGGAAAAAATGCGAAAGATATGATTGTGAAGGTGCCGCCCGGAACAGTTGTTACCGATGCAAAAACGGGGGAAGTCATTGCTGATTTAACAGAACATGGCCAGAGGGCAGTCATTGCCAAAGGGGGAAGAGGCGGTCGCGGGAACACCCGGTTTGCTACTCCGGCAAATCCTGCTCCTGAAATTTCCGAGAATGGTGAACCTGGACAGGAAAGAGAAGTGATTTTAGAACTAAAGCTTTTGGCAGATGTCGGTCTTGTCGGTTTTCCAAGCGTCGGTAAATCGACACTCCTTTCCGTCGTTTCATCAGCAAAGCCTAAGATTGCAGAATACCATTTTACAACTATTGTGCCGAACTTGGGTGTGGTTGAAACAGAGGATGGCAGAAGTTTTGTCATGGCGGATCTACCGGGTTTAATTGAAGGGGCCCATTCAGGCGTTGGCCTCGGCCACCAATTTTTAAGGCATATTGAAAGAACAAGGGTCATTGTCCATGTCATCGATATGGCTGCGATTGAAGGGCGCGACCCATATGAAGACTATGTAACGATTAACAATGAACTAAAGGAATATAATCTAAGATTAACGGAAAGACCGCAAATTATTGTCGCCAATAAAATGGATATGCCAAATGCAGAGGAAAACCTTGCTGAATTCAAGAAAAAGTTAACGGATCAATATCCTGTTTTTCCAATTTCCGCAATTACCAAGCGGGGTTTGCGGGATCTATTGTTTGCGATTGCCGATAAACTTGAAGAAACTCCGGAATTTCCTCTGATGGAAGAAACAGAAAAGACCGGAGTGCACAGGGTTCTGTATAAACACGAAACAGAACAGGAAGAGTTCACGATTACCCGTGATCCGGACGGAAGCTTCGTTCTTTCCGGCGAAAAGGTTGAACGCCTCTTTAAGATGACTGATTTCTCTAGAGATGAATCTGTTCGCCGCTTTGCTCGCCAGCTCCGCAGCATGGGTGTAGATGATGCTCTGCGTGAAAGAGGAGCAAAAGACGGAGATACAGTTAAGCTGTTCGATTTTGAGTTCGAGTTTATTGAATAGCTTTTGATTAACGGGGTGGAGAAATGAGACATGATAAATCTGATAAGAAATTTTATTTAGTCCGCGAGGATGTTCTTCCGGAAGCGATGAAAAAAACCCTTGAAGCAAAGGAAATGATTGAAAGGGGAAAAGCCGAGTCTGTCTGGGAAGCTGTTAAGCGTGTTGATCTAAGCCGAAGTGCATTTTATAAGTACAGAGATACAGTCTTTCCTTTCCATACAGTTGTGAAAGAGAAGTTGATCACACTGTTTTTTCACCTCGAAGACCGCTCCGGGACGCTCTCACAGCTATTAAGTGTCGTCGCTTCGGCTGGATGCAACGTTCTTACGATCCATCAAACGATTCCATTACAGGGAAGGGCAAACGTAACTTTATCGCTGAATGTAACGGAAATGGAAATTGAAATTGATGAGCTTTTAACACGTCTCCGCAGGCTTGAATTTGTTGATAAAGTTGAAGTGCTGGGTTCAGGTGCGTAGAACGGCCGCCGATTCCCGGCTGTTTTTTGTTTTATTTAATCTCATTCTTTCGTGAAAAATTGATCTTTTACTTTTATAAAGTGATAAAGTGATGTATTGTTTAAAGATAAGGCGCTGCTTTAATGCGTTAACGCGATGAGGGGAAGACCCTCAATTTAGTCTTGGGAGGAGATTTTGTTGAGAGTTGGTTTTTTGGGGCCGAGGGCAACATTCACGGATATGGCTGTCAGGGAAATATTTCCTAGCGCCGAATCGATACCCTTTCAAACAATTCCGGAATGTATGGACGCAGTTGAAGAGGGGAAAACTGATCTCTGCCTTGTTCCGCTTGAAAATGCCCTGGAAGGGTCCGTTAATATCACACTTGATTATTTGATACATGAAGTAGAGCTGCCAATTGTCGGTGAAACAACTTTGCCGATTCGTCAGCATTTTATGGTACATAAGGAAAATCAGCACAGATGGAAAGAAATCGAATTGATTTACAGCCATGCACATGCCATTGCCCAGTGCCATCGATTCTTGCACCAGCAATTCAAGGGAGTCCGCTGTGAAACGACAACTTCTACAGCTGCAGCTGCGAAATATGTCAAAGACCATCCTGAAATAAAGGCTGCCGCGATTGGAAATGCTCTGTCGGCAAAAGAATATGGATTGATTATTGTAAAAGAAGACATTCACGATTTCGGGCATAACCATACACGTTTTGTGATTTTATCAAAAAGTAACAAGGATAAACTTGACATAAAACTTGTTCCCGACAGTTTTAAAACAACGATCATGGTCACTTTGCCAACAGACCAGGCAGGAACTTTGCATCAAGTTTTATCTGCATTCGCCTGGAGAAAGCTGAACTTGTCAAAAATCGAATCCCGCCCGATGAAGACAGGGCTCGGTAATTATTTCTTTATTATTGATATTGAAATGAAAATGGATGATGTATTAATTCCTGGTGCGATTGCAGAACTCGAAGCTCTCGGCTGCAAAGTAAAAGTTCTGGGAAGCTACCCTTCTTTTCAACTGAAAAAAGCAGCAAAAGGATCCTGTTAGCGGATCCTTTTGACTTATGCTTGAGATAAAATGAAAAAGTCAGCTTTTAACGCTTGCTTGACGGGCAATTTCAACTAGGGTTTGGCCTAAAGACTCGACATCTTTCTCGGTTGTTTCTCTTCCAACTGAAATACGGATAAATTCCTTTGCTTCTTTATTATCGATTCCGAGTGCTTGCATCGTTTTCGAAGGAGACTGCAAGCCTATCTGGCACGCTGTTCCGGTTGAAATGGCAAATCCCCGCCTGTTGCACTCAAGCATCACCCATTGGCCTTCCAATCCATGTAATCTCAACCCGATAATTGACGGAAGCTGCATATCCGGATCATTCGCTTCATGAATGGTAATCCGGTCGCTAATTTCTTTTATGGAATGCTTAAATGCATCCCTCAGTTTTAAAAACTTTTTGGTATAATCAGTTTGATTCGCATAAGATTTTTCTGCTGCAGCAACCATAGCCGCTATTCCCGGTACATTTACTGTTCCAGGCCTGAAACCCTTTTCATGTACAGCCGCAGGATAAAAAGTTTTCCATGCTAAATACGGATTGACATAAACAGCTCCAACCCCTTTTGGACCGTAAAACTTATGACTCGATATAGAAAAGCTGTCCGCCCATTTTATTAAATTATCTAATGTAATTTTTCCGAACGTCTGGACACAGTCACTATGAAGTAAAATTTCGTTTTGTTTACAAAGTAAGCCAATTTCCTCAATCGGCTGAATGGTTCCGATTTCCGGATTTGCATGTTGAATAGTGATAAGGACTGTATCCTCCCGTATCGCGTCCTGTAATTTTTCAAGGTCAATAATCCCATCTTTGTTAAAAGGAAGGTAGGAAATCTCACAGCCATCTTTTTCGAGCCGCATTAATGAGCTATGAATTGAGGAATGCTCGGCCAGGCCTGCAATAATATGCCGGCCTTTTTTTCTTGTTGCTGATAAAAGTGCATGAATGGCAAGGAAGTTACTTTCCGAACCTCCGCTTGTAAAAAAAATCCCTTCTTTTTCAACTTTTAGAAGTTGAGATAACTTCAAACGGCACTGTTCGAGTAAAGCAGCAGCAGTGCTTCCTGTATCATGGAGACTTTGTGTATTTCCAAAAAAATTTTGCGAAGCTTTTACAAAAATTTGTGCTGCTTCTTCATCAAGCGGACAAGTCGCGGCGTAATCAAAATATTTCATGATTTTTCCCAACTTTCAAACTTTTTATTGTAAAAAATACTTGTCAATATATTAAATCTATGTAAATATAAGTGTCAAGACACCTGTTCAAAGGAAGGTGAAAACTGGATGAGTTATTCAGATGTAATCATTATCGGAAGTGGCGTGGCAGCATTACAGCTGGCAAGGAACCTTCGATCTGAAATAAATGTCAGAATTATCACAAAGTCGCATGTAAGAAATGGAAACTCTTATCTTGCCCAAGGCGGTGTTGCGGCTGCTCTGGGTGAGAAAGACAGTCCATATCAGCATTATGTTGATACGATAAAGGCAGGAAGGTATCATAACAATCAAGAAGCCGTTTTCAAGATGACATCAGAAGCACCGGAATTAATCCAAAATCTTTTTGCTTCGGGCTGTTCGTTTGATAAAAATGAACGTGCTGAATTGCTTCTTGGCATGGAGGGAGCACACAGCGAAAAAAGAATTGTCCACGGGGGCGGTGATGCAACCGGGAGCAGAATTGTAGATTTTTTGCTAAGCCAATTGAAAGAAAATGTGTCCATTACAGAAAATGTGTTTGTTTATGACTTGCTAATAGACAAGCAGTCAAAACGGTGCATTGGAGTAAAAGGAAAAGACAAGCACGGGAACATTGAATATTTTTATGCCGATTGTATCGTTATTGCTACCGG
This sequence comes from Bacillus methanolicus, assembly GCF_028888695.1. Taxonomy (NCBI): domain Bacteria; kingdom Bacillati; phylum Bacillota; class Bacilli; order Caryophanales; family Bacillaceae; genus Bacillus; species Bacillus methanolicus. The sequence goes on along the minus strand of NZ_PNFF01000001.1, from coordinate 2,061,706 downwards.
AGGATGCGGCCAACTGTACAGTTTCACTTCAAATGCTGAAACAGTGACTGGAGACGGATTGGCGCTTGCTTATCGAGCAGGTGCAGAACTTGTTGATATGGAATTTGTTCAATTCCATCCAACGCTCTTGTTTAAAGATGGAAAGACGAGAGGGCTTATTTCCGAAGCTGTTCGCGGAGAAGGAGCAAGGCTTGTAACAAAAGACGGCTTTCCGTTTATGGACGATGTTCATCCCTTAAAGGACCTTGCACCGCGGCATGTTGTTTCCCAAACTATTTATGATTATTTAAAAAAAGGGGAACAGATCTTTCTTGATATACGAATGATCAGCCATTTTAAATCGCGGTTCCCTACGATTACATCCTTGTGTGAACGAAACGGAGTATCTATTGAGGACGGTTTATTACCTGTAGCGCCCGGGAGCCATTTCTTAATGGGAGGAATAAAGACAGATCTTTATGGACGTACAAGTGTTGATGGACTTTACGCGATTGGAGAGGCGGCATGCACCGGAATACATGGAGCCAATCGGTTGGCAAGCAATTCTTTGCTTGAAGGGCTTGTGTATGGAGAACGGCTTGCTCGACTTTTAAATAGTGACAAGGCTGCAAGAATAAATTCACAACTTAATCCTAGAGAGTTCAAAGCGAATTTTACACCGGGCTTGAATTTGCCTCAAATTCAAGAGATGCAAACAAGAATGATGGATAATACAGGAATTGTAAGAACGAAAGAGACATTGTCCGAACAGAAGCACTGGCTTGAATCTTTTGATGTCCACAATTTGTCTTATGCCAATTTAGACAAATTGCCTCCTGAAGAAATTACGAAAGTATTTATGCTTATTACATCTTGGCTGATTACTGATTCAGCATTAAAAAGGACTGAAAGCCGCGGCGGACACTTCCGCAGTGATTATCCATATGAGGATGATCACACTTGGAAAGGCAGACAAATCATTCAACGAAGAATATGGGAAGAGGACGAAAAAGATGAACCAATTAAAACTGCGGTTGCAACTTGAACAATTTTTCATTGAAGACATTGGTGACAGAGATGTAACGAGTGATCTTATTTTTGGGAAACGCCGAAACGGAGAAATTGTGTTCTTGGCAAAAGAAAACGGAATTTTTTGCGGAGAAGAGATAATCCGTACAGGTTTTACATTGCTTGATCCCGCTTCCAAATTGGAAATGTTCACTAGTGACGGAGCTCCTATTGAGTCCGGACAAAGGCTGGCAACCGTTTCAGGCAATATTTCCGACCTGTTGAAAGGCGAGCGGGTTGTGTTAAACCTTATTCAAAGAATGAGCGGGATTGCAACGAAAACGAGAGAAGCCGTTTCAATTTTAAATAGTGACCATACAAAAGTCTGCGATACTCGCAAAACAACTCCCGGTTTGCGAATGTTTGAAAAATATGCAGTCACATGCGGCGGCGGTTACAATCACCGTTTTGGCTTATATGATGCTGTCATGATCAAAGACAATCATATTGCTTTTGCTGGTTCAATCACAAATGCAGTAGCAGCTGTAAAAGAAAATCTCGGACATATGGTGAAAATTGAAGTTGAGACTGAAACGAAAGAACAAGTTATTGAAGCCGTTCAAGCAGGTGTTGATGTAATTATGTTTGATAATCGCCATCCGGATGAAATCAAGGCATGGAAAAGATTTGTGCCGGAACATATTATAACGGAAGCATCTGGAGGAATAACGTTAGAAAACATAGCTGCTTATCGCGACACTGGGGTCGATTATATTTCTCTCGGTTTTTTGACTCATACGATAAAATCGCTTGATATAAGTGTAAAAGTAAACGTTTTCTAAGGGGGATTTATGGTGAATATTTTAGATGCAGTTCAAACAAAGGGGAATATGATTCCGGACAGATACCTAAACATGACTGTTACGGAACTTGAAGAACGGGCGTCAGCAATTAAGAGAAAATTGGGAAGTAGATTGTTTATTCCAGGTCATCATTATCAAAAAGATGAAGTTATACAATTTGCAGATGCGACAGGAGATTCTTTGCAACTTGCACAAATATCAGCTGAAAACAAAGACGCTGAATTCATCGTATTTTGCGGTGTTCATTTTATGGCTGAAACAGCAGATATTTTAACGGCAGAAAATCAAAAAGTATACTTGCCTGATATGCGAGCCGGCTGTTCCATGGCCGATATGGCAGACGTCTATCAGACGGAAAGAGCATGGGCAAAATTAACCGAACTTTTCGGAGATACAATTCTTCCATTAACTTATGTCAATTCTACCGCAGCTATTAAGGCATTTGTCGGGGAAAACGGAGGAGCAACAGTAACATCATCAAATGCTGAAAAAATGGTGAAGTGGGCATTCGAACAAAAAGAAAGAATTCTCTTTTTGCCGGATCAGCATTTAGGAAGAAATACTGCTTATAATTTAGGGATAAAATTAAATGAAATGGCGGTGTGGAATCCTATTACAGATTCTCTCGAATACGATGGGGAGATAGAGCATATTAAAGTAATTCTTTGGAAGGGACATTGTTCCGTTCATGAAAACTTTACAGTTCAAAATATTAAACAAGTCAGAGAACAATATCCGGACATGAAGATTATCGTTCATCCTGAATGCAGCAGAGAAGTGGTTGAATTATCGGATGACGCCGGTTCCACGAATTATATTATCAAGAAAATTGAACAGGCGGAAAAAGGTTCGGCCTGGGCAATCGGCACGGAACATAATCTTGTTAACCGGTTAATTCAGCAGCATCCTGACAAGCATATCATTTCTTTAAATCCGTATATGTGCGCATGTTTGACTATGAATCGAATCGATCTGCCTCATCTAGTCTGGTGCTTAGAATCGATTGAAAACGGTGAACAACACAACATTATTAAAGTTGACGATTCAGTTGCTGTTAAAGCAAAACTTGCTCTTGAACGGATGCTTGAGCTGTCCTAAGAAAAATAGTTGATTCATAAGGGTCTGATTCCTCCATGGGAGTGATCAGACCCTTTTATTAGCCTTCAAATAAAGTTTCACGTCCAAAGATCATATTTTGTTTCATAAGTGCATAAGTTTTTGTGTAGATTGTTAGCAATTTGCCCACTTTGACATACAATGTATGGACTTATGCCATAGGAGGGAATTCAGAGTGAAAATCCATATCGTTCAGAAAGGGGACACTCTTTGGAAAATCGCCAAGAAATACGGCGTAAATTTTGAAGAGCTGAAAAAGATGAATTCACAGCTCAGCAACCCTGATATGATTATGCCCGGTATGAAAATAAAAATTCCAACAGGAGGCGGAACAATTAAAAAAGAAGCTCCGACGGCTGGAGGGAAAAAGGAAGCATATATCAAAATGGGTCCAAAGAAGGAAATGCCGATCACTGAGCATCCGTTTGCAAAAGAGAAACCGAAGCCTTTGCCAGTTGAGGAAGCGCCCCAGGTAATGCCTGAAGAAGCTCCGAAACCAATTGCACCGAAAAAAGAATTACCAAAAGCTGAAAAGCCGAAACCTGTTTCACCGATAAAGGAAAAGCCGAAACCAGAAAAGCAGATGCCGGTTTCACCGATACAGGAAAAACCGAAACCAGAAAAGCAAATGCCGGTTTCACCGATAAAGGAAAAACCGAAACCAGAAAAGCAAATGCCAGTTTCACCAATTCAAGAATTGCCAAAACCAGAAAAACAAATGCCAGTTTCACCGATACAAGAATTGCCAAAATTAGAAAAACAAATGCCCATTTCACCGATACAAGAAATGCCAAAACTAGAAAAACCGAAAACACCTTATTCTCCAAAAATGCCTCAACCAGTCATCCCAGAAATGGACATTCAGAACTACTATATGCAAAATATGGCCGATATGTCTGTACCACAAATTCCACCTAAACCTGATAACATTTTTCCGGAAATGATAAAAGATGACACGGGTCCTTTTATAAAGGAAGAACAGTTTCCTCATACTATGCCAACACAACAAGGAGGTTTTCAGCAGCCAATGTATCCTTATCCTCCAAATTATAATCCCGTTTTACCTGCATTGCCTGGATCAGGATATAATTATCCGGGAGGTTATCAGCCGCAAGAAGCGCCTTTCCCTTGTGTGCAGGGAGCGTCAACTATGCCGATGAGTCAAATGCCTTATCATACATCGCCGGCTGCTCAAATGCCAGTACAGTATAGCGTGATGCCTGAATTTGAGAGCATGGATTTTGATGAATCATCTCCATTTATGCCTGAGATACCTTCTGTACAAGGAACTATGGATAATCAGATGCCATTAATGCCTCAAGTTCAAGGAGCAATGGAATATCCGGATATGGAAGCCCAAATGCCACATCAAATGCCAGCACAGATGCCGGCTTATCAAATACCAGCACAGATGCCAGCTTATCAAATGCCAATGTATACAATGCCGGCTCACCATATGCCGTTTGGACCATGTCCGCCTTTTGGCACCGCTGTTTCACCAATAATGCCTGGTTCTGGATTTGGACATTGCCCTCCTCATGGACCGGTTCCATATTGTTATCCGCCAATGCCGCAAGTTCATGGAACAATGGATTACCAAATGCCAATGCCGCAAGTTCATGGAGCAATGGATTACCAAATGCCAATGCCGCAAGTTCATGGAACAATGGATTATCAAATGCCAATGCCGCAAGTTCATGGAGCAATGGATTACCAAATGCCAATGCCGCAAGTTCATGGAGCAATGGATTATCAAATGCCAATGCCGCAAGTTCATGGAGCAATGGATTACCAAATGCCAATGCCGCAAGTTCATGGAGCAATGGATTACCAAATGCCAATGCCACAGGTTCAGGAAGCAATGGAGTCTCCTGAAATGGATGCGCAAATGCCGCATCAAGCACCTGTTCAGGGAGTAAAAGGCGCTTCTGATGACTGCGGCTGTGGAGGACCTGGATCACAGGGAGTTCCTTTTGGCACTGCGTACGGACCTGCACCAGGAACAACACCAATCTATACGCCGCATTTTGCCCAGCCATATGGGTTTGCCCAGCCGCCATATATGAATTATGGTTACCCTGGCCAGATAGGCAGCGGTCCTTACGGCTTACCGAGAACGGAAGATGAAAGCAGTGAATATGAAGGGTGAGGCAGGAGGAGACGATTGTTTAAAAAATCGTCTCCTCACCTATTTGAAAAAACAAATTCCCTCTAAGATTAAAGAGTTTAGGCCTATCCGCAAAAATGTTTATTATGTAAAAACAGATGAAACAGAATTTATTTTAAAAGGTTATTCCAAGCTTAAGCGTTTGAAACTTCAGGAAGCTTTTACTGATTCTTTAAAAAAAGAAGGGTTTTTAAATACGTACTCTTTTTATTCTTTTACGAAAGAAAAAACATTATTTTTTGAGCAAAATTATTACGGATGCTTACAATATATTGAACCCCATCCAATATCTTTTTCATTTCGCAGTCATAAAAACAGGAGTGAAGGATTAAATCTGCTTTGTGACTACCACCGTATAACATCGTCGCTTATAAAACGTTACGAATCACTTCTCCCTTCTTTTGATCTTTTGGAAAAATGGAAAGAAAGAAAGGCTTTATTTTCCGAAAATCTTTCGGTTGTTAAACATTTTGTTGATGGCAACATCTTGCATGAAATATTGGATTGGGCTAATTTTTCCTTATATCATCTTGAAAAAGAATATGATTATTTTTACTCATCCCCTTACGTAATTCTTCACGGTGATGTTGCCCATCATAATTTTATTCGAACAAAAAAAAATATGCTGTATTTAATTGATTTTGATTTAATTAGTAAAGGCCCTGTAAGCACTGATATTTTGCAATATGCAAACAGAATTTTGCCCTTTTTAAATTGGTCGGCAAAGGAATTAATGGTTTATCCAGAAATGCAAGATTATGTAAAGGAAAAAGCGTTTCTTTATGCTTTGATGTTTCCGACAGACATTTTTCGCGAATGGAACCGATTAGTAAGAGAAAAGAGCTTAAACAATCATATTAAAGTTAGACAGGTCTATATAATGACAGTTGATCAGTTTTATTTGCGACAGCGTTTTATAAAAGAACTTGAAAAAATGGTAAAATGAAGAAGGGGATTTGCAATTGAATTGGACTTAACTGTCAGAATGAAAAGCCTCTTACGCTCACACTATAAAAATGAGCATATTTCTTGCTCATAATGTTAGCGAAGGGGGTTTTTCGCTTGAACAAAAAAATTTTAATCGTTTCCTTTGCAGCCCTTTTAGCAACAGGGATTACCGGATGCGGAAATGATGATGAAGCTGCCGTACAAGACCGGAATTCTGACCGTGGACAGCCAATGGGGTATTACTCAAATGAAAATCATGAACGGGGAAATGGCAACGTCAATATTCTAAACGATAATGATGGACCGATAACTGAGATGATGGACCATACCTTTGGTGCAGAGGACCGGGATGCCCGCAGGGAAAGAATGAGAATGCTCCAGGTAAAAGACGAAAATGGAAATCCGCAAAATCGTTCTGCACCGCTGGCAAATTATGATCGTAATTTTTTCCAGCGTGACAATCGATTCAGCCGAAGTGATGCGAATTATCATGGGCATTTAGATGATAACACCCGACAGCCGAACAGCTCTTACTATACGGCTTATGAAGGAGAGCTGGCCGATAAAATCGGGGATGTTACGGCATCTGTTCGTAATGTGGAAGATGTCCGTTCCGTTGTATATGGCAGCGATGTTTTAATCGCAGTCGATTTAACAGATTACAGTAAGGAAGAGGTAACAAAGCGAAACATCCGTAAAGCTGTGCAGCCTTATTTAAAAGGTAGGTCCTGTACTGTAGTAACTGATGAAGGAACTTTCAGCCGTATTCGTAACATTGATAATGATCTTCGAGACGGCGGTCCGCGTGAACAAATCGATATCGATATAAAAAACATGTTGCGATCGATGAAAAATCGCTTTCAAGATCGCAACAACGATTAGATGAGAAGCGCTGACTCATAAGGGTCTGACTCCCTCCGGCAATGACAATATATAGAATGGCTTTTTCAGAGTTTGTCTATATGTTGTGTATTGGAGGGGTCTGACCCTTTTTTTAATGGAAAATTATATAGCCGTCCGTTGTTTTCATATAAATGACAAGGGGCAGCGTCTGTTCTTCAGTATGAAAGTATGATATATTAAATAAGGATTTTGTAGATGAGAGGGGATTTAGAATGGCAGGACATTCTAAGTGGAAAAACATTCAACGTCGGAAAAATGCGCAAGATGCTAAGCGCGGAAAAATTTTTATGAAGTTTGCGAAAGATATATATGTTGCAGCTAAAAATGGCGGAGGCGATCCTGCTACTAATCCGAGTTTGCGTTTAGTTATTGATAAAGCGAAGGCAGTTAATATGCCGAATGAAAATATACAGCGTGCCATCAACAAAGCAACCGGAGTCGGAAGCTCGGCAAAATTTGAAGAAATCATATATGAGGGATACGGTCCGGGCGGAGTGGCTGTCATGGTGCAATGTCTGACGGATAATAAGAACAGAACAGCATCCAATATTAGACTTGCTTTTTCGAAAAATGGCGGAAATCTTGGTGAAAGCGGCAGCGTTTCATACATGTTTGACCGGAAAGGCTATTTAGTTATCGACCGTGAAGAGTTAGATATCGATGAAGATGAAATGCTCCTGCAAGCAATTGAAGCGGGGGCTGAAGAAATGGAAACAAGCGAAGAAGTTTTCGAAATTTATACCGACCCTGAGCATTTCACGGAAGTAAAAGAAAATTTGGAAAAAGCAGGCTTTACATTTGAGGAAGCAGAAATCACGATGATTCCTCAAACCTATACACAATTAAATGAAGAGATGGCAGCGAAAATGGAAAAATTGCTCGACATGCTCGAAAATGATGAAGATGTACAAGACATCTACCACAACTATGAAGAAGCATAACTACAAGTAGAAGCAGTGCACCATCCGGTGTACTGCTTTTATCACATGATGTCACTTTAACACTTTAAAGCACAGCGGGCCAGGCCCTCAACACATTAACGCTTTAGCGTAGTGCGGGCCAGACCCTCAATACATTAACGCTTTAACGTAGTGCGGGCCAGACCCTCAATACATTAACGCTTTAGCGTAGTGCGGGCCAGACCCTCAATACATTAACGCTTTAACGTAGTGCGGGCCAGACCCTCAATACATTAACGCTTTAACGTAGTGCGGGCCTGACCTCAGGTATAAACTTGAATAAAATGGTGAGACTATGGGTGTATAAATTGAAAAGCGGATGGGAATTCCGTATCTTAAACGAGGTGATCATTGATGAGAACCAAATGGGCAATGAACGTGTTCACTTTATTAGCGGTATTTGTTTCTGGTCTTTATATTCCGCAATATGGAGCGCCTGTGGACGGATCAGCATCTGCTCAAGAAACAAAAAAAAATGACAATGACATCACACCCGGCCCTGTCAAAATTACGGTCATTTTAGAAAGAAAGTATTTAGACGGGGAAATAAGTGAAGAGAAAGTAATCGAAACGATTTGGTCAATGAAAGATTTTTGGGCAAAATACAAGGAATGGCAGCTGCTGGATATGTCGGAAAATCAAGTTGTTCTCCGGCAACAGATTGACGATATTTCACCGTTGTTAAAAGCAAACGGATATTTTGGCATAACAGATGATGGAATCTTAACAATATATAATGGAAAACCCGGACATTCAAATATAATACAATCATTTTTCCATATTGATTTAGGGAAATTAGAGAGCGCGAAATGGGAGCAGCTCAAAAAGGGAATTCCCATAAAAACAAAAGACAGGTATGAAGAAGTACTTGAATCTTTTAAAAACTATTCAAAAGAAGGAAATCAATCATAAAATAGGGGCTGGCGATCAATGTCAGCCTCTTTCTTGTTATTTATATCTTGTACAAAAGTTCATTAAACACTGATAGTTTTTTTGATTCAACTTTGAATGTGTCCATAATAAACAATTAAAAATAACAACCAATTTTTTCGTATCAGTAAAAATTGTATGATACAATGAGGTACAGCAAAACAGGGGAGAGAAGGTCATTGTTTGAATTTATTAAAGGAACTGTTGAATTCGTCGGCCCTGAGTACATCGTTATTGAAAATAATGGCATAGGTTATCAAATTGCAACTCCGAATCCATTCCTCTATTCAAAAGAAAGCGGTAAAGAAGTTCGTGTCTATACCTATCATTATGTCAGACAAGATATAATGGCTTTATACGGTTTCCGATCAAGGGAAGAAAAAACACTTTTTACGAAACTTCTTAACGTTTCCGGAATAGGTCCGAAGGGAGCCCTTGCGATTCTTGCTTCAGGAGAGCCTGAACAAGTTGTTCAGGCAATTGAAAATGAAAATGAAGCTTTTCTTGTAAAATTCCCTGGGGTTGGTAAAAAAACGGCAAGACAAATGATTCTGGATTTAAAAGGGAAACTGCACGATCTTGTGCCTGATTCGATTCCAAATTTATTTACATCTGATGATAAACAGCGATCACTAGGCTATTCTGCAGAATTTGAGGAAGCGGTTCTCGCTTTAAAAGCACTCGGGTATTCGGAAAAAGAAATTAATAAAATTTCTCCGGAATTAAAAAAGGAAAAGCTTTCAACAGATCAATATTTAAAAAAAGCTTTGCAAAAGCTCTTGAAATAAGTTTTTTAGCACGGATCATTTCAGCCTGATAAATCCAGTATGAAGTGAATTCAAAAGGGTGATACGGATGGAAGAAAGGATTATTTCTAGTGAAGCTGATGTTCAAGATATGTCTTTTGAACTCAGTTTGCGTCCGCAAACGTTGAAACAGTATATCGGCCAAGATAAAGTAAAAGCAAACCTGGAAGTTTTTATTGAAGCAGCCAAGCTTCGCCAGGAGACATTGGATCATGTCCTCCTTTATGGCCCGCCCGGACTTGGAAAAACAACATTGGCAGCGATTATTGCCAATGAAATGGGAGTCAATTTACGGACAACGTCAGGCCCGGCGATCGAAAGGCCCGGCGATTTGGCAGCCATTTTAACTTCGCTTAATCCGGGTGATGTTCTTTTTATTGATGAAATTCACAGGCTGCCAAGATCAATCGAAGAAGTATTATATCCGGCAATGGAAGATTTTTGCCTTGATATTGTCATTGGAAAGGGGCCGAGCGCCCGTTCCGTCCGCCTTGATCTTCCGCCGTTTACGCTAGTCGGTGCTACAACGAGAGCAGGTTCTTTGTCGGCGCCTTTAAGAGACCGGTTTGGAGTTCTAAGCAGATTGGAATACTATACAGAAGAGCAATTAAGAAATATTGTTACGCGGACCGCAAGTTTGCTGGAAACGAAAATTGATCAAGAAGCTGCGAGCGAGATTGCCAGAAGATCAAGGGGAACACCAAGAATTGCAAACAGACTGCTAAGACGCGTAAGGGATTTTGCCCAAGTAATTGGGAACGGCTCCATCAATGCGGAGCTTGCCGATAAAGCATTAGAATTCATGCAGGTAGACCGTCTTGGTCTTGACCATATTGATCATAAACTATTAAAAGGTATTATAGAAAAATTCAGGGGCGGCCCGGTCGGCCTTGAAACGATCGCAGCAACAATCGGCGAAGAACCGCATACGATCGAGGATGTTTATGAACCATATTTATTACAGATCGGTTTTCTTCAACGAACGCCGAGGGGAAGAATGGTTACTGAATTAGTTTATCGCCATTTTCATATGGAGGTGCCTACAAATGACAGGTTTGCCTAAAATGCTTATGATGATCGGTGCGATTATTTTTATCGGCGGATTTTTCATGCAATTTATTTCAATAGGAAGACTTCCGGGAGATATTATCATTAAAAAAGAAAATGCAACTTTTTATTTTCCGATTACAACGTCGATTTTATTAAGTATTTTACTGTCAGCTATTTTTTACTTTATCGGACGTTTTCGGTAAATGCATATCAATTTTTCTGAAAGACAAAAGGTGAAAACAATGAAAGTAGAATTATTTGACTTTGACCTGCCTGAGGAATTAATCGCACAGACGCCGTTAAAAAATCGGACAGATAGCCGATTAATGGTATTAAATAAAGAGACAGGCGAGGTCAAACATGATTTTTTCAAAAATATTAAGGAATACTTGAAAGCAGGAGACTGCCTCGTATTAAATGATACGCGAGTTCTTCCAGCAAGACTGTTCGGCATAAAAACAGATACAGGAGCGAAAGTGGAAATTCTGCTTTTGAAACAGCAAGATGGAGACCGCTGGGAAACGCTCGTGAAGCCGGCTAAGCGCGTAAAAGAAGGAACGCGCATCGAATTTGGCAATGGCGTTCTTTCGGCCGTTTGTGTCGGTGCGACAGAGCATGGCGGAAGAATCTTTGAATTTTATTATGACGGGATTTTTTATGAAGTGCTCGAAAAGCTTGGTGAAATGCCGCTTCCGCCTTATATTAAAGAACAGCTTGAAGATAAAGACCGCTACCAAACGGTTTATGCCCGGGAAAGAGGATCGGCTGCTGCACCGACCGCAGGGCTCCATTTTACGGAAGAGCTATTGGAAGAACTAAGGAAGATGGGTATACATATTGCTTTTATTACACTTCATGTAGGCCTTGGAACCTTCCGGCCGGTCAATGTTGAGAATGTCGATGAACATGAAATGCATTCAGAGTTTTATCAAATGTCTGAAGGAACAGCCGCTTTATTAAACGAAGTCCGAAAACAAGGCGGCAGAATTATCACGGTCGGAACAACCTCAACGAGAACGTTGGAAACGATTGCTTCGGCACACAATGGCAAATTCGCGGCTGAAAACGGTTGGACAGACATTTTCATCTATCCGGGATATGAGTTTAAAGCGATTGATGGCATGATCACTAACTTTCACTTGCCTAAATCAACCCTGATCATGCTTGTCTCCGCTCTTGCAGGCAGGGAGAATGTTCTTCGTGCCTATAACCTTGCCGTTCAGGAAAGGTACCGCTTTTTTAGTTTTGGAGACGCAATGTTAATACTTTAATTGTAGATTTTAAGCTGTAATTGGAAGGAGAACGGATTTTGACTGCTATACGATTTGAACTGATCAAAACAGATAAACAAACAGGAGCTCGGTTAGGACGAGTCCATACGCCGCATGGCTCTTTCGATACACCCGCATTTATGCCGGTAGGAACGCTTGCTACCGTTAAAACGATGTCGCCTGAAGAACTGAAAGAAATGGGAGCAGGCATTATATTAAGCAACACGTATCATCTATGGCTTCGCCCCGGGCATGAAATTATAGAAGAAGCCGGCGGACTGCACAAATTTATGAATTGGGATCGTGCGATTTTGACGGATTCCGGCGGGTTTCAGGTGTTCAGTTTAAGCGAGTTTCGAAAAATAGAAGAAGAAGGAGTTCACTTCCGCAACCATTTAAATGGAGATAAATTGTTTTTATCACCTGAAAAAGCGACGGAAATTCAAAATGCCCTTGGTTCCGATATTATGATGGCATTTGATGAATGTCCTCCATATCCGGCGACCTTTGAATATATGAAAAAGTCGGTTGAACGCACTTCACGCTGGGCGGAGCGCTGCTTGAAGGCTCACAAACGTCCGAATGATCAAGGGTTGTTTGGAATCGTTCAAGGAGGAGAATACGAGGAGTTAAGAAGGCTAAGTGCTAAAGATTTAGTTTCACTTGATTTTCCTGGTTATGCGATCGGAGGATTGTCAGTCGGGGAGCCGAAGGATGTGATGAACCGTGTTCTTGAATTCACGACTCCGCTATTGCCTGCTAATAAACCGAGATATTTGATGGGTGTCGGTTCACCGGATTCACTGATTGACGGAGCGATTCGCGGAATTGATATGTTTGACTGCGTACTCCCGACAAGAATCGCCCGAAACGGTACATTAATGACAAGTGAAGGCCGGCTTGTCGTGAAAAACGCCAAGTATGCCCGTGATTTTGGACCTTTAGATCCAAATTGTGACTGCTATACTTGCCGCAATTATACACGTGCATATATTCGCCATTTGATCAAAAGTGAGGAAACATTCGGAATTCGTCTTACAACTTACCATAATTTATATTTTCTGCTAAAATTAATGGAGCAAGTCAGACAAGCGATCCGTGAAGATCGGCTTGGAGACTTCAGAGAAGAGTTTTTTGAAAAATACGGTTTCAACAAACCGAATGCTAAAAACTTTTAGAATACAGCTTGAAAGGAGAAATAAAGATGGAAGCAATCGGTTCTTTAATCCCGGTTTTGTTAATGTTCGTGATTTTCTACTTTTTACTCATCCGCCCGCAGCAAAAACGCCAAAAGGCGGTTCAGCAAATGCAAAACGATTTGAAAAAAGGTGATAAAATCGTGACAATTGGCGGCCTTCATGGAATTGTCGATGCGCTTGACGAAGATACAATCGTTATCAAATGCGGAGATGGAAGCCGTCTTACATATGACCGTGCGGCAGTTCGCGAAGTAATCCAGCCGGCCGGCGAAGGATCAGGAAAATAAAATATGCAGCAGATCGTATTATTATCTAAAATCTAAAAAGTTTTAACAAATAAAGGTAAGCACATATTAGACATGTTTAACATGTTTAATATGTGCTTACCTTTTGTTGTTTGGACTTGAATGATCAATGGGCTACATCCAATGTAAATTGGTGGCTGAACATATGAAAAAAAAAATACAGATAGTAAAACATGAATTTTTAACAAAAAATGGTTGAAAACGACACTAATGTCTTTTATAATAATGACAACGACGTCGTTATTTTTTAAAGAGGTGATATTCATGAATCAAAAAAAGCAAATATGGAAAAACAGTTCTTTCCTTTTTCTAATTACAGCTCAATTTGCTTCTGCACTTGGTGAAGGTATTGTAATATTAGCTTTACTTGCCTTATTCGGTTTTGAAAAAGATGCGACACCATTGGAAATGGCTATGGTCGTATTGGCAACAAGTGTTCCTACTGTTGTATTTGGCCCGATTTCTGGTTTGTTTGCTGATCGATTAGAAAGAAAGTCTTTAATGATGTTGTCAGATATCGCACGTGCAGTCATTATGTTTTCAATCGTATTTACTACAGCCACGTGGCAAATTTATCTTCTGCTTGTACTTAAAGGTACCTTTGAAGCTATTTTTACTCCTGCAAAAAATGGAAAATTACGTGAGATTGTATCTGTTGAACAAATGGATCAAGCAGTTGGAATCAGCACCGTGATTGATTATGGCTGCCGAATTATTGGCCCGGCTGTGGGAGGAGTACTTGTTGCAGTATTTGGAACTATGTCTGCATTTTATATTAATGCAGGAGGATTTTTACTTTCTGCCCTGTTTTTATTAGGAGTACCAAAGCGGCAAGAAAAGTATCGCGAAGAAATTAAATCAGACAGTATTCCTATGCTGGTTCAGATGAAAGAAGGTTTTTCATTTATTAAGAGAACCTCCTTTTTAATGTATGGAACTTTTGTATTTAGTTTAGCGATGTTTGTCATAACTTTAGCTGATGCACAGCTCATTACATTGTTTCGCCTCATTCCAGGCGGAACGACGGAGTTATTTGGTGTAATTATGGGAGCAACTGGACTGGGGACTCTTGCTGTAGCAGGATGGCTAAGCAGCCGAAGCGGTGTTCCTGCGATCCCGGCCATGTCCATCGGTTCTATGGGCATAGGAATCGCATTTGGTTTGTTGGCCTGCTTTACACAAATTCAATTAGGATTGGTATGGGTTTGGTGTCCATTACTTGCCTTGTTGGGTGGAGGCATGGCTGGCGCAGTGATCGTACCATTTCAAGCAACTGCCCAGAAGAAAACACCGGAGAATTTAACGAGTCGGGTATTTGGTGTGATCAATAGTGTAAGTACTTTTGCTACCATTGTCGGTCCTTTGAGTGGAGGAATTTTAGCTACTTTCTTTGGAATAATCCCCGTCTTTATCGTTTCCGGCGGTTTACTGCTTGTTGTTGGTTTGTTATTGTTAAGCAATAGAAAAATGGAAATGGAGGAGTCAGATGTCACCGAAAGTTTCTGAAGAACACCGTGAATATCGTCGTTGCAAAATTTTAGAAGCAGCTATTCGTGTCTTTAAAAGAAAAGGATTTGAAAAGACAACTATGCAAGATATCGTTGATGAATCAGGAATGAGCCGGGGAGGGGTTTATTTATACTTTTCCAATCGCGAAGATTTGTTTAAAGAATTAATCAATTTTATTGATAAGCAACAAGTAGAAGAGATTGATCTTTTGCATCAAAATGTTTCATCAACTTGGGAAGGAGTTCTTCGGTTTTTGGAGGCTCAAGAACAAGAAATTAAGGAAGTAGATGAAAGCTTGACTCCGGTAATTCTTGAGTATTACATGATTGAATTGCGTGAAAAGACTAAAGATGCTTTTTTATCCAATCGCTATCAAAAAGCGGTGGAAGTACTTGAGCTTTTGTTTCAAAAAGGAGTTGACGAAGAGGAATTTAAGCCGGATATTCCCATTTCTCAAGTCGCCCGTTTTGTAGTGGCCTTTTTAGATGGACTAATTATGGAAGCAATTTATTTAGGTACAGATGAAGTAAAAATACAACAACAAATGAATACCTTGCGTCAAACGCTAAAAAACTTGTTAGGAGTAGAACAGACCGAATGATTATGTTCTCTTTTGTATTCTATGTCCTATTAAAAAGAGGATATATGTTCTTATTTCTTATATTGAACATAATATCCTCTAACCATTTTAGTACAGTTATGTTTATCGCTTGCTTCTTTTTAGGAATTTCTTGATTTTGACGACAAATTTACCCCTAAAATTCCCCCCATCATTGCCACAAGCACATAACAGATATGATAAATAAGCTGTTTCAGTGTAAACAGACTGTCAAAGCCAAGAAATTGGAACAAGAAAACGATTATTGAATATAAGAGGCCCGTTAATCCTCCAAGCAGCCACCCTTTTTGCTTCCCTTTTCCCCCGGAAATAAAACCGCCGATAAACAGTGCAGTAAAAGATATGATTGTTACGAACATTTGGATTCCGGACTC
Source organism: Bacillus methanolicus (assembly GCF_028888695.1). NCBI lineage: Bacteria > Bacillati > Bacillota > Bacilli > Caryophanales > Bacillaceae > Bacillus > Bacillus methanolicus. The sequence continues at coordinate 2,045,700 of NZ_PNFF01000001.1, read as the reverse complement.
TTGGGCAGAAGTGAACCGTAAAATAAGAGAAAAGATTAAGCTGCTAATAATTGCGAATAAGAATATTGCGATAACCCCGTACAATACAGCCGTACCGAAATTTTTTGTCTCTATTTTCACCCTCTCCTTTTCCACGCCGAACGGCAATATGCCAAGCCGTTGAATATAAACAGCTTGTTTCTAGTACATGAATATTCAAGAAAAACAGAATTAGAATAAAAATTATATCTTGTATTGGTAAAACTTGCACATCATATTTCTGTCTTTTCGTCAAAAAGTAAATTTGAATGTCTTGAAGGGAGAGTCTGATATGGAAGAATACATTCTCATCATCTTTCGAACTTTATTCCTTTACGGATTGATTTTTGTTATTTTTCGGCTGATGGGCAAAAGAGAAATTGGTGAATTGAGCATATTAGATCTCGTAGTAAACATTATGGTTGCGGAGTTGGCTGTCGTGGCGATTGAAAATACAGAAGATCCTCTTATTCATACGATTCTGCCGATGGGGTTATTAATGATCGTCCAATTTGTTTTGGCGTTACTCTCATTAAAAAGCAAAAAATTTCGGGATATCGTTGATGGCCGGCCGACAGTTATTATTAACAGAGGTAAAATAGACGAAGAAGCAATGAGAAAACAGCGGTATAATTTTGATGATTTGATGCTCCAATTAAGAGAAAATCAGATTCAAAATATTGCCGATGTCGAATTTGCTATATTAGAGCCGTCCGGGAACCTTTCAGTGTTTGAAAGAACAGATGATAATCAAGTAAATATCACGATGCCGCTTATTATCGACGGGGCCATCCAAGAAGAAAACCTTAGAAAGATTAATAAAACGAATTTATGGCTTCGGCAGGAATTGCGTCATATGGGTTATAAGGATATAAAAGAGATCTCATTTTGCAGCTTTCAGGACGGACAGTTTTTTATTGATCTTAAAGACCAGCAATAAAATCAACCTGATTATTTTTGCAAAACGACCTAAAAAGCACGCTGAACGATTCACGCGTGCTTACAATTTATCTGAAAGAAAGTTTGGAAAGAGGTTTCCCTATCCATGGGATTCGTTTTATTTCATCGCTTTTTAATAATCCAAACAATAACAGAAGAATAAAGTAGATAAATGTCATCCCGGTTGCTGATGCCATTATTTTTACAAAAAGCGGAGATTCAAGCAATCTGTTTTCCATAAGCCAAAAGCCGCCCCAGCCTGCAATCCCCATGACAATAAATATTTTAACATAGTCGCGAATGAAGAATGTGAATGAAATCGTTTTTAAAACGGTTGCAAAGTGAAGCATTGTGACAAGGACGAATCCGACAACGATTCCTAAAGCGGCACCGTAAATCCCGAATCCCGGCTGGCTTGCAAGAAGGAAAATAACCCCAATTTTTACTACATTTCCAATTAAACTGTTAATCAAGGCTGCTCTTGCAAGGTCGAGTGCTTGCAGCACTGCTTGCAATGGCCCTTGGTAATAGTAGAACAGAAAGAAAGGAGCCAACAATTTAATAAACGGAGCACCGGTTTTTGAACCGTACATAATTTGCATGAGTTCTTCCGATAAAACGTAAAGAACGACAACTGCAAGCCCGCCAGTTACTAGAGAAAATCGAAGAGATTGCTGAAGGCGATATTCAATTAAGCCCATATTATTCTGCGAATTTGCTTCACTGATTGCCGGTACAAGCGAGGTTGACAGGGAATATGTAATAAAAGATGGTAAGACGAGAAGCGGTAATGCATATCCTGTCAATGCCCCATACTGTTTTGTAGCATCCACAGCCGCTACACCGGCAAGTGCAAGGCTATGTGTGACAACAATAGGTTCAAGAAACCAGGAAATATTGCCGACTAGCCGGCTTCCAGTTGTCGGAAGTGCAACATTCATCAGTTCGTAAAACACAGGTTTTCCAGATTGAAGGTACGAAAAAAACTTTTTCCTGAGCGGAAATCTTTTTTTTATCTTAAAGGTTGTCATTAAAAAAATGAGAGAAACTAATTCACCGATAACAGACGCAAACATGGCTGCCGCAGCTGCATATTCAATCCCATACGGTAGAAATGTTTTTGTCAACACTGCAATGAGCGTAATTCGAACAATTTGCTCAAGGATTTGTGAAACGGCAGCCGGTTTCATATTTTGCCTTCCCTGGAAATAACCGCGGATTACGGAAGAAACAGCAACGATCGGAACAATCGGTGCAATTGCCAGCAAAGGATAGTGGGTCCGCGGATCAGTAAAAAGAGTTTCAGATAAATACGGAGCCAGGATGATAAGTGATGGAGTAAATATAACTGATAAAGAAATAGTTGTTGCGAGTGAGACAACGAGAATCCTTTTTACTTTTTGAAAATCTCCTTTTGCTTCTGCCTCCGCAACATTTTTTGATATGGCAACAGGAAGCCCGAGTTGCGTAATGGCTATGACGAGCATGAGAGTCGGAAAGGCCATCATATAAAGTCCAACTCCTTCTTCGCCGATGAAACGGGCAATTACAATCCGGTTGATAAAGCCTAAAACTCTTGTCACCAGACCCGCTAATAATAAAATAATCGTTCCCTTAACAAACTTAGACATCCTTTTCCCTGCCTTCTCAAAATACGTGTAATCATATACAATTAAATATATGCAGATAAGTGGACAAAGCATGACAAGGATGGGGCAACTTTAGAAAAAGAATTCGTGAGGAGGCTGCTGAAAATGGAAGTCGGCCATGAATATGATCGTTTTCGCACCTTAGTAAAACCTGCATTGGAAAGCAAATTGAACGAATTTCGAATGCTCGGTTATGAAAAAATTACTGAACAGGAATTATGGGAGTTTTTGATAAAAAAGAAATGGAAAAAAATGAAAAAAGAACCTCATCTCTATCAAATTGTCCAGGAAATCTTGTCTGTTCAGGTGAACGAATTTATGAACTTTGCCACTGTTGAAGCTTTTATGATGGCTGATTTTGATTTGGATGATGAAGAAGCTAGAAAAGAACTGCTGAAATAAAATTACTGATTAAATGAGATAAATTGACAGCATTCCTATTCTGTTTCATAATAAAAACGTTAACTTTGTTAAACATTTAACAAATTTTTTTCGCTTTATAACTGAAATGTTTGGCCTATCCATTGGTGAAGGTCTATACATTGTCTTTTGGCGGCTTATAATTAAGGAGGATTTATACATAATGGTAAAAAAAGGTCGCGTCGTTGCTTTTCTTATCTTTATTGTCGTATTTGGTACTGTAATGGGAGCAACGACAAAAAACATATTGGATAATATTAAACTCGGTCTTGATCTTCAAGGTGGATTTGAAATTTTATATGAAGTAAGTCCGGCTGAAAAAGGACAAAAAATTAATGAAAAAGTTCTTGCAAGTACGGCTGAAGCGTTAGATAAACGTGTAAACGTGCTTGGCGTCAGCGAGCCGAATATTCAAATCGAAGGGAAAAATCGAATCCGCGTTCAGCTTGCCGGGGTAAAGGACCAAAATAAAGCCCGTGAAATTCTGGCGACAGAAGCGAACCTTTCATTTCGTGATGTGAATGATAAAAAGTTGATGGACGGTACTGACCTCGCTGAGGGCGGAGCAAAGCAAACATTTGATGAACAGGGAAGACCAAGCGTTTCCTTGAAACTGAAAAGCGCCGAAAAATTTAAGGAAGTAACAGAAAAAATAGTAAACATGGGTCCGGGGAACAATCTTCTCGTCATCTGGCTTGACTTTGAGGAAGGAAATGATTCTTTCAAAGCGGAAGCGGTGAAAGAAGATCCGAAATTTTTATCTGCACCGCGTGTAGACCAAGTATTTAACCAAGATACTGTTTCGATTGTCGGAGATTTTACAATTGAAGAAGCGAAAACACTGGCATCCCTGTTAAACGCAGGAGCTCTCCCTGTGAAGCTTGATGAGATTTATTCGACCTCAGTCGGTGCACAATTTGGGGAACAGGCAATGGAAAAAACGGTCATTGCCGGTATTATTGGAGTTCTGGCAGTTTACTTGTTTATGATTTTCTATTATCGTTTTCCAGGATTTATCGCCGCGATCACATTAACTGTATTTACTTACTTGACTCTTTTAATATTCGACTGGATGAATGTTGTTTTAACTCTGCCGGGTATCGCTGCGTTGATCCTAGGTGTCGGGATGGCTGTCGATGCCAATATCATTACATATGAGCGCATAAGAGAAGAAATAAAGGTTGGAAGGTCGATCAAATCAGCGTTTAAAGCAGGAAACCAAAACTCATTCTCAACTGTGACGGACGCGAACCTTACAACACTTTTAGCCGGAGTGGTCTTATTCTTCTATGGAACAAGCTCTGTAAAAGGATTTGCGACAAGTTTAATTATCAGTATTTTAATTAGTTTTATTACAAATGTATACTTGTCAAGATGGCTCCTCGGTTTATGGGTGAACAGCGGGCTTTTCAATAATAAACCCGGCTGGTTTGGCGTCAAAAAGAGTGAGATTAAAGATATCTCAGAGAATTTTGATACTCTTGACTTGCCGACAAAGTTTGACAGATTCGACTTTGTCAAATATCGAAGAAAATTCTTTGCCGTGTCCGGAATTCTGTTAGTAGCAGGGATCATTGTCCTCTCTGTATTAGGATTGAATCTCAGTATTGATTTTACAAGCGGCACCCGTGTGGAAATTCTTTCAAAAGAACCTTTGACAACTGTAAAGGTTTCAGAAGAGCTTGGAAAATTAAACTTGAAAACAGATGATATTGTGATATCAGGTGAAGATAAAAATATTGGTGTTGCACGTTTTAAGGGAGTTTTATCCAAAGAAGAAATTGCAGAATTAAAAACGCATTTTGATAAAACGTTGGATGCAGATACAACTGTCAGCACGGTTACGCCGACAGTCGGTAAGGAGCTTGCCAAAAATGCTCTCATCGCGTTATTGCTTTCCTCTTTAGGGCTTATTGTGTTTGTAACGTTTCGATTTGAGCTTCCGATGGCAGTTTGGGCAGTTATTGCGTTATTATACGCTGCATTCTTTGTCATTCCGTTTTTCAGCATTACGCGTTTGGAAGTAGACATTACATTTATTGCGGCTCTTTTAACGATTGTTGGTTATGCAATCAATGATACGATCGTAACATTTGACCGGATGCGCGAGAATATGCAAAAGAGGAAGCGGATAAAATCGTATGAAGAAATAGTAAATGTCGTGAATACAAGTATCCGGCAAACTCTTGGGCGTTCCATTAATACTGTGCTGATGGTCATTCTCACAGTTGTTGCCCTTTGGATTTTCGGAAGCGAATCGATCCGGCCGTTTTCGATCGCATTAGTCATTGGTCTTGTGGTAGGAACTTATTCATCGATATTTATTGCCGCACAATTATGGGTTGAATGGAAACATAAAGAGCTAAAGAAAAAAGGTGTCATTATCACTTACAAAGAAAAAAGAAAATTTTCAGATGAACCTCAAGTTTAAACTGCGGTATTTACCGCGGTTTGTTTTTTTGTTTGCTTCAAAAATTGATCTTTTTGATCGATGCAAACGATCCAGCACCAGCTTCTGACAAGGCTCTTGCGATTTTTTATATAAGTAATGAACTTCTTATCGCTTTTCTGGACAAAATAGGATCAACATCAAGATGGGAAGGAAGTTTGCAATTGAATAATCATGAACGATTTAAAAAAGCTGAGTTTGCAGCGATAGTTGGGATTGCAGGAAACATTATTCTGGCTATTTTAAAGTATGTGATAGGAATTTATGCCAACAGTAAAGCTCTCATTGCGGATGCGGTGCATTCAGCTTCTGACATAGCCGGTTCGTTAGCTGTGTATGTCGGATTGCGGGCTGCAAAAAGGCCGCCTGATGAAGATCACCCATATGGTCATGGGAAAGCGGAATCGGTTGCAGCGATCATCGTTGCCATATTTCTCCTTCTAGTTGGAATTGAAATAGGTAAAAGTTCGGTTGAAGCATTTTTTGAACCGATCGAATCGCCCAAAATGATCGCTGTGGTAGCAGTGATTATTTCTATCATCATAAAGGAGTGGATGTTTCGCTATAAATACAATTTAGGAAAGAAATTAAATAGTGATGCACTGATAGTCAACGCGTATGAGCACAGGTCTGATGTGTATTCTTCCATTGCTGCTCTTATTGGCATTGGGGCCGCGATCATCGGCGGAAAGCTAGGGATTGAATGGCTTGTTTACGCCGATCCTTTCGTAGGAGTCATTGTATCAATTATGGTACTAAAAATGGCATGGGATCTTGGGAAAGAATCCATTCATAACACACTTGACCATGTTTTGCACGACGAGGATACCAAGGAACTTCGAGAAATAGTTGAAAACGTGCCTGAAGTGAAAAAAATTGACACTTTACTTGCGAGAGAGCATGGCCACTACGTCATTATTGATTTAAAAATATCAGTTGACCCGCAAATGACCGTTGAAGAAGGCCATCGGGTCGGCAAGAGAGTAAAGAAAAAGCTTCTGGAAGTTGCCAATGTCCACAATGTGCTGGTTCATATTAATCCATACAATGCAGATAATGACGAAGAAAATAGAGCTATCGAAAATAGAGAGTTCTTAGCTGAAAGATGATGGATTTACTCGCTTTGAAACATGATCAAGGAATTTAGTAGCCGTCGCTTGTGTAAATGAGCCTTTATTTTGAAATCTGAGTCGTCGTTTTTAAATAGGAGCCTTAATTATGATAAATGAGCCGTCGTTTACGCATTTGAGCCTTTAATCCAAAATATGAGCCGTCGAACACATTTTAAGGACTAACCAAACAAAAAACCGGGACCGCCCGGTTTTACTTATTCGCATTTCGATTCACCTTGATGGAGCCGCTTCAGCTTTTCGTTGAATCTGTCTGCCCCCTTTTGTATAATAGAAAAGCTAAGGGGTGAACGTATGTTAAAGTCAAAAACAAGGTGGGTTGTCCGACAATCTGACCGGCAGAAAGCAGAAAAGTTAGTACAAGATTTAAACATTACTCCCCTGGTAGCATCGTTGCTTGTTAATCGCGGAATCGATACCGTGGAAAGTGCACGGTATTTTCTTTTTCCAAAAGATCAGTCTTTTCATGATCCTTATTTATTAAAGGATATGGATAAAGCTGTTGAAAGGATTCGCCTCGCGATCGAAAGGCAAGAGCCGATATTAGTATACGGCGACTATGATGCTGATGGAGTCAGCAGCACCTCCGTTATGATGATGACATTAAGAGATTTGGGGGCAAATGTTGAATATTATATACCAAACCGCTTTACTGAAGGATATGGTCCAAATGAAGCGGCTTTCAGGCTGGCAGCAAAAAGAGGGTTTAAGCTTATAATAACGGTTGACACAGGTATTTCGGCCCTTCACGAAGCTGACGTTGCCAGTGACCTTGGCATCGATTTAATCATTACTGATCATCACGAACCAGGACCCGTTCTTCCCAAAGCTTTGGCGATTATTCATCCGAAACGGGAAGACAGTACATATCCATTTCGTGAATTAGCGGGTGTAGGAGTAGCTTTTAAGCTTGCCCACGCACTTTATGGAAATGTGCCGGAACACCTTCTTGAAATTGCAGCAATCGGAACGATTGCAGATCTAGTTTCTCTTAAAGGAGAAAACCGCCTGATCGCCCATAAAGGAATTCAACAATTGAAAGCAACGAAAAACATCGGCCTTCAAAGGTTGCTCAAATTAAGCGGCATCGAACCGGAATTGATTGATGAAGAAACGATCGGCTTTGTCATTGCTCCGCGGCTTAATGCCGCCGGAAGGCTCGAGAGCGCAGAATCGGCCGTCGATTTATTATTAACAGAAGATCAGCGTAAAGCTGAAATGCTTGCTGAAAAAATCGACCTGTTAAATAAGGAACGGCAAGAGCTTGTGAATGAGATTACAGAAGAAGCCGTAAAAGAAGTTGAAAGCTTTTATCCGCCTGAAGAATATCAAGTTCTTGTTATTGGAAAAGAAGGCTGGAATTCCGGAGTGATTGGAATTGTTGCTTCAAGACTGGTGGAGAAGTTTTACAGACCCGTGATTGTTTTTAGTTTTGACACTGAAAAAGGGTTGGCAAAAGGTTCTGCAAGAAGTATAGACGGTTTTGATTTGTTTAAAAACCTTTCTGCATGCAGAGATATTTTGCCGCATTTTGGAGGTCATCCAATGGCAGCAGGGATGACTTTACATCTCGAAGATGTGGATGAGCTTCGTTTCAGGCTTAATGCATTGGCAAAAGAACAGTTGACAGAAGAAGATTTTATCCGGAAAACCAATTTGGATGGAAAAATTGAATTAAGCGATATTAGTTTAACCGCGATCGAGCAATTGCAAATGCTTGCTCCTTACGGCGTGGATAATCCAAAACCGAAAGTGCTGATAGAAAATGCCAATATTGCAGCCATTCGAAAAATCGGCTCCGATCAAAGCCATCTGAAAATAACTATTGAAAATGATGGAGCATCGCTTGATGGCGTCGGTTTTGGGATGGGGCATTTATATGAACATATTTCCCCTTTTTCAAAATTATCGGTAATTGGAGAATTGGCCATTAATGAGTGGAACAATATCCGCAAACCGCAAGTTTATCTTCAAGATTTAGCTGTTCAATCGTGGCAGCTCTTTGATTTTCGCGGTCTTAAGCGCTTTGATAAAATAACAGAGTTTGTTCCGCGGGAAAATCGAAAGTGGGTCGTTTTTAACAAAGAGAATGTGCCAAAATTTAAAGGGGTGCTGGATGATGAAATCCATCTGATAACTTCATGTGAAGAAGCTGTAAAGATGGATATTGACGGTTTAAATCTCGTCTTGGCTGATCTGCCGCCATCCAGGGAAATATTGGAAAGTCTTTTAGCTGGCAAAAAGCCTGCCCGAATATTCGCCCAATTCTATAAAGAAGACAGTGACTTTTTTAGTACCATGCCGACGAGGGACCATTTCAAGTGGTTCTATGCTTTTTTAGCAAAAAAAGGAACGTTTGATCTTAAACGCCATGGGGATGAACTTGCCAAATACAGAGGCTGGACGAAAGAAACAATTGAATTTATGTCTCAGGTGTTTTTTGAATTGAATTTTGTTACAATAAACAATGGTTTCATTACACTAGAAAAAAATATTAACAAACGCGATCTAACAGATTCAAAAACTTATCAAAATAAGCTGGCACAATATACTCTGGAAAATGATTTGTTATATTCTTCGTTTCAGCAGTTAAAAAGCTGGTTCGACAAGGTCTTCCAAGAGTCGGTGAAAAATGAGGAGGCAATGAAAGAATGGATTTAAAACAATACGTTACGATTGTTCCTGATTGGCCAAAGCCTGGCATTCAATTTAAAGATATTACTACATTGATGGATAATGGTGCTGCATATAAATATGCAACAGACCAGATTGTTGAATATGCGCGGGAAAAGAATATAGATATTGTCGTAGGTCCTGAAGCAAGAGGCTTTATTATCGGCTGCCCTGTCGCATATTCATTGGGAGTCGGTTTTGCGCCTGTCCGCAAGGATGGAAAACTTCCTCGTGAAACAATAAAAGTCAAATATGGTCTTGAATATGGAGAAGACGTATTAACAATTCATAAAGATGCAATCAAGCCCGGTCAGCGAGTCTTAATTACAGATGACTTGCTTGCGACTGGCGGCACAATTGAAGCGACTGTTAAATTAGTAGAAAAGCTCGGGGGAGTTGTGGCCGGAATAGCATTTTTAATTGAGCTGACTTACTTGGAAGGACGCAGAAAGCTTGAAGGCTATGATATTTTAACTTTAATGCAGTATTAATGATGAAGAGAGCACTCGATTTGTAGTGCTCTTTTTACATGAAGCTGTTTGAAAATTTATTCGAAATGACAGTTTTCGACAAATTTTTATTTTTACACAAAAAAAAAAGCATTCTTCACTTTACATCTCTCGATTTTTTTTCGATAATAGTAAACAATCACAAGATAAGCGGAATGATGATTGTAACAATTTAATTTAAAGCTTTGAGCATTTAAAATACATGAAAGAAAACAAAGGTGATTCCATGGCGAATGATCAAGTGTTAACCGCCGAACAAGTCATCGACTGCACTCGAAAATATTTAAATGAAGAGCATGTGAACCTGGTAAAAAAGGCTTACGAGTTTGCCAAAGCTGCTCATTCAGACCAATACAGGAAATCCGGAGAACCTTACATTATCCATCCGATCCAAGTGGCGGGGATTCTTGCTGACTTGGAGATGGATCCGATTACGGTTGCCGCCGGCTTTCTTCACGATGTTGTCGAAGATACAGATGTAACGTTAGAGGAAATGAGAGAAGCTTTTAACGATGAAGTGGCCATGCTTGTCGATGGTGTAACAAAGCTCGGAAAAATAAAATATAAATCGCACGAAGAGCAGCAAGCTGAAAACCACCGAAAAATGTTTGTAGCGATGGCTCAGGATATTCGCGTCATATTAATTAAACTTGCCGACCGCCTTCATAATATGAGGACACTTAAGCATTTGCCTCTTGAAAAGCAGAGACGTATTTCGAATGAAACGCTCGAAATTTTTGCTCCGCTCGCACATCGTCTTGGAATTTCAAAGATAAAATGGGAACTCGAAGATACGGCATTAAGATATTTAAATCCTCAGCAATATTATCGAATTGTCAATTTAATGAAGAAAAAGCGGGCAGAGCGGGAGCAATATCTTGATGAAGTGATTGAAGAGGTCCGAAACAGGCTTAATGAAGTTTCCATTAAAGCGGAAATTTCCGGCCGGCCAAAGCATATTTATAGTATCTATCGAAAGATGGCTCTTCAGAATAAACAGTTTAATGAAATTTACGATCTTCTTGCTGTCAGAATTGTCGTAAACAGCATAAAAGACTGTTATGCTGTTCTTGGCATCATTCATACGTGCTGGAAGCCAATGCCGGGGCGGTTTAAAGATTATATTGCAATGCCGAAACCGAATATGTACCAATCACTTCATACGACAGTGATTGGCCCAAAAGGGGACCCTCTGGAAGTCCAAATCCGCACGTTTGAAATGCACCGTATAGCCGAATACGGAATTGCTGCTCACTGGGCTTATAAAGAGGGGAAATCAGTAAACGAGAATTCTTCCTTTGAAGAAAAGCTTACATGGTTCCGTGAAATTCTCGAATTTCAAAATGATACTGCGAACGCAGAAGAATTTATGGAATCATTAAAAATTGATTTGTTTTCAGATATGGTCTTCGTGTTTACACCGAAGGGTGATGTCATTGAACTGCCTGCCGGTTCCGTACCGATTGATTTTGCCTACAGAATTCACTCTGAAATTGGAAATAAGACAATCGGCGCTAAAGTAAACGGGAAAATGGTTACACTTGATTATAAATTGCAAACGGGAGATATTGTTGAAATTTTAACTTCCAAACATTCCTATGGACCGAGCCAGGACTGGCTGAAACTCGCCCAAACGTCACAGGCAAAAAATAAAATCCGCCAGTTCTTTAAAAAGCAGCGAAAAGAAGAAAATGTTGAAAAAGGAAGAGAAATGGTTGAGAAGGAAATCCGGAACATGGATTTCGATATAAAAGAAATTATGACCGCCGAAAATATTATGCGAGTTACAGAAAAATTTAATTTTGCCAATGAAGAGGATATGTATGCAGCAGTAGGGTACAACGGTATTACCGCTCTTCAAGTTGCGAATCGATTAACGGAAAAATGGCGGAAGAAGCGTGATCTAGAACAGGTAACAACTATTTCTCATGCGGTTAATGAACTAAAATCTTTTCCATCTGTCAAAAAACGGGAATCTGGTGTTCGCGTATCAGGTATTGACAATCTATTAATTCGGCTTTCACGATGCTGTAATCCGGTTCCGGGAGATGAAATTGTCGGCTTTATTACGAAAGGAAGAGGAGTTTCTGTCCACCGGTCTGATTGTCCGAATATTAATACGGGTGATGCAAAGGAGAGGCTTATTCCGGTTGAATGGGAAACAGGACTCAATGATCGGAAAGAATATAATGTGGATATCGAAATAAGCGGATATGACCGGAGAGGGCTGTTAAATGAGGTTCTTCAGGCTGTGAATGAAACAAAAACAAACATTTCTGCAGTTTCCGGAAAATCAGATCGAAATAAAGTTGCGACGATTATTATGTCCATTGCTATTCATAATGTCAGCCACCTTCAAAAGGTAGTAGATCGCATTAAACAAATTCCTGATATTTATGCAGTTAGAAGGATTATGAACTAAGGAGAGCAATCATGAGAGTTGTCTTGCAGAGAAGCAAAGAAGCAAAAGTGACGGTAGATGGAAACATCGTTGGAGAAATAAGCAAAGGTCTCGTTCTCCTTGTCGGAGTCACCCATCATGATAAGGAAGAGGATGCCAAATTTCTTGCCGACAAAATTGCTAATCTTCGAGTATTCGAGGATGAAAACGGAAAGATGAATTTATCGCTTTTGGATGTCGGTGGTGAAATCCTGTCTGTGTCTCAATTCACATTGTATGGAGATTGCCGGAAAGGAAGGCGGCCCAACTTCATGGAAGCGGCAAAACCTGAGCAAGCTTTAAATATCTATGAAGCTTTTAACGCGTTTCTCAGGGAAAAAGGACTGAAGGTCGAGACGGGAAAATTCGGCGCAATGATGGATGTCCAGTTAATTAATGACGGACCTGTAACATTGATTGTTGAAAGCAAATAGGATGATCATTTAAAAACGGAGAAATAGTAAATCATTTCTTTGTTTTTTTCTTTTCTAAAATTCGGCGTTCAATAAATAATTATTATATGGATTTTTTGATTTTATTTCATTCTAATAAGAGGATGACCTATAGGTAATAGCTTCTTACCTTTCCGGTCAGCCTCTTTCTTAATGCTTAAAATATCTTGCCAGACCTTGAAATATACCTGAAGATACTGATTCCTGGTATTGTTCCGAGGTAACGAGCATTTCTTCTGCAGGATTGCTTAAATAACCGAGCTCAAGCAGAATGGCATTTTTGTTCGTTTCCCTGAGCACATGGTAATCGCCGAAACGAACACCTCGATCTTTCATTTTTGTCTGGCTGATTGTTGCTAAATGGACGGATGCAGCTAAAGGTTTTTGGAATGAGTGATAATAATAACTTGTAATTCCGCGTATGCTGCGGTCCTTAATGCTGTCATAGTGAATGCTGATAAATGCATCCGCATTATGATACTTTGCGGTGCTGACCCGCGAGCTTAAAGAGATATATGTATCATCGTTTCTTGTAAGAATGACATTTGCCCCGGATGCCTTTATTTTGTCATATAATAACTTTGCGGTTTTAAGTGTTACTTGTTTTTCCAGTGTTCCTCTTATTCCCGTCGTTCCATTATCCCTTCCCCCATGTCCCGGATCCAGGACGATCGTTTTATTTTTCAAATGCATGTCTGCACCAGGTTTTTCCACTTGCGGCGTGTTGCCTTTAACACTAACGATCCAACCTGCAACAAATGCAGTTGTTCCATTTTGAAGGCGGATTTCATACCAATCATTTTGCAAACTGACAATCTGAAATGTTTCTCCTTCGTTTGCTCGCCGAACGATTTCAGAATGGGCACTTGGGCTTTTTCGAAGATTTGTTCCGTTATGGATTATTGTTAAGGTACTGTTCTTTACGTTTTGTCCTTCAGACTTATTGCCGCCTGCTTCAGTTTTATCGAGAAACCAGTTGGCAACCCAGCCGAATTTCCCGGGCTTCCATTCGATTTTAGCCCAGTTATTTATTTCTTCATCGATTTGAAACGATTGTCCTTTTGAAACAGAACCGATGATGTTTCCATTTAGGTTCCCTTTGTCACGGACAGTCAGGGTTGTGGCTGTGACAGTTCCGATCACACCGGCAAGATTAGAAGAAAGTTGTGTTGTTGATTTTTTCTTGCTGCCTTTTTTCTCAACGAGTACATATTCGCTGCTGATCCATGCTGATTTCCCCGAAAAGCTGATTTCTGTCCAATCTCCTCTTTGTGAAAGAACCGTTACTTCTTCTCCTCTTTGGAGCTTTCCGATAATACTTCCATGTAAAGAAGGAGAGCTACGGACGTTTAATGAGTTTATCGTAATCTTTCCATTATTTTTTTTCGATACGGGAGGCTTGTCCGTTATAGCAAGATTTGTTGTTTGAAAGCTTACATACTCCTTGGCAACCCAGCCTACACCAAAAGAAGTTTGGATTTTTGCCCAGTTTTCATTTGTTTCAAGTATGGTTATCACTTGGCCTTTATTTAGTGATCCGATGACTTTAAAGTCTGTTCCCGGTCCTTTCCGCACCCTTAATCCGTCCGTCGTCACCATTCCTGTGTTTTCTTGATTCTTCTTAGCGGGAACAGGTGCAGGTCCGATTCCGCCGAAAAGCAGAATGAAGCAAATCAGAACAAAAACTGCTCTTTTTTTGAGCAAATAGCTCCCTCCATTCTTCTGTTATTTATTGTTATTTTAGCGGACACACATGGAAAAATCATTCCCTAATTGTTAATATCGGACAAACATCCTATCGTTTTTAAACGAATGATCAAGAATATGGAAAAAAGAACGATATTTTTCGCGGAAGCATGGGAACAATATACAGTGACAAATGAACGAAAGGTGATCACGATGAGATTCAGTGAAAAAGGAATGTCTGCAAGTTTAGGAGAAAATCAAATTCTCGGTGTTGATTTTCATGATTTTATTCAAAAAGAGCAAAATGAAAATATGTTTGAATTGGCTTCTGAATTCGGTTTGTCAATCAGGAATGTCAGAAAGCTGAAAAAAAGACTGGAGCGTTCGTAAAGGATTCTCCTGTACTCAGTTAAATCACTCTTGACAATCGACACGATTCTCCGTATGATAATGTAATTAAAAAAGCTAGTTTTAGAAAAACCGATGATGGAGAAGAGTAATTAAGACCCACATGAAAAGAGAGGAAATGTCTTGGCTGAAAACATTTCTGCATGATGACTTAATGAAAGAACACTCCGTAGGTTTCTCTCTGAAAAAGGTTTGTCCTCTATTAGGAGAAGAACGTGCGCAGGCGTTAACTGCTAAAAGTGGAAGTGCACTTTTGCGCTTCAATTAGGGTGGCACCACGGGAAAAACAAACTCTCGTCCCTTGTTTTTTAATGAAACAAGGGAGCGGGGGTTTTTTATTTTTCACTTATACATATCAAAAGAAATGAACAGGAGGATGGTCATGTCAATCCGTATACCAAGAGGAACACAGGATATTCTGCCCGGCCAGGTAGAAAAATGGCAATATATTGAAATGAAAGCCAGGGAATTATGCCGCAGGTTTCAATATCAAGAAATAAGGACCCCCATTTTTGAGCATACTGAATTGTTTCTTAGAGGTGTTGGGGATACAACAGATATTGTCCAAAAAGAAATGTACACGTTTGAGGACAGAGGAAAGAGAAGCTTAACATTGCGTCCGGAAGGTACAGCTCCAGTCGTAAGGTCCTTTATAGAAAATAAAATGTACGGAAATGCGAGCCAGCCTGTAAAGCTATATTATATGGGGCCGATGTTTCGCTACGAACGGCCGCAGGCAGGCCGGTACCGCCAATTCGTGCAATTTGGGGTTGAAGCGATGGGAAGCGCTGACCCGGCAATTGATGCTGAAGTCATTTCCTTAGCCGTTTCTCTTTACAAAGAACTTGGTTTAAAGAAATTAAAGGTGGTTATTAATAGCCTCGGCGACAAAGAAAGCCGCAGTGCTCACCGAGAAGCGTTAATTAACCATTTTCAGCCGCGAATCGGTGAATTTTGTTCAGATTGCCAAAACAGGCTGGAAAAAAACCCGATGAGGATCCTTGACTGCAAACAAGACCGCGACCATGAATTAATGAAAACGGCACCGTCGATTCTCGATTACTTGAATGATGAATCCCGAGCCTACTTTGAAAAAGTACAAGCATATTTAACCGACCTTAATATTGAATTTGAAGTTGATTCCAACCTTGTGCGCGGTCTTGATTATTATAACCACACTGCATTTGAAATTATGAGCGATGCAGAAGGGTTTGGAGCGATTACAACTTTATGCGGCGGCGGAAGATACAATGGTCTTGCCGAAGAATTAGGGGGGCCGGAAACTCCGGGCATCGGATTTGCATTAAGCATTGAACGGCTTATTGCGGCACTTGAGGCTGAAGGAGTCACACTTCCGTTGAATGAAAAACTTGATTGTTATCTTGTTTCATTAGGCGAAGATGCAAAAGATTATACGGTGAAGTTGCTATACAAGTTAAGAAATGAAGGGTTTTCCGCTGAAAGAGACTATCTTGACCGGAAAGTAAAAGCACAGTTCAAGGCTGCCGACCGCTTGAATGCTAAATTCGTAGCGGTATTAGGCGATGATGAACTAAAAGCAAATAAGATTAGTGTGAAAAACATGGAATCAGGTGAGCAAGTGGAGCTGGAACTAGCTTCATTCGTTGAAAAATTTAAAGAGATTTATCAATAGAGGAGGATCGAAAATGTTCGGAAGGACATATTTTTGCGGTGAAGTAACAGAAGAAGCAATCGGTAAAAAAGTAACGTTGAAAGGATGGGTTCAAAAGCGCCGTGATTTAGGGGGAGTAATCTTTGTCGATCTTCGCGACCGGACAGGAATTATTCAAGTCGTTTTTAATCCGGATATATCAAAGGAAGCGTTAGAGGCGGCTGAAAAAATCCGTTCTGAATATGTGCTGGATATAGAAGGAACAGTTGTGGCCCGTGAAGAGGGCACGATTAATGAAAATTTAAAAACCGGGAAAGTGGAAATTCAAGCTGAGAAAGTAACAATTTTGAATGAAGCAAAAAATCCTCCATTCGTCATTGCCGACCATACAGATGTATCAGAAGAAGTTCGCTTAAAATACCGTTACTTGGACTTGAGGCGTCCTATCATGTTTGAAACATTAAAAATGCGCCATCAAGTCACAAAAGCGATTCGTGATTTTCTTGACAGTGAAGGATTTTTAGATATTGAAACACCGATTTTAACAAAAAGCACCCCGGAAGGAGCACGCGATTATCTTGTTCCGAGCCGTGTTCATCCAGGTGAATTCTTTGCTCTTCCGCAATCTCCGCAAATTTTTAAACAGCTGTTGATGGTTGGAGGAGTCGAAAGATATTATCAAATAGCCCGCTGTTTCAGGGATGAAGACTTGCGGGCAGATCGGCAGCCGGAGTTTACACAGGTCGATATCGAAACAAGCTTCATGAGTCAGGAAGACATCATGTCTTTAATGGAAGAAATGATGAAAAAGGTCATGAAAGATGTAAAAGGGATGGACATTGAGACGCCTTTTCCGCGAATGACCTATCATGATGCAATGAGCCGTTACGGAACAGATAAGCCTGATACACGGTTTGGGCTTGAATTAATTGACTTATCTGAGATCGTCAAAAATTCAAGCTTTAAAGTTTTCGCGAATGCTGTAGCGAATGGCGGCCAAGTGAAGGCGATTAATGTAAAGGGAGCTAGTGTCAAATATTCAAGGAAAGATATTGATTCATTAACAGAATTTGTTTCCCGTTATGGAGCAAAGGGTTTGGCCTGGCTTAAGGCAGAAGAAGAAGGTCTGAAAGGTCCTATTGCAAAATTCCTGTCTGATGAAGAACAAAACGCGATTCATGCAGCCTTGGAAGTTGAAAAAGGAGACCTTTTGTTATTTGTTGCAGATAAAAAATCAGTTGTAGCAGATTCCCTCGGAGCACTTCGCTCAAAGCTCGGAAAAGACTTGGATTTGATTGACAAGAGCAAATTCCATTTCCTATGGATTACTGACTGGCCTTTATTGGAATATGATGAAGAGGAAGGCCGTTATTATGCAGCCCATCATCCGTTTACGATGCCATTCAGGGAAGATATTGAGCTTCTTGACCAAAATCCGGATGCTGTCCGGGCTCAAGCGTACGATCTCGTTTTAAACGGGTATGAGCTTGGAGGAGGTTCATTAAGAATTTTTGAACGAACCGTCCAGGAAAAAATGTTTAAAGTACTAGGCTTTAGTGAATCAGAAGCAAGAGAACAATTTGGTTTCTTGCTTGAAGCATTTGAATACGGAACGCCGCCTCACGGTGGGATTGCGCTTGGTCTTGACCGACTTGTCATGCTGTTGGCAGGGAGAACAAATCTCCGGGATACCATTGCGTTTCCAAAGACGGCAAGTGCTAGCTGCTTGTTAACAGAAGCTCCTGGAGAAGTAAGTTCGGCCCAGCTGGATGAACTGCATTTGTCACTTAATGTCAAAAAAAGTGAGTAAATTCCTATTTCTGTTTTCTTGAAATGAATTGGCTAAATATGATAATATACAGTCAACAGATAAAGAGTCCTGATGTGTTCGTTGGTAATCCTGAAGTTTTGACCGAACAACAATAACTTCGGGAGCCTGGGGTTTTCGGGCTGCGTAAATGCCTCCTTGAAGAGGACTTACATAAGCCCGGAACAAGGCACCCACCTGCGGAGAGCGGGTTCAAAACGAAGGCATCATAAACGACGGCACGATTGGGACTCTGTCAAACATAATTATATTTATTACTCCACGCAAAGCGCGTGGAGTTTTTATATTGTTTCCTATTTTTTTAAGTATATAATTTTCTTAGGACAGTGTTGGAGGTTAGGAAATTGAATGGAGAACCGCTTGCGTATCGAATGAGACCAACAAACATTGATGAAATTGTTGGCCAGAAAGATATTATCGGAAAACATACTAGTTTATATAAAATGATTAAAAATGGGTATGTTCCTTCAATGTTATTATATGGTGAACCGGGGATCGGCAAGACTTCAATTGCTTACGCTATAGCAGGAACGACGAAAATCCCTTTTATTGCTTTGAATGCAACGACAGCAGGCAAAAAAGATGTAGAAAATGTTGTGGAAGAAACCCGTCTAACGGGGAAAGTCATTTTGTTTTTAGATGAAATCCACCGTTTTAACAAAGCGCAACAAGACTATTTATTGCCGCATGTGGAGCGAGGAGATATCATCTTAATTGGAGCGACAACCGAAAATCCTTTTCACGATGTCAATCCGGCTATACGAAGTCGTTGCGGACAAATTAAGCAATTAACACGCTTAACAGTAGAAGATCTTCAAGAACTGCTTAAACGTGCCTTACATGACGAGAAAAAAGGGTTAGGAAAATTATCCATTCAAATTACTGATGAACACATACAAAAAATTGCATTCGGATCAAATGGAGATGCCAGAAAATCATTAACATTATTAGAATCGATTGTATATGCTTCCAGAAAAGACAACGATACCTATATTGTAGAAGATGAAACGATAAACGATATGATTGGCAATGTAGGTGTATATGGTGATAAAAAAGGTTCTAATTTCTATAATCTTCTTTCCAGTCTTCAAAAGAGCATTAGGGGAAGCGATGTAGATGCCGCCCTATATTACTTGGCACACTTACTTGAAACAGGCGATTTAACAGCAGTAAATCGAAGATTGTTAGTCATTGCTTATGAAGATATCGGTTTAGCGAATACGTCTGTTGGAAATAATGTGCTGGCAGCCGTCACAGCTAGTGAGCGTTTAGGCTTACCGGAAGCCCGCATCCCCTTGTCTGTTGCTGTGGTGGAAATGTGCCTGTCCCCTAAGTCCAATTCAGCGTATAAGGCCTTAGACAAAGCGATAGACGATATTAGAAAAGGTAAAGTGGGCGAAATCCCTAAACATCTTCGAGACGCTCACTATGCCGGCTCTAAAGAGTTAGGACATGTAGGCTATAAGTATCCGCACGATTACCCGATTGGCACTTTTGGCGGTTGGGTTCAGCAAGACTACCTCCCAAGCAATTTGAAGGGAACAAAATATTATCAACCGATCGAAGCCGGCGAAGAAAAAAGGCTTGCCGCTATCTATAAAAAACTTGAAGAATTTAAAAACCGGAAATGACGTCCCTATGGAAAAAATGAAAATGCATGATCGATCACAATGTGCTATAATGGCAAAAGCCTATCTTCATACTAAGAATTTTGATAAAATGAATGTTTAGATAAATGTTAGAAAACAGGAGCCATTTAAACCAATGAGAGAAAAAAGAACAGGCCAAGTTATGCCAAGGTTTATTGTTTATATTTCAGGATTACTCATTATGTCGTTTGGAATCGTACTCCTTATCAAAGCTGATTTAGGAGCTATGCCTTGGGATGTGTTGCATGTCGGATTGTATTATCAGCTTGGACTGACAATTGGGAGCTGGTCGATCATTGTCGGTTTTTTTATTTTGACTGTGTCCGCTCTTATTTCAAAAGAATTGCCTCAGTCTGGTACGTTTTTAAACATGCTGCTTGTCGGCCTGTTCATCGATATGTATTTAATGCTCCCGTTTCTGCAAACTCCTCATACGCTAACAGGAAAAATGATTATGTTTGTATGCGGAGTCATCATAAATGGGTATGGAATAGGAATTTACATATCGGCGCAATTAGGTGCCGGGCCAAGGGACAGCCTAATGATTGCCATAACGTCTAAAACAGGCTGGAAAGTGAGAAATGTCCGGGCAGGAATAGAATTGATAGTCCTTATTATCGGCTGGCAGCTTGAAGGCCCTGTATTTTTGGGAACAATATTATTCACAATGGCAATTGGACCGATTGTCGGGATTACTTTACCTCAATGTCAGCGGCTGACAGACTGGTGGCTTAACTATTTAAGAAAAAGAGAGATAATGGTAGGCATGAAAACTAGAGAAGAAACGAATCGAGGTGCAGGGGCATGAAAATTTCTACAAAAGGCAGATATGGATTAACGATTATGATCGAGTTGGCAAAACGACATGGAGAAGGTCCGATTTCCCTAAAAACGATTGCCCAAACAAACGACTTATCTGAACACTACTTAGAGCAATTGATAGCGCCCTTACGAAATGCCGGGTTGGTTAGAAGTATCCGAGGGGCATATGGCGGATATGTTTTGGGGAAAGAACCTTCTACAATTACAGCAGGAGATATTATCCGTGTGTTAGAAGGCCCGATCAGTCCGGTTGAAGGGATTGAAGACGAAGAGCCGGCTAAAAGGGAATTATGGATTCGAATCAGGGATGCAGTAAAAGAAGTTCTTGATAATACAACATTAGAAGATTTATCGAATTATACAGGCGATGGCGAAACGGATTCTTATATGTTTTATATTTAATTGACAGGAAGAGAAGGTGGCACTTTTGGAACGAATTTACTTGGATCATGCGGCAACCTCGCCGATGCATCCAAAAGTTATTGAAGCTGTAGTAAATGTCATGAATTCCAATTTCGGCAACCCATCCAGCATTCATTCTTTTGGGCGTGAAGCGCGGCTTTTGGTAGATGAGGCGAGAGATGTACTTGCAAAAAGCATTGGCGCCAAGCCGAATGAAATCATTTTTACTAGCGGCGGAACAGAAGCTGACAATTTAGCATTAATTGGTATTGCTGAAGCTTATAAAAGCAAAGGCAAGCATATTATTTCAACTGAAATTGAACATCATGCCGTTCTAAATACATGTAAAGAGCTTGAAAACCGCGGGTTTGAGGTCACATATTTGCCTGTTGATGAGACAGGCAAAGTTTCTGCCCGCGATCTTAAAAAGAATTTGCGGGATGACACCATTCTTGTATCCGTCATGTATGGAAACAACGAAGTTGGAACTTTGCAGCCTATTCAAGAAATAGGGGAAGTATTAGCCGAACACCAAGCTGTTTTTCATACAGATGCTGTACAAGCATATGGGCTGGAAAAAATAAATGTAAATGAAGCCAAGATCGATTTATTGTCCGTTTCCGCTCATAAGATTAACGGCCCTAAAGGGATCGGATTTCTTTACATCCGTGATGGCATTAAGCTTTTACCGCGCATTTTCGGCGGAGAGCAGGAAAGAAAACGCCGTGCCGGGACTGAAAATGTTGCTTCTATTGTCGGTTTTAAAGAAGCAGTCATCATTAGTCAGCAAGAGATGGATGCAAGGCGGGAGAAATATCGAGAATGGAAAAATGTCCTCATAAAAAAATTTCAAGAAGAAGGCATTGATTTCAGCATTAACGGTTCACTTGAAAATTCAATGCCGCATGTAATAAACTTAAGCTTTCCCGGAACAAATGTGGAAGCGATGCTTGTGAATATGGATTTGGCGGGAATTGCAGTATCAAGCGGTTCAGCTTGTACAGCAGGATCTGTTGATCCATCACATGTGCTCGTAGCAATGTTCGGAAAAGATTCAGAGAAAATCAGGAATTCGATCAGGTTCAGTTTTGGACTTTATAATACAACTGAACAAATTGAAAAAGCGGCACTCGAAACAGCGAAAATCGTCAAAAGAATGACAAACAAATAAGATAAATGTTTGGCACAGCGAGGTGAGAACAGTGGAAAAAGCGCCAAAGGATACAAGAGTTGTGATCGGAATGTCAGGCGGGGTGGATTCATCGGTTGCGGCATTATTATTAAAAGAGCAAGGGTATGATGTCATCGGAATCTTTATGAAAAACTGGGATGATACAGATGAAAATGGCGTATGTACTGCAACGGAGGATTACGAGGATGTCATCCGCGTCTGCAACCAAATTGGAATCCCTTACTATGCCGTAAATTTTGAAAAGCAATATTGGGAGAAAGTATTTACTTATTTCCTAGACGAATACAAAGCAGGCAGAACTCCAAATCCTGATGTCATGTGCAACAAAGAAATTAAATTCAAAGCTTTTCTTGATCATGCCCTTCATTTAGGTGCCGATTATTTAGCGACCGGGCACTATGCAAGAGTTGAATACCGGGACGGAGAGCATAAAATGCTCAGGGGCCTTGATGAAAATAAGGACCAATCGTATTTCTTAAACCAGCTGACTTCTGAGACACTCGAGAAAGTAATGTTTCCGATCGGCAATTTAGAAAAGTCAAAAGTTAGGGAAATTGCCAGAGAAGCGGGTCTAGCAACTGCTTCAAAGAAAGACAGTACGGGAATATGCTTTATCGGGGAAAGAAACTTTAAAGAATTCTTAAGCAACTATCTTCCTGCTCAGCCTGGGAATATGGAAACAATGGACGGAGAAGTGAAAGGAAAACATGACGGTTTAATGTATTACACAATTGGCCAAAGACATGGACTGGGAATTGGCGGCTCAGGCGAACCTTGGTTTGTCATCGGCAAAGACTTAGAACGAAATGTTTTATATGTTGGCCAAGGATTCGATAATGAACACCTCTACTCAGATTCGATCATTGCAACAAATGTAAGCTGGGTGTCTAAACATGCAAAGCCGCAGGAGTTTGATTGCACAGCGAAATTCCGTTATCGCCAGCCTGACAACAAAGTCACTGTTCAGCTCATGGAAGGAAACAAAGCAAAAGTGATTTTCCATGAACCAATAAGAGCAGTCACACCAGGACAAGCCGTAGTGTTCTATAACGGTGAAGAATGTCTTGGCGGCGGTACGATAGACCAAATATTTAGAAATGGCGAATTGCTTACTTATGTAGGTTAATGTAAAAAAGAAGTGGCTGACTCAATAGCTAGAGTCAGCCTTTTGTTTTGAGTATCTGATCCTTAAAAAGCCCCGAAGAAATATGCTATACTTTCAAATAGAATGGAGCGTGAACAATCATGGATAAAAACGCAATCGGGATTCAATATATGAAAGAAGGCAAGTGGGAAGAAGCTGCCAAAGTTTTCTCTGAAGCAATTGAAGAAAATCCTAAAGATCCAATCGCGTATATAAATTTTGGAAATTTGCTTTCAGCAATTGGCGAAACGGACAAGGCTTTCAATTTTTTTCAAAAAGCGATCGAGCTTGATGAAAATGCCGCAACAGCTTATTACAGCGTCGGAAATTTATATTATGAAATGCAGCGTTTTGAAGAGGCCAAAAATATGTTTGAAAAAGCAATGAAAAAGGGCCTTGAATCAAGTGATAACTTCTTTATGCTGGGAATGACGCTTGTTCAGTTGGAACAACCGAAACTTGCACTGCCTTATTTGCAAAGATGCGTTGAATTAAATGAAATGGATGCAGAAGCAAGGTTTCAGTATGGGCTCTGCCTCGCCCAGAAGAACTTTATTGATGAAGCAATTGTGCAATTTGAGCGTTGCGTTGACATTGACCCGGACCATGCAGATGCATTTTACAACCTCGGAGTTGCGTACGGTTACAACGAAAACGCAGAAAAAGCACTTGCCATGTTTGAAAAAGCTCTTGCTATTCAACCGGATCATATACTCGCGGGTTATGGGAAAAAATTGATTGAAAAAGGAGATTCCAATCTCCATTAATTGTTAATTTCGTTCGAAGAAGGATGGGAAACAATGGCGGAAAAACAAAACACACTTGATTTGTTTGCTGACGGCCAAAAATACATAAAAGGCAAACATATTGTTACAATCTTTCATAATGATCAAAATTTGTACACTGTATTGCGTATACGTGTGGAAGAAACAAATGAGAATTATGAAGATAAAGAAGCAGTTATTACAGGCTATTTTCCCCGCCTTCATGAACAAGAAATTTATACATTTTTTGGCCAGATGAAGGAGCACCCGAAGTTCGGGCTTCAGTTCCAGGCAAATCATTTCAGGAAAGAAATGCCTCAGTCCAAGCAAGGTGTCATTAATTATCTGTCAAGTGAACTTTTTAAAGGCATTGGCAAAAAGACTGCTGAAAATATTGTTGCCACTCTTGGCGAAAATGCCATCTCAAGGATTTTAAATGAGCCGTCACTGCTTGATTCAGTACCAAAGCTTCCTCCGGATAAAGCAAAGATGTTGTATGATACGCTCATGGAGCATCAAGGGCTGGAACAAATAATGATTGCTTTAAATCAATATGGCTTCGGTCCGCAGCTGTCAATGAGAATTTATCAGGTTTATAAGGAACAAACCCTTGACATCATTCAATCTAATCCTTTCAAGCTCGTGGAAGATATCGAAGGTGTCGGTTTTGGCCGGGCAGATGAGCTCGGGCTTAAGCTCGGCATAACAGGAAACCATCCGGACAGGATAAGAGCTGCTTGTTTATATACGCTGGAAAATGAGAGCCTGCAAGCAGGACATGTCTTCCTGAACGCAAAGGATTTATTGGAAAGGGTCAAGAAGCTGCTTGAAGAAAACCAGCCTGAAGAAATTGATTATACTGATATTTCCAATGAAATTATGAAGCTTCAAGAAGAAGGGAAAATCATTGGTGAAGAAAAGAGGATCTATTTGCCTTCCCTTTATTTTGCAGAAAAGGGTCTTGTAACAAATATAAAGCGAATCTTATCGCAAACTGAGTACGAAAACCAGTTTCCTGAATCAGAGTTCCTGCTGGCACTAGGAAAATTGGAAGAAAGACTTGGTGTACAGTATGCCCCGACACAAAAGGAAGCGATCCAAACAGCGCTCATGTCGCCGATGATGATTTTAACGGGCGGGCCCGGAACCGGGAAAACTACTGTTATAAAAGGAATTGTCGAGCTTTATGCCGAACTGCACGGCTGTTCATTGGACCCTAAGGACTACCGAAAGGACGAGCCATACCCGTTTTTGCTGGCTGCCCCAACCGGCCGAGCTGCCAAAAGAATGAGTGAATCGACGGGATTGCCTGCAGTGACCATCCATCGCCTGCTTGGCTGGAATGGCACGGAAGGCTTTGATCGGAATGAAGATCATCCTCTTGAAGGAAAATTGCTCATTGTTGATGAAACATCTATGGTCGATGTGTGGCTTGCCAATCAATTATTTAAGGCATTGCCTGAACAAATTCAGGTAATCCTTGTCGGTGATGAAGACCAATTACCATCGGTGGGACCGGGGCAAGTATTAAAAGACTTGCTGCAATCGGAAAGAATTCCTACCGTGCGTTTGACAGATATTTATCGCCAAGCTGAAGGGTCATCCATCATTGAACTTGCCCACGAAATGAAAAATGGCAGACTGCCTGAAGGAATATCGGAACCGAAGCCTGACCGTTCGTTTATAAAGTGTACTACTGCACAAATTGCCCAAGTTGTCGAGAAGGTCGCCTTAAATGCGAAGAAAAAAGGCTATTCAGCAAAGGATATTCAAGTACTCGCTCCGATGTATCGGGGACCTGCAGGAATTGATCGCTTGAATGTATTATTGCAGGAAATTTTCAATCCGAATCCTGAAGGGTCACGAAAAGAGATCTCTTTCGGGGATGTGAAGTACAGGATTGGCGATAAGGTTCTTCAGCTCGTAAACCAGCCGGAAAGCAATGTTTTTAACGGAGACATCGGAGAAATTGTATCGATTTTCTATGCCAAAGAAAATACTGAAAAACAAGATATGATCGTGGTCTCTTTTGAAGGGACAGAAGTTACGTATACCCGCCAGGACCTTAACCAAATTACACATGCTTACTGCTGTTCTGTTCATAAAGCGCAAGGAAGCGAATTTCAAATCGTGATCCTTCCTGTCGTAAGAAGCTATTACCGAATGCTGCGCAGAAATCTAATTTATACAGCTATTACGAGAAGCAAACAGTTTCTTATTTTGTGCGGTGAAGAAGATGCTTTAAGAATGGGTGTAGAAAGAACAGATGATCAAAAACGCAATACTTCACTATGCGAAAAGCTTCAAGAGCAAATTCCTGCACTTGAGCTGACAGAAAAGAATGAAAATGCCGAACCTCTAGTTTCTTTCGAAGAGATGTTGATGAATGAGGATCCGATGATCGGAATGGAAAATATCACTCCTTATGATTTTATGGTGGAAGAAGAAGGATAAAAGTTGTACAGGCGCCTTTAAGTGCGCTTTTTTTTTGCTTTTCTTTTTGGAAAATGTTTTATCTTATGAAATCGTCTTTACAACGGAAACTAAAAATGTTCGGAAAGGTGGGATGATATCTTTGCGGACATATTCATTATTAAAAGGGCTCCCTGTATATGAACTGAAAAGCGGCGAAAAAATTGGCCATGTTTATGATCTAAATATTTCGAGCAACGGGATTGTAAGAGGATTATTAATTAAAAAAGGCAATCTTTTTCGAAAAACATTCACTGTCCAGATAGAAAATGTCTCTTCCTTCGGCTTGGATGGGGTAATGATTGAAGATAAAAAGGTATTGGAACCTATAAATTTTCCGCCTGATTATACATTAGAACATAAGCAATGCTTGACAGGCAAAATGATTATGTCGAATGAAGGCGATAAACTTGGATTATTGGAAGATGTATATTTTATGGAAGAAGTGGGCACAATCGTAGGGTATGAAATAACGGATGGGTTCTTTTCGGACATAACGGAAGGGAAGCGTGTCGTTAAAACCGTTGCCCCCCCTGCGATCGGGAAGGATACCATCATTGTTAATGTAAAATCTACGTGAGGTGTCGTTCCGTGTTTAAGTGTCCGAATTGCCAGAGCAAGGATATTGGAAAAATTGGTATTAATCAATATTATTGCTGGAGCTGCTTTATAGAGCTGTCAGTTTCAAATAACATTATTTATACCCATCAAGTGGAGGAAGATGGGTCATTAAGCTCTCTGGATGATTTGTTCGATGAAGAAGATCGCCGTTTAAGTCTATAATTTAATTTTTCGGGATGGAGTGAAAGAAAAAATGAAAAAAATGTTGACCTCAGCCATTGCATTAGGCGCCGGTATGGTTGCCTATAATTATGCGCAGAAAAACAATATGATCTCCAATCGAAAAATAAAAAATTTACAGAAACGAATTACAAAAGTGCTTTCTTAAAGAAAAATAACGATCCGGCTTAATGAAGAACAATTGATTAACCCTTGTCAAACTTTTTGGCAGGGGTTTTTTGCACTAAAAGAATAAATCTTCTTCGTCCAACAACAATATGAAGAGGAGGGGATTTGTTTGGATATTAAAATGAAATGGTTTTACCGGCTAGGATTCCTCCTTCTTTTGTTTATTGTAATCTTTGTGTTCATAAAACTTCAAGAAGTGTGGATACCGGTTATTAAGATCGTGTTATCGGTATTAACCCCTTTTATGATTGCATCTTTTATTACTTATTTGCTTCATCCTGTAGTTGAAAAGCTTCATGAAACAGGGCTTCACAGGGGAGTTGCCATTGCCATCATTTATTTTTTATTTTTTGGGGGCGCAGGATTTACACTTTACAAAGCCATTCCCGCAATCATCTTGCAATTAAAAGATTTAACAGAACATGCTCCTGAAGTTGCTGAACAATATAGAACATGGATTGAAAAAATACAAAACAAGACTCATGCATGGCCAAATGGGTTTCAAGAAAAAATTGATAGCAGCATTTTAGCGGTTGAAAAAACATTGGATCGGATTTTGTCAAAAACAGTAAACAGTCTCGTCAAAATTGTCAATTCTCTTTTAATGATCGCAATCATTCCTTTTATCACTTTTTATATGCTAAAAGATTATGATGTCATGAAAAAAGCAGTATGGTATTTAACGCCGAGAAAATGGAGGCAACAAGGGGTATTATTTTTAAGGGATGTAGATAAATCACTGGGCGGTTACATACGCGGCCAAATGCTCGTATGTGCGATCATTGGTTCATGTGCTGCATTGTTATTTTGGTTTGCAGGGATTAAGTATCCGCTTCTTCTTGGATTAATTGTCGGAATTACAAATGTTATTCCATATTTCGGCCCTATCATCGGCGCGGTTCCGGCTGTTATTATCGCTGTTACCATGTCTGTAAAAATGGCTCTAATTGCCATTATTATCGTTTTTTCGCTGCAATTTTTAGAAGGGAATATTTTATCACCGCTGATCGTCGGAAAAAGTCTTCATATGCATCCATTAATGATTATGTTTGCCTTGCTATCCGGAGGTGAAATAGGCGGAATATTAGGATTGATTCTTGCGGTGCCAGTGTTAGCGGTCTTAAAAGTAGCCTTATTACATGCAAAAGACCACATGATAAGAGCAAATCGTGAAATGGAAACAAAACCGAATCGATGAGTAAGATTGACAAACGTAAATCCACTCTTTATAATTCGGCTATAGGTATAGATGAAAACATGAAGAAGGATCAAGTATGTTGCAGTCCATCTGAATGCAAATGCATGGAAGAGAGGAATTCCCCCGGGCTGAAAGGAATTCCAGATGAAGGGCAACAGAAAGCTAATCCGGAGTGCAGCTAACCCCTGCCGTTTAACCGCGTTAAGGTGATTTGAGAGATGGATGCATATTTTGTATCCATAATCAGGGTGGTACCGCGAGTTCAGCTCTCGTCCCTGTCAGGGGATGAGAGCTTTTTATGTTGTGAAAATGACAAACTAATAATTTAGAAAAGGAGATGATTCTTAATGAAAAAATTAACCGGTTCTGAAATCCGCAGGATGTTTCTTGAATTTTTCAAAGAAAAAGGACATGCTGTCGAACCGAGTGCATCTCTCGTTCCACATGATGATCCTTCTCTTCTTTGGATTAACAGCGGTGTTGCAACATTAAAAAAATACTTTGATGGCCGGGTTGTTCCTGATAATCCCCGGATTACGAATGCTCAAAAATCCATTAGAACGAATGATATTGAAAACGTAGGAAAAACTGCCCGCCACCATACGTTTTTTGAAATGCTTGGAAATTTTTCGATCGGTGATTATTTTAAAGAAGAAGCAATTGAATGGGCCTGGGAATTTTTAACGGATGAAAAATGGATTGGGTTCGATCCGGATCGATTATCCGTGACCATTCATCCCGAGGATGATGAAGCATTTGAAATTTGGAATAAAAAAATAGGTATTCCGGAAGACAGAATAATTCGTCTGGAAGGGAATTTCTGGGATATCGGAGAAGGGCCAAGCGGACCTAATACAGAAATCTTCTATGACAGAGGCCCTGAGTACGGGGATGATCCGAATGATCCCGAATTATTCCCCGGAGGCGAAAATGATCGTTATTTAGAAGTATGGAACCTTGTTTTTTCTGAATTTAACCATAATCCCGACGGTACATACACTCCTCTTCCGAAAAAGAATATTGATACCGGAATGGGTCTTGAACGCATGGCATCCGTTGTTCAAAATGTCCCTACCAACTTTGACACTGATTTATTTCTGCCGATCATTAAAGCAACTGAAAAAATTTCCGGTGAATCATACGGTCGAGATAAGGAAAAAGATGTGGCATTTAAAGTGATTGCTGACCATATCCGGACAGTTACATTTGCAGTTGGTGACGGCGCATTGCCTTCTAATGAAGGAAGAGGCTATGTGATAAGAAGATTGCTTCGCCGGGCAGTTCGCTATGCAAAGCAAATTAATATTGACCGCCCGTTCATGTTTGAACTTGTTCCGACAGTTGGCGAAATCATGAATGATTACTACCCGGAAGTCCAAGAGAAAACAGAATTTATCCAAAAGGTAATAAAAAATGAGGAAGAACGGTTCCATGAAACTTTACATGAGGGCTTAGCGATTTTGGCAAATGTGATCAAGAAAGAGAAAGAAAAAGGAAGCAGAATCATTTCAGGCCTGGACGTGTTCCGATTATATGATACGTATGGTTTCCCTGTGGAACTTACCGAAGAATATGCGGAAGAAGAAGGCATGGGGATTGATCACGAAGGTTTTGAAAAAGAAATGGAAAATCAGCGTGAGCGCGCCCGTTCTGCCCGCCAAGATGTAGGATCCATGCAGGTGCAGGGAGGAGTATTGGGCGACATTAAGGAAGAAAGCAAGTTTATCGGCTATGATCAGCTCGAAGCAAATGCTACCGTTCTTGTGATTGTGAAAGACGGCCAGCTTGTTGAAGAAGCAACAGCCGGCGACGAAGTTCAATTCATCCTGGATGTCACTCCTTTTTATGCAGAAAGCGGAGGACAAATAGCCGATGAAGGAACAATTGTCTCCGATGGTCTTGTTGTTCAAGTAAATGATGTCCAAAAAGCGCCTAACGGACAGCATTTACATCGTGCTGTTGTGAAAGAAGGAACCCTTAAAAAAGGTCAGCAAGTAAGAGCAGCCATTAATGAGCACAACCGCGGCAAAATAATTAAAAATCATACAGCAACGCATTTATTGCACCAGGCATTAAAAGATGTTCTTGGAGACCACGTCAATCAGGCTGGGTCTTTCGTCGGACCGGACAGGCTTCGCTTTGACTTTTCTCACTTTGGCCAAATTCAACCTGAAGAATTAGAAAAAATTGAAACGATTGTCAACGAAAAGATTTGGAGAAATTTCGATGTTGAAATTGACTATAAACCAATTGATGAAGCAAAAGCAATGGGAGCTATGGCTCTTTTCGGCGAAAAATACGGAGATATTGTCCGTGTAGTCCAAGTAGGGGATTACAGCCTTGAACTATGCGGCGGGTGCCATGTTCCGAATACTTCTGTGATCGGTTTATTTAAAATTGTTTCAGAAAGCGGCATTGGAGCAGGTACACGGCGGATTGAAGCAGTAACAGGCGAGGCTGCATACCAATTGTTAAATGAGCAAATTGGCATTTTAAAAGAAGCCGCTAGCAAATTAAAAACAAATCCGCGTGATGTTGCAGCGAGAATTGACACATTACTGGCTGAAATGAAACAGCTCCAGCGTGAAAACGAATCGCTTTCTGCAAAATTGGGAAATATTGAAGCAAGAAACCTTGCTTCCAGTGCGAAAGAAGTAAATGGCATAAAGTTTATTGCTGCAAAAGTTCAGGCAGCTGATATGAACAATTTACGTAATATGGCAGATGATCTAAAGCAAAAACTCGGTTCTGTAATCGTTGTTCTTGCGAGTGTTCATGATGGAAAAGTCAATATTATTGCTGGTATAACAAAAGATTTAATCGAAAAAGGGTACCATGCAGGCAAACTAGTAAAAGAAGTAGCGACTCGCTGCGGGGGCGGAGGCGGAGGCCGTCCTGATATGGCTCAAGCGGGCGGAAAAGATCCGAATAAGATTGACAGTGCTCTTCAATTTGTTGAAGAATGGATAAAATCCGTTTGATATCGGCTCAAACTAGTGTAAAATGTAGGTAACAGTTAACAGTGTGGCTTTTTTGCCATTTTCGCTGGTAACCAAGAAGCGAGGTGCATTAGATGAGCTCCTTTGATAAAACAATGAGGTTTGATTTTCCTGAAGAGCCTTTTGAGCATGATGTAAATGAAGTGCTTTTACAAGTGTATGAAGCTCTTCAGGAAAAGGGATATAACCCGATCAATCAAATTGTCGGTTATCTTCTTTCAGGTGACCCGGCATACATTCCAAGACACAGAGATGCGCGAAATATTATCCGTAAGCTTGAACGCGACGAAATTATCGAAGTACTGGTAAAATCGTACTTAAAACAGCATAAAGAGGGATAATAATGCGCATAATGGGTCTTGACGTCGGCTCAAAAACAGTCGGCATTGCATTAAGTGATGAACTGGGATGGACAGCACAGGGGCTTGGAACGATCAAAATTAATGAAGATGAAAATGAGTTTGGTTTTGATGAGGTTGGCAAAATAATAAAAGAGAACGATGTTGGAAAAATCGTTGTCGGACTGCCGAAAAATATGAATGGAACGATAGGCCCGCGGGGAGAGGCAAGCCAATTTTACGCGAGTGAATTAGAAAAAAGGTTCGGCATACCGGTCATTTTATGGGATGAACGCTTAACGACAATGGCTGCGGAACGAGTTTTACTTGAAGCTGATGTCAGCCGAAAAAAACGCAAAAAAGTCATTGATAAAATGGCGGCATCCATGATATTGCAAGGATATTTGGACAGTATACGTTAAGAGGTGAGAAAAATGGATCATGGTGAAAACAATATTACAGTAATTGATGAAGATGGCAATGAGCAGCTTTGTGAAGTATTATTTACATTTGATTCAGAAGAATTCGGAAAATCATATGTGCTTTATTACCCGGTAGGCGAAGATGGGGATGACGATGATGAAATCGAAATTCATGCTTCTGCCTTCATTCCAGGTCAAGAAAGTGAAGAAGGCGAATTGATGCCGATTGAAACTGAAGAAGAATGGGATATGATTGAAGAAGTGCTAAATACATTCCTTGAAGAACAGGAAGAAGAATAGTTGCGGAAAACCGGCCCTTGAAAAGGAGGCCGGTTTTTTTGAACCTTTTTGACAAAATTGTCATGGATGTGGTCAAATATAGCTGTCGAACTTTCAAACAAACAAATACATTTTGTATATTTTTTGCGAATGAAATAAGAAATTATAGTATAATGGTTCAAATGTATGTAAAGCGGAAGCTTATAATGCCGGACAGCTCGATTAGGATGGAAATAGGGGTTACATTTTCAAAGCAAACCCTTGATATATGGAGGGGAGCAGAAAAGGATGTCAACGGACAAGAAAGAAACGAAAAAAGAAATCATTCGCCAAAACCTGCTGGAACTGCAATCTGAAGCAAGGATCGTCAGGAAAATCGTGTTCATTATCGCGGTTGTATTATTTTTAGTTGCAGGAGGAGTAACAGCAGGCGGGTATTTTTATATCAAGTCTGCATTAGAGCCTGCTGATCCCGGCAGCAAAGCGGAAAAAAATATCGAAATTCCAATAGGTTCTTCTGTAAGCGGTATCGCACAAATATTAGAGGATAACGGAATTATTAAAGATGCCCGAGTGTTTAAGTATTATGTAAAATTTAAAAATGAGTCAGGATTCATGGCCGGGGATTATAAATTGAAACCTTCTATGAGCATTCCGGAAATTATTGAAAGATTAAAAACCGGAAAGGCAATGCAGGAAGTTGTTTTAAAGATTACGATACCTGAAGGAAAACAATTAAAGCAGATCGCAGGTATTATTGCGGAAAAAACAAACAAGAATGAAGAAGAAGTTTTTAATAAACTGAATAATAAGAGTTTCGTCAAAGCAATGATGGCAAAGTATCCCGATATTTTAACAGACGAAATCCTAAATAAAAATGTCAAATATCCTCTTGAAGGATACTTATTCCCGGCAACTTATTCTTTTTATAAAGAAAATCCGACTGTTGAAGAAATTGTAACTGTTATGCTGGATAAAACGAAATCTGTGTTACAAGAATATGAGGGGCAAATGGAAGAAAAGCATTTTTCAGTCCATCAACTTTTAACGATGGCTTCCCTGGTCGAAGAAGAAGCGACGGAAAAAGCAGACCGTGACCGAATCGCTAGTGTATTCTATAACCGGATTAAAACAGGCATGCCGCTTCAGACAGATCCGACGGTTCTGTATGCGAAAGGAAAGCATCAAGAACGGGTCCTATATAAGGATTTGGAAGTCGATTCTCCCTATAACACATACAAACATAAAGGCCTCCCGCCAGGACCGATCGCCAATGCGGGGACGATTTCTATCGAAGCAGCCCTTAATCCGGAAAAAACAGACTTTTTGTATTTCCTTGCGACAGCTGACGGAGACGTTATTTTTACAAAAACGCTGGATGAACATAATAAGGCAAAGGCTGAACATATTACCAATAAATAATTTATTGGGGGAAAACAAAAGGCGCAAGCGCCCCGTTTAGCCCCGACAAGCACAAGACGAATCACGCAAGAGTCGATAGACTCTGGAGTGATTTGGCTTGTGACCTCGAGGGGCTGGGCGCTCCTCGAAAAGCTAACGCTTTTCTTCGTGCGAAGTATCGCTTCCGAAGCATTCCATGTGGAGCCAGATTAGGAAAAACTCGATTCAAAGTAATACACAGGGTTTGAAATTTATTATTTTATTATCAGCGAGAAAAATTCGCATTCCCCCGGCATTTATGTTAAAATGGTTCAAGTATATAAATATACACTGTAATAGCGTTACCCACGGACCTTAAGGATTTCAGCTTTTTGGCTGGTAAAAGAGCTTAGTTTTGAGCTTAATCCTTCTGTGAGCGCTATTTTTTCATGTCTAAAAGATAAATCTAAAAGCAGCCATGCTTTTAGGCAGGATAGAGGTGAGAGCAGCTTGGATGGTGATAAGCTGCATGGTTATATAGAGCAATTGCTTCCGGAACGGCCTCCGGTTTTGGCGGAAATGGAGCAATTTGCTGAAAATCATCATATACCGATCATGGAGGCTCTCGGAATCGAAGCAATGCTGCAGCTTTTTAGAATACAAGAGCCGAAATCGATCCTTGAAGTGGGAACAGCAATCGGTTATTCGGCATTAAGAATGGCCTTCGCACTTCCTGAGACGAAGATCGTTTCAATTGAAAGGGACGAAGAAAGATTTTCCCTTGCTGAAAAGTATATAAAAAAAGCCGGAAAAGATTCACAAATCACACTGATTAAAGGTGATGCACTAGAGGCAGGGGATGAAATAAAAGCGCTCGGTCCGTTTGATGCCATTTTTATCGATGCTGCAAAAGGCCAATATCAACGATTTTTTGATCTGTATTCTCCTTTTCTTAATGAAAAGGGAATGATTGTAACAGATAATGTTCTGTTTAAAGGACTTGTATGTGAAACAGAAATTGAAAACAAACGCATACGCAGTCTTGTGAAAAAAATAGATCAATTTAACCGCTGGCTGATGAGCCATCCGGATTTTCATACCGTCATTCTTCCGGTTGGTGACGGAATCGCGATAAGTAAGAAGAGGTGAAACAATGAAAAAGCCAGAATTATTAGTGACGCCGACGAGCGTGAATGATATCATTCCTCTTGCTGAAGCAGGAGCGGATGCTTTTGTCGTCGGAGAACAGCGCTACGGTTTGCGCCTTGCCGGCGAGTTTTCAAGAGAAGATGTGAAAAAAGCGATAGAACTAGCTCATTCAAAGGATAAAAAAGTATATGTCGCCATGAATGCGATCTTTCATAATGACAAAGTGGACGAGCTGAATGATTATGTCCAATTTTTAAAGGATTCGAATGCAGATGCCATCATTTTTGGCGATCCGGCAGTATTATTGGCTGTCCGTGAAACAGCTCCTGACATGAAACTTCATTGGAATACAGAAACGACTGCAACGAACTGGTATACGTGCAATTATTGGGGAAGAAAAGGCGCGAAACGCGCAGTACTTGCCCGAGAAATTAATATGGAGGAAATTATCGAAATTAAAGAACATGCTGAAGTTGAGATCGAAGTTCAAGTTCATGGCATGACGGCGATGTTCCAATCAAAACGTTCTCTAATAGGGAATTACTTTGAGTACCAGGGCAAAATGATGAAAATCGAAAATCGCATTCAAGAAAAAAATATGTTTTTGCATGATAAGGAAAGAGACAATAAGTATCCGATTTTTGAAGATGAAAACGGCACTCATATTATGAGCCCGAACGACATTTGTATCATTGATGAACTGCAGGATATGATTGAGGCAGGCATTGATTCTTTTAAAATTGACGGGATTTTAAAAACCCCTGACTATATTATTGAAGTCACGAAATTGTACAGAAAAGCCATTGACCTATGTGTTGAAGACCCAGATCAATATGAAGAAGTGAAAGATGACCTGTTGGCCCAAATTGAAAAAATTCAGCCCGCCAACCGTCCTCTTGACACAGGATTTTTCTTTAAAGAAACCGTTTATTAATGAAGGAGGAATGCGCTATGACAGCCGTGAAAGACAGAATATCACAAATTGTCGACGGAAAGCGCGTGATCGTGAAAAAGCCTGAACTGCTTGCACCGGCCGGAAATTTAGAAAAATTGAAAGTAGCGATTCGTTATGGTGCCGATGCCGTGTATATTGGCGGACAAGAATACGGATTACGTTCAAATGCCGACAATTTCACATTAGAAGAAATGAAAGAAGCAGTAGAATTTGCCAATAAATATGGGGCAAAAATTTATGTCACAACCAATATCTATGCCCATAACGAAAATATCGACGGTCTTGAAGAATATTTTATCGGCTTAAGAGAAGCCGGAATTCACGGAATTATCGTGGCTGATCCACTTATTATCGAAACATGCCGCCGGGTTGCACCGGAAATTGAAGTGCATTTAAGTACACAGCAATCTTTGTCAAACTGGAAAGCAGTGCAGTATTGGAAAGAAGAAGGACTTGAGCGCGTCGTTCTCGCCCGTGAAACAAGTGCGAAAGAAATTCAAGAAATTAAAGAAAAAGTCGATATTGAAATTGAAATGTTTGTTCACGGGGCAATGTGCATTGCATATTCCGGACGCTGTACATTGTCCAACCATATGACTGCACGAGATTCAAACCGCGGAGGCTGCAGCCAGTCATGCCGCTGGGATTATGACCTTTACAAATTGGAAGGCAATAATGAAGTTCCTTTGTTTAAAAATGGAGACGCTCCATTTTCGATGAGCCCTAAAGATTTGAAACTGATCGAATCCATTCCTCGAATGATTGAAATGGGAATTGACAGCTTAAAAATTGAAGGACGAATGAAATCGATTCACTATGTAGCAACCGTTACAAGTGTATACAGAAAAGTGATTGATGCTTATTGCGCTGACCCGGATAATTTTGTCATCCAAAAAGAATGGCTTGAAGAACTCGATAAGTGTGCAAACCGTGATACAGCGCCGGCCTTTTTTGAAGGAATTCCCGGGTTTCAAGAACAAATGTTCGGCGATCATAGCAAAAAGACAAAATTTGATTTTGTTGGACTTGTTTTGGATTATGATTCTGAGACACATATGGTTACTTTGCAGCAGCGCAATCATTTTAAACCGGGACAAGAGGTAGAATTTTTCGGACCGGAAATTGAAAACTTTACACAAGTTATTGATAAAATTTGGGATGAAGATGGCAATGAGCTTGATGCGGCTCGCCACCCGCTTCAAATTGTTAAGTTTAAAGTAGATAAACCAGTTTACCCATACAACATGATGCGAAAGGAGATTTAACCCCTTGAATCGCAAACCTGTTGTAATTGGAGTTGCC
The DNA here is from genome assembly GCF_028888695.1 of Bacillus methanolicus. NCBI lineage: Bacteria > Bacillati > Bacillota > Bacilli > Caryophanales > Bacillaceae > Bacillus > Bacillus methanolicus. The sequence continues at coordinate 2,008,030 of NZ_PNFF01000001.1, read as the reverse complement.
GGAGGTTCCGGTTCCGGAAAGACGAGTGTAACAAAATCAATTTATGAACACTTCAAAGGGCATTCGATCTTAATCATCGAGCAAGATTATTATTATAAAGATCAAAGCCATTTGCCTTTTGAAGAACGGCTAAAAACAAATTACGACCATCCGCTGGCTTTTGATAATGATCTGTTAATTGAGCATTTAAAAAAGCTTATTAATTATGAGCCAATCGATAAGCCGATATATGATTATTCGCTTCATACGCGTTCAAATAAAGTCATCCGCGTTGAGCCGAAAGATGTGATTATTGTCGAGGGGATATTAGTACTCGAGGATGAACGGCTCCGCAATTTAATGGATATTAAGCTTTTTGTGGACACAGATGCGGACCTTCGAATTATCAGAAGGCTCACACGCGATATTAAAGAGCGAGGGCGGACATTGGATTCTGTCATTGAACAATATGTCAATGTAGTCCGGCCAATGCATAATCAATTTATTGAGCCGACAAAGCGCTATGCTGATATTATCATTCCGGAAGGCGGCCACAATTTTGTGGCGATCGATTTAATGGTCACAAAAATTCAAACAATTCTTGAACAAAAATCATTTTTATGAAACAATAGCAATAATATTATTAAACACATTCGTTTACTGCGCGCGCCCTAATTAGGACGCGCTCCTGTGTATTTGTGTTAAGGCAAGTACATCTACATAAAATGATTACACATCCTTATGGGGGATTGTGTGGATATTAGAAGGAGTGAGTGGTTTGGCAGAGAAAGTATTCCCGATGACGAAAGCTGGAAAAGAAAAACTAGAACAGGAACTTGAACATTTAAAAACGGTTAAACGTAAAGAAGTTGTGGAGCGTATCAAAATTGCCCGCAGTTTCGGTGATCTTTCAGAGAACTCAGAGTATGATTCAGCGAAAGAAGAGCAGGCGTTTGTTGAAGGCCGTATAACAATTTTGGAAAATATGATCCGAAATGCAAAAATTATTGAAGAAGATGAAATGGCGAGCGATACAGTAACATTAGGACGCTCTGTTACATTCGTTGAGCTTCCGGATGGCGATGAAGAAACTTATACAATCGTCGGAAGCGCAGAAGCTGATCCGTTTGAAGGCAAGATTTCAAATGATTCGCCGATTGCAAAAAGCTTACTTGGCCGCAAAGTCGGCGAAGAAGTAACGGTTCAAACTCCTGGTGGAGAAATGAACGTCCGGATCATATCGATAAAATAGTATATTGAAAACGCTTGATATGTGCGGGCGTTTTCCATTTAGCAGGTTTGAAAATGAGGTGCCTCGTCAACACTTTTGACGAGGTGTTTTTTATGTGGAGAAAGCGGGCGAAAATCTGGATCATTATTTGTTTAACTGCCATAGGACTCTTGATGGGAAGGCTTATGCAACTTCAACTGTTCCAGACTGAAAGCTTCTCAAAACGAAAGATAAACTTATTGGAAGCGAGCGTTGAGCAAAGGTCACAGGAAATGGTTATTGATAATGGAAGGGGAAATTTTGTCGATCGAAACGGTGAACCGATCAACTATGAAAAAATTCCTGTCCTCGTCTTGTTTCCGTTTCTGAAAAAAATGAACTGGAATGCAGAGGAAGTGGCCCGTATTCTTCATGTCTCTAAAAATACGCTTATCCGGGAAGTGGATTCAGCTGATGATCCTTTTATCTTTGGCGATCCGAAACCAGTGAAGCTTACTTTCAAACAAATGGAGGAAATTAATGCTCTAAAAATCCCGGGTGTTTTTGCGGTTGAGCGAAAAAGTGAATTCAAGAACACACTTGCAGAACAATTACTCGGGCTGACAGGAGAAAATGCATCTGAATTGCAAAAAAGATACCCGGATAAAGACTTGTCGCCGAGGACACTTATAGGCATTTCAGGATTGGAAGAAAGCTTCGATGAATTTTTGCTGCCTGAAGGAAAATCAAAGCTAGTATTTCATGTTGACGGAGATGGTGCTCCCCTTTTTGGCATAAATGTAAAGTATGTCGAACCGGCAAATCCTTTTTATCCGGTAAATATAAAAACAACAGTTGATAAAGACTTGCAGTCCATTGCTGAAAAACTTGTCGATCAACAAGGGATAAAAAAAGGCGGACTTGTTTTATTGGATGTTGAAACAAACAGTGTCCTTGCAATGGTATCTCGTCCCAGTATTAACAAGAATAATCCATATGATCAAAATGGAATCACAAACAGAATGCTGAAACAAGAGATTATCGGATCTGTTTTTAAAACAGTAGTTGCTGCAGCTGCTATTGATTATAATCTTGATAATCCTTCAAGAAAGTTTGACTGCAACAAGAAAATAAACGGTAAGCCTGATGAAAAATTCCAGCATGGAATGCTTAATTTTACGGAAAGCTTTGCGAGAAGTTGCAATAATACGTTTGGAACGATTGCTAAAGAATTGAAAAACATTGATTCCGATATTTTGGAGGATTACGCCGAACGGCTTTCTTTAACCGGAAAGACCGGTTGGGAAGGAGATATTTATCACTTTGAAAATTTTAAACAACTGAAAGATGAAGATTCCGGGAGAGTCTTTTTGGATGAAGAAGAAAAAAAAGACGATAATTTTGTTGCTCTTTCTGGGATTGGACAGCATGAAGTCCGTGCCACCCCGCTCGCTGTTGCAAACATGATGGCAACGATCGCAAGAGGCGGAAAAAAAGAAATGGTTAGAGTGGCAACAGAAATTGAATATAAAAATGGCACGACGATGCTTGAGTTTCCAAAAAAAAATATAAAAGGAGAAACAATCGCTCCTTATACAGCGATGAAGCTTCAGAAATTATTGCGGGAAGTTATTGTTAATGAGAATGGGACCGGAAGATGGCTTCAAAACCTTCCATATGAGGTCGCCGGTAAATCAGGCACAGCTGAAACAGCCATTTATGAAAATGACAAACAGCTTCACAATAAATGGTTTGCAGGGTACTTTCCGTATAAAAACCCAAAATATGTACTCGTCACTGTCAATCTCGGAGTTTATGATGATACAGGAGGGGTAAACTCTCTGTTTGCCGATATGGTAAAAGCGATCTATGACTATGATCATGGTTTATAAAAACTTATCCCTTTTGACCCTGTTCTCTCTATTACGTTTATGTTAAATTTCTTCATGTTTCCGTAAAGACATGATAGAATGTTGACATCCTTATAAAAGGGAGGGAACACTTTTGAAAGGCGGAAATGAAAATGAATACGTATCCCGGTCAAAAATTCGGGAAAAGAGGCGCAAAACAAATCTCATTTTAAATAGTTTAATTGGAATCGTGCTCCTTCTTATTGTTATCATTTCCTTCAATATTTTCTTTGGAGGAAATGATGAAAAAGCTGCAGGGAATCAAGAACAGAGACGAGAAACAAATCAAGTTAAAAATGATGGGAAACGTTCTGTAAGTCGAGAAAATGATGAACAAGCAGAATACGAAGAAGAGAGTCAGGAAGAGTCAGGTTATGAACAAGAATCAGAGGAACCTTCAGCTGAAGAAGCCGACGATGACACTTCAACTGAAGAGAGTGAACCTGTTGTAACAGAAGGGGGCAGCAGCCCGGATGTCAAGGCGACAATCGTAAACCCTAGCTGGAAGCCTATTGGCACCACGCAAACCGGTGAACATCCGGCTGCTGTTTATGATGAAAGCTCAGTTGACTGGCAAGAAATGCTCCAAGCCATATCTTATGCTACCGGAATTGAACAGAGCAATATGACCGTATGGTTTTTAGGCAATAACGGACCTAATAAATCAGTCGGTACAGTATCTTCAAAAAGCGATAAACGAAAGTACAAAGTGTATATAGAGTGGGTAGACGGCCAAGGGTGGAAGCCTGTCAAGGTGGAAGAACTGCAAGGCTAAGGATCAAGCAAACGAAAATTGCAGGGAGGATGGAAATCCATCCTCTTATTCTATGGCTAGTTTCACAAGAAACGCTTTGTCAGTGAATCATCGCACGAAGAAAAGCTATTTTCCAGCAATGTTGTAGTTGCTTAATAAGGGTTCTTTATGATAAATTGAGAACAAGTTACGTTTTAAATCATAGTATACTCATAGGAATTATGAGTAATCATATGGAGCGTGGAATAAATGGGGAAAGAATTTATTGAGCTGTTTGAGCATTGGGCTGATTCTTATGATTCAAGCGTGACTGGCCATGATGAAGAATATAAAGAAGTATTTTTACATTACGAAAAAATTCTTGGAGAAGTAGCGAAGCGGGCTTATGGTCATGTACTTGAATTTGGAGTAGGCACCGGAAACCTTACCCTGAAGCTTTTGGAGAAAGGCTTGACGGTTACCGGAATTGAGCCTTCTCCTTCAATGAGAAAAATTGCGAGAGAAAAACTTGGCAATAAAGCGAAAATCATGGATGGTGATTTTCTAAGTTACCCGAAGGACCGCTCTTTTGATACAATTGTCAGTACTTATGCATTTCACCACTTAACAGATGAGGAAAAGCGCCAGGCGATTGCTGGCTATGGAAAGCATCTTAAAGAGGGTGGTAAAATAGTATTTGCCGATACAATGTATGAATCTGAAGATGCTTATAAAGAAGCGATCGCAGATGCATTATCAAAAGGTTTTCATAATCTGGCAGAAGACTTGCAAAGAGAATACTATACAACGATTCCAAAATTAAGAAGCATGCTTGAAGAAAACGGATTCTCAGCCAACTTTGAGCGAGCCAATGACTTTGTTTGGATTATGGAGGCCGAAAAACTTTAAAAGAGAGGGTAAAGGATGAAAGTAGCAATTATCGGAGCTATGGAAGAAGAAGTAGCTTTATTGCGTGAAAAGATGGAAGAACGAAGCGTTGAAACAATTGCCGGATGCGAGTTTACTTCCGGGATGTTGAACGGAGTGGATGTAGTCTTATTGCGCTCCGGAATTGGAAAGGTGAATGCGGCTATGTCCACTTCCATTCTTTTGGAAAGATTTAAACCTGATTATGTTATTAATACAGGATCTGCCGGCGGCTTAAACCCGGAGCTGAATGTTGGGGATGTAGTGATTTCAACCGAAGTGCGCCACCATGATGTAGATGTAACCGCATTCGGTTATGAATACGGCCAGGTTCCTCAATTGCCTGCTGCATTTGAAGCAGATCATAAATTAGTACAAATTGCCGAGACAGCTGCTATAGAAATTAAGGATATACAAGTCGTGAAAGGCTTAATCGCAACCGGAGATTCTTTTATGAATGATCCCGGCCGGGTCGAAGTGATTCGGAATAAATTTACCGGCCTTCAAGCAGTTGAAATGGAGGCAGCGGCAATTGCCCAAGTTTCTTACCAGTTCGGTTGCCCATTTGTTGTCATTCGTTCCTTATCTGATATTGCCGGGAAAGAATCAAATGTATCATTTCAACAATATTTGGAAAAAGCTGCAGTTAATTCAGCTACACTCGTGATGAAGATCGTTTCCTCCATTAAAGAGAAAAATTAAATCGGAGGGAGAAAAATGAAGGTTTATAAAAGTGTACATGAATTGATCGGAAACACTCCCGTCATGGAGCTTACCCATTTTCCGGTTCCTGAAGGAGTCAGGCTGTTTGCGAAATTAGAATTTTTTAATCCGGGGGGAAGTGTAAAAGACCGTCTCGGACTAGCGCTTCTTAAAGATGCATTCGAAAGTGGAAAATTAAAAGAAGGCGGTACATTAATTGAGCCGACTGCCGGAAATACCGGCATTGGACTTGCTCTTGCGGCAATAAATAAAGGAATCAACGTTATTTTTTGTGTGCCCGAAAAATTCAGTCTTGAAAAACAAGAGCTGATGAAAGCATTGGGAGCTAAAATTGTTCATACTCCGACAAGTGAGGGGATGAAAGGCGCGATTGAAAAAGCAAAAGAACTTCTTGAAGAAATTCCCGGCTCGTATTGTCCGCAGCAATTCGCCAACCCTGCCAATCCGGAAACATATTATCATACGCTAGGCCCGGAATTATGGGAGCAAATGGATGGACGGATAGACGTATTCGTTGCCGGAGCGGGAACAGGCGGAACATTTATGGGGACCGCACGTTATTTAAAAGAACAAAATCGTGAGATTAAAACCGTGATTGTCGAACCTGAAGGCTCCATTTTAAATGGCGGTGAACCTGGCCCTCATAAAACAGAAGGGATTGGCATGGAGTTTTTGCCGGATTATATGGATACATCTTATTTTGATGCCATTCATACTGTTTCTGATGAAGATGCGTTTCAACTTGTGAAAGAGTTGGCTGCGAAAGAAGGTCTGCTTGTCGGAAGTTCATCGGGTGCTGCAATGAAAGCGGGACTGGATGAAGCGAAAATAGCCAAGCGAGGCACGAATATTGTCGTGGTCTTCCCTGATGGAAGCGAGCGTTATTTAAGCAAGAAGATTTATCAAGGAGGGGTTTAAGTGCGCAAGAAGACAAAACTTATTCATGGAGGAATCTCAGGGGATCCGTTAACAGGTGCTGTTTCAGTGCCTATTTATCAAGTGAGCACATACAAACAGGAAGGGATTGGAGGCCACAAAGGCTTTGAATACTCCCGTACTGGAAATCCGACCCGCCATGCACTTGAAGAACTTATTAAAGATTTAGAAGACGGGAAAGCGGGTTTTGCGTTTGGTTCCGGGATGGCAGCCATTACTGCAGTCATGATGCTGTTTAACAGCGGGGACCATGTACTTTTAACCGATGATGTATACGGCGGTACATATCGGGTCATGTCAAAGGTTCTAAACCGTTTCGGAATTGACAGTACATTTGTCGACACGAGCAATCTTGAAAACATTGAAAAAGAAATCAAACCGAATACGAAGGCTATTTATATTGAAACACCGACGAATCCTTTGCTGAAAATTACTGATATCGCTTCCGCATCTGAAATAGCAAAAAAACATAATTTGCTGACGATTGTTGATAATACATTTTCAACTCCATACTGGCAGCAGCCGCTCAAACTTGGAGCGGATATCGTTCTTCATAGTGCAACAAAATACCTTGGCGGCCATAGCGACGTTGTTGCCGGACTAGTTGTTGTAAACAGCGACAAATTGGCAGAAGACTTGCACTTTATTCAAAACTCAACCGGAGGAGTGTTGGGTCCGCAAGATTCATGGCTGTTAATGAGAGGAATCAAAACGCTCGGAATCCGAATGGAAGAGCACGAATCATCTACCAGAAGAATTGTTCAATTCCTTCAGGAGCATCCGGCTGTAAAAAAAGTATTCTATCCAGGTCTTGAATCACATCCAAACCATGAGATAGCCAAGAAACAAAGCGGAGGCTTCGGCGGAATGGTATCCTTTGATGTCGGCAGTGAGGAAAAAGCTGATACGCTTCTTCGGAATATTAACTATTTTACATTGGCAGAAAGTCTTGGAGCAGTAGAAAGTTTAATTTCTGTACCTGCGAAAATGACACATGCCTCCATCCCTCCGGAACGGCGTGCGGAACTAGGGATTACGGACGGTTTAGTTCGTATCTCGGTCGGCCTTGAAGATGTGGATGATTTAATTGAGGATTTAGAGCAAGCATTAAATAAATAATTGAAAGCGGACCTCTTTTCATGAGAGGTTCGTTTTTTAATAGTTTCCATCCATACTATTAATTACATCACCAATGATACTGTTAATCATGTTAAAGTAGATAAAGAGATTAACAGAAAAGCGCAGGTGATGTAGAAATGAATCATAACGCTAAGCAGCTATACGAAAAAATGGTTGATTTTAGACGTTTTGCAGTTGTTCTGTTAGCAGTAGGTGCTTATTTTTATTTAGGTGTAGTGATACCGTCCGAGACAAAAGTCATGAAGGATTTATATATGATGATGGCAGCAACGAGCGGATCTTTGGCAGGCTCTGTTTTGTTCTTTATATTCTCAAACCAATGCCAAACAAGGCTGATGGAAATGGAAGAAGGCCGTGAATATTTAATGAAAAAGTAAAACGTCCTGTAACTTTCAGGGCGTTTTTACTATTTTTGTGGGAGCGTATAAATGAAATGATAAGAGTAACAAAATGTTCACATCCCTCTAGGATTAATCGCTTGGAAATGTGGTAAATTCGAATTAGAATTCGAACATTTCAAGAGGGGTGCAGAATATGTTCATGATCGTTATGGCATTTTTGATCACTGGCACAATTGGCTGTATTATTGCAGCAGAAGTTACTGCTGAATCATAAAACTTAAAAGGTTACTTGCATGAAAAAAGATGCATCAACCAGAATAGGTTGGTGCTTTTTTATTAATACAATAAATTCATTGGGACAGACACAATCAACCTTTGTTTTACATAGGAATTAGTTATAGGCGAAATTCCTATAAAGCGGGGGTGGAATAAATGTCCGGAATTTTAACGGCACTTGGTTACTTAGTTAAGGAAATTGTCTTCCTTGTCTCGTATGTAAAAAACAATGCCTTTCCTCAACCGCTGTCAGCCGCTGAAGAACGCAAATACTTGCGGTTGATGGCTGATGGTGATACACATGCCCGCAATATGCTGATTGAACACAATTTGCGGCTGGTCGCTCATATTGTGAAAAAATTTGAAAATACCGGTGAGGATGCAGAAGATCTTATTTCAATAGGTACAATCGGTTTAATTAAAGCTATTGAGAGCTATTCGGAAGGAAAGGGAACGAAACTTGCCACGTATGCTGCAAGATGTATCGAGAATGAAATATTAATGCATCTTCGTGCATTAAAAAAGACGAAAAAGGACGTTTCATTACATGACCCGATTGGACAGGACAAAGAAGGGAATGAAATTTCACTGATTGATGTCCTGAAATCAGAATCTGAAGATGTAATTGATACCATTCAATTGAATATGGAACTTGAAAAAGTAAAGGAATATATTGATGTTTTAGATGAACGGGAAAAAGAAGTGATTGTCGGCCGCTTCGGATTAGATCTTCAAAAAGAAAAAACACAGCGGGAAATTGCGAAAGAACTCGGGATTTCGAGAAGCTATGTTTCAAGGATTGAGAAGAGGGCCTTAATGAAAATGTTTCATGAGTTTTATCGTGCGGAAAAAGAAAAACGAAAGAACAGCAATTAGAAAGCAAAGAGGCTGATCCAAACCTAAGGATCAGCCTCTTTTTAACGAATCTAAACTTTCCTGAGTTTAAACGGACTAACCATTAACAAGGAAAGGGTAATCATAAGAAATAGGTATGTTTGCGGCGGAAGATACGGGATGGCAAGGAAGCTTACCGTAGCCAAGCAACCGGCTGCCGTTATTGGAAGACCGGTAAAAAATCCGTTGTTTTCACTTATGTTAAAGCGTGCTAAACGAAATGCTCCACAGCCTATATAAAAAACAGTAAAGAACATTCCGGGTGCTCCAAATTCAAATAAAATTCCTTTATATATTAATAGTGCAGGTGCAACTCCAAATGATATAATATCACTCATAGAATCTAATTGTTTGCCAAGTTCAGATTCAATATTGAACTTTCTGGCTACCATTCCATCAAATCGGTCAGCAAGAGCGGCAACAAAAATAAGCAATAAGCTTAAATTTAAATTGCCATTTATTCCAGCAATAATCGCAAAACCGCCTAAAGCCAAGTTCATTAACGTTAAAACGTTGGCTGTTTGTGCTTTTATTTTTTTGATTGTCTGATCAAGAACATCAGATAAAAACATTCTTTTCACCCCTTTAAATAAGAAGGAAGCAAACCTTGTAATTTTATTATATAATAATATTTTATTTTAAGCTTTTTATGACTGTACGTAAAGAGTATTTCAACACAAGTTGGAGGTAATCTTGTTGATTTCAAGAATTTATCGTTTGTTTATTGAGCTTACAAACGGAAGATGGACGTCAAACCTTCTAAAAAAATTTGCAGGCTCAAAGGCTAGCCGCTTTATCATTCCATCGTTTGCCAGAGTTTATCAAATAAATTTGCAAGAAATTGAAAAAGCGTTGAAAGAATATCCGACACTGCATGATTTCTTTATCCGTAAATTAAAAGAAGGGAGCCGGCACATTGATCCCGATCATTTGTCAATTGCAAGCCCGGTTGATGCCGTAATCGAAGATATCGGCAATATTTCTCCAGAAAAAATGATTGAAGTGAAGGGAAAGATCTACTCTATTTCTGAGATGCTGGGGAGTAACGGTTCATTAAGCAAATACGTCGATGGCATTTATATGATTTTTTATTTAAGCCCGAGTCATTATCATCGCATTCACAGTCCGGTAACAGGGAAAATAACGAATCAATGGACACTCGGAAACAAATCTTATCCTGTAAATGCACTTGGTTTAAAATATGGAAAGGCTCCATTATCTAAAAACTTCCGTAAGGTTACAGAAATTGAGCATGATGCAGGATTAATGGCACTGGTTAAAGTTGGAGCTATGTTTGTAAATTCGATTGAAGCCATTCACAATAAGGATTATTTAACAAAAGGAGAAGAAATGGCTTACTTCTCATTTGGCTCAACGGTCGTTTTATTGTTTGAAAAAGACTCTGTCGAAATATTGCCATCGATCAAGCCGCCATTTCATATTAAAGTTGGGGAGAAGATCGGATATTTAAAGAAAGCTAGTGAATGAAATGGCGCAAAATAATAACTTATTCACCATTTTTTTGTATTGGTTGGAGAGCAAAAGAAAAAGCCCGCAATTGGGCTATTTATGATGACACTTTAATTTTGTGAGACAATGAACGCCGTTTAATTTCTTTTTCAATGAGGCGAATAAAATCTTGGCTAAGGTTTAACTCAAGTGCTTTGTAGTATGATTCAATTAGTAATTCGTCCGACAGTCTGTGCATGTCAGCCATTCACCTCCAATTTAAAATAGCAGGTTCTAAACGAATTTGAAACACATATATTGGTAAGTTACATGTTGTATCCTTACTCTATCAAATTAATACATCTAGAACAACCGTTCTCTTATCCACAGTATGTAGTGGATAACCTGTGATTAAGTTGTTTATAAATTGGAAAATAGTATACAATTCAATGTGTAAAATGTGCATAAGGTTATCCACAAGTGTTGAAATAAACATAAGTTTGTCGAAAAATATTTATTTTCTAGTTCCATGTACCTATTTTTTAGGGAATGTTGCCGAAAATATCCCTATAAAAAATTGTTTTTAACAAACAAACGGGAAATGCTTATATTCATTTTGAAACTGCCGATTAAATTGGTTATGATGATAACGGTATGATTGATAGCATGAGATAAATAGTAATGAGGTGCAGTGATTTTGTTAAAGCATTTTTTGCCTGATCAGCATGTAAAAAGTATTTTTGAAATTACACCAGAGAGCTTAAAAGAAAAAGGAGTGAAGGGAATTATTACAGACCTTGACAACACACTTGTTGAATGGGACCGCCCTAATGCAACTCCTAAACTGATTGAATGGTTTGATCAGATGAGAAAAAATGATATTTTAGTGACGATTGTTTCGAATAATAATGAGAAACGGGTAAAATCGTTTGCTGATCCATTGAATATTCCGTTTATTTATAAGGCGAGAAAACCTATGGGCAGGGCCTTCGAAAAAGCGTTATCGCAAATGGGGCTGAGGAAGGAAGAAACCGTTGTCATTGGAGATCAATTGCTTACCGATGTATTAGGAGGCAACTGGAGCGGTTTCCACACGATTTTAGTCGTTCCGGTAGCATCAACTGACGGATTTTTAACACGGTTTAACAGAAAAGTTGAAAGAGGAATTCTCAGCTGGTTCAGAAAAAAAGGCATGATAACATGGGAGGATTAATTTGTGAGTGACGAAAAGTATTTATGCATCGGCTGCGGGGTAACGATCCAAACGGAAGACCCGCAAGAATTGGGATATGCACCGAAATCAGCATTAGAAAAAGACCAGGTAATCTGCCAGCGCTGCTTCCGCTTAAAGCATTATAATGAAATTCAGGATGTCAATCTGACTGATGATGATTTTCTAAAAATATTAAATGAGATTGGAAAAAGCGATGCATTAATCGTAAAAATTGTAGACATATTTGATTTTAATGGAAGCTGGCTCCCCGGATTGCACCGTTTTGCAGGAGGAAATAAAATCTTGCTCGTTGGCAATAAAGTAGATTTGCTTCCGAAATCTGTAAAACACAATAAACTAATTCATTGGATGAAACAAGAAGCGAGGGAGCTCGGTTTAAAACCTGAAGAAGTTTTTCTTGTCAGTGCAGCGAAAGGACATTTTATAAAAGAAACGGCTGCAGCCATAGATGAATACAGGCAAGGGAAAAATGTATATGTTGTCGGCTGTACAAACGTCGGCAAATCGACTTTTATTAATCGAATCATTAAAGAAGTCAGCGGCGAAGGAG